>CALMJG010000022.1 GCA_937864195.1 uncultured Novosphingobium sp.
TAGTGCGCACGGGCGGCAAGCAGTATCGGGTTGCCGCCGGAGACAAGATCGCGGTTGAGAAGCTGGCTGGCGAAGCTGGTGAGACCATTACCCTGGGCGATGTCCTGCTGGCCGGTGACGGCGGCGAGATCAAGGATGCCAAGGGCGTCGTGGTTTCGGCCGAAATCATCGCTCAGGCGAAGTCGGAAAAGGTGATCGTCTTCAAGAAGCGTCGCCGCCACAACTATCGTCGCAAGAACGGCCATCGCCAGCAGATGACCCTGCTGCGCATCGTCGCCGTCGGTGGCGAAGCCCCGGCGAAGAAGGCTGCGGCCAAGAAGGCCGCCCCCGCTGAAGCCGCTGCGGCTGCTGAATAAGAATCCGGAGTAGATCGACATGGCACACAAGAAAGCAGGCGGCTCCTCGCGTAACGGTCGTGATTCGGCTGGCCGTCGCCTTGGCGTGAAGAAGTTCGGCGGTCAGGAAGTGATCGGCGGCAACATCATCATCCGTCAGCGTGGCACCCGCGTGTACCCGGGCAACAATGTCGGCATGGGCAAGGATCACACCCTGTTCGCGCTCGCCGAAGGTCGCGTACGCTTCCACGACGGCAAGCTGGGCCGCAAGTACGTGTCGGTCGACATGGCAGCTGCCGCCGAATAACGGATGGTCGATAACGGGCCATCCTTGATGGGATGGCCCCGCCGGACGCAACGAGCCGGCCGAACGAGGGAGAGGGGCCAACCCGTCTCCCTTTTTTGATTCTCCCTCAGTCGCCTGGAACCGGATGCCCCGTACAGAGGTCATCCCGGCGCAGGCGTAATGGCTTTGTCACCTGGCCGGCCTAGATCGGGCCTGCGGGATGGACCACGGGAGAATTCAGTAATGTTCATTCGCAGCGAACGGCTGTTCCTTCGGCCGGGCTGGCCCGAGGACTGGGAAGAACTGCTCGGCCGGATCGGCGACGAGGGCGTGGTGAAGAACCTCGCCCAGGCGCCCTGGCCTTACACGGCAGACGATGCGCGCAGGTTCGCCAGTCAGCCGCAGGATCAGCGCTGCCCGCACTTCTTCGTGACCCTGCCGACCAGCAGCGCCCCGGCGGAGCTGATCGGCTGCGTCGGCCTGGCGGAGAGCAATGGCGAGGTGGAACTGGGTTACTGGTTCGCCCGCGAACACTGGGGCAAGGGCTATGCGACCGAAGCCTCGCGTGCCGTGCTGCGGCTGGCCAGGGTGCTTGGCCACCGCGATATCGTGGCCGGGCATTTCATCGACAATCCCGCGTCGGGCGCGGTGCTGCGCAAGGTCGGTTTCCGGCCGACCGGGCATTTGCGCCAGCGCTTCAGCCTGTCGCGGGGCTATGTCGCGCAATCCGTTGAACACCGCATCCGGCTTGGTCCGCCGTGCGATTGCGACGGGGACGATGACGCCGCAGGGGTGATGCGAGCCGCCTGACCCAAAACAGAAAGGCCCCGCCATCCGGCGGGGCCTTTTCGATTTCAACTCGCGGTGATCGATCAGGCCGTGGCCGGCATCACCGCGTCGGGAAATTCGCTTTCGGCCTTGCCGATCAGGGCGCGGTCGTCGTGCTTCCAGGGGTGGAAGCCGGGCATGAAGTAGGCGAACCAGGCCGGCACGATCTTGCGCAGGACGCCGGGGGTGCCGAACAGATACCACGCGAGCCTGGCCTTGACCTTCCAGCCGGTCAGCCCGTCCTGGGCCAGCAGGTCGAGCGTGTCGTTCCAGCGGTTGCGGATGAAGCTCTGGGTGATCAGCATCATCATCAGCGATTTCAGCTTCCAGCGCCGCCAGCGGCTCCAGTCGCGGGTGGCGTGGAGATAGGTGTCGAAGGCGACGCCCTTGTGCTCGATTTCCTCCATCGCATGCCAGCGCCACATCGCGGCCGTGTCCGGCTCGGCGTTCTTGAAGTGCTTCGGATTGGCGAGGAATTCGTGCGCCATGATCGCGGTGTAGTGTTCCAGCGCAATGGTCGCGGCCAGGTTCACGATCGGCGGGCGCTGCTTGATCTGCGACATGACGTTTTCCAGACGGTCGTCGATCTTCTTCATGTCATAGCCCGCCGCCTCGGCCGCGGTGTTGAACACGATGTGTTCGCGCGTGTGGTTGATCTCCTGGCGAACGAAGGCGCGGATCTCCGCCTCCAGCTTGGGCGAGGCGCCGTCGCGGAAGGCCTTCACCGCCTCGATGAACATGGCTTCGCCGCGCGGGAAAGTGGCGGACAGCGCATTGTGCCAGGCCGAACCGATCGGATCGCCGCCCAGCCACCAGCGGCTGGGTCGCTGCTCGCGCCCGAAACGCTGGTCGCGCACGGTGATAACCAGGTCTGCGGGGGTCGGAACCGCCTTGCCCGAAGCTGCGGCGGGTTCTACGTCGAGCGGGAATTTTGCAGGTGCGTTCATACCAATAAAGTTAGTGCAACTTACACTCATGTCAATTAGAAAACGTCTGACCCAGGAAGAGAGCCGCCTTGCCGCGCTGGAAGCGGCGCGCGCGCTGCTGATCGAGCTGGGTCCGCAGGCCGTCACGCTGAAGGCCGTCGCCACGCGAATCGGCCGCACCCACGCCAACCTGCTGCACCATTTCGGATCGGCTTCGGGCCTGCAGAAGGCGCTGGCGGAATATCATGCCGAGCAGGTCTGCGAAGTGATCGCCGAGACGGTCAAGTCCAACCGCGCGGGCGAGGGCGGATCGCCGCGTGCAATCGTCGACCTGGCGTTCGACGCGTTCGACCGCGAGGGCGGGGCCGCGCTGGCGGGGTGGATGCTGCTCCACGGCAACGAGGACGCGCTCGATCCGCTGGTCGAGGTGATCCACGACCTGGTCAGCGAGCTTGACGAGCATGGCGGCGGCAAGATGCGGCCTGCGGCTCACGCGCTGTGCATGATGGCGCTGGGCGATGCCATGCTGGGTGCCCCGCTGACCCGCTCGTTGGGGCTGGACCGCGATTCCGCGCGGGAAACGGCGACGCAGATGCTGGTCGATGCAGCGATCGTTGCCGGGCTGGGGCCGGCGGAGGCCTGCTAGGACGGTCGAGTACGCTTCATCGTCATTGCGAAGCCAGGTGGGCTGCTCAGGACTGGTCCTGATCCAACTTCAACCACTCCGGCAGCCATTCCGGGCGGATGTCCTCCACCCGGCGGTGATCGACCGCGAGGCCCAACTGCGGCCAGGCCGCGCGCTGGCGGGCGGGATCGCTGTCCGGCAGCGGCACCACGAGCAGCCGCCGGTTGACCTTCTGCCGCCAGTTCATCCGCGCGGTATTCTCCTGCCCGACGTAGCAGCCTTTGGTGAAGGACACGCCGTTCAGTTCGGCGGCGTTGCATTCCAGCCAGAGCAGGTCAGCCAGTTCGCTGGAGCCTTCGCAGACACCGTGTGAAAGGCGATGTGCAAGCCATTGGTCTTCGGCGCTTTCACCATCCGCTTTGCTCAGCCGGCGCTGGCCCAGCGCTGCAAGGCGCGGATCGGGCGAGGGACCGTCACCGGCCTGCCAGTGAACGGCGAGCGCGGGGTCGGGCGCGATGCCGATCCGGCGGCGCAGCCGGTACAGCGACAGGCGCTTCCCCAGCGCTTCGGCGGCGGCGACCTCGCAATCGAGCAGCAGGTCCGCGCCGTCAGCCCAGACGAGGAAATCGAACAGCACTTTGCCTTGCGGGCTGAGCAGGGCGGTCCAGACGGGCAGCTGGCCGGTCACGTCGTTGGTGACGAGGCCCTGCAGGAAGGCGCGGACATCCTCGCCCTCGTCAAGCGGGGACAGCCGGATCACGGCGCGGCTGGTCAGGCGGGTAGCGGTCATGGCGCGCAAGGTGGGGACTGCGTGCACGCTTGGCAATGCGTCCCATGATCCAAGCCCCTCCAGCTCGTGTCTCGACAAGCTCGACACGAACGGAAGGGGCCGGGATCGTTCCTAGAATTCCGTCGTCAGCCAGGCCTGGACGTTGCGGCGGACGTTGTAGCCGTAATAGCCGCCGCCGACCGGCACCCAGAATTGCGTGTCGAAGATGTTGTAGAGCCCGACCCGCGCGGTCACCGGCCGCCCCGCGATGGTGAAACGATAGCGCGCGCCGGCGCCGACGCGGGTGGCGCCGGGAACCTTCACGGCATTGTCGACCGTGCCATAGGCGCTGCTCTCGTGATTGACATAGGCGTCCAGCGTCACGGCCGGAGCGAAGGGCAGGGTCCAGTTGACGTTGAATCGGGTGCGCAGGCGCGGCAGGCCGACGGGGCGCTTGCCGACCGGCTCGGCGATGGTGCTGGAAGCCGTCACCCTGGGGTCCTGCCACACCCCGCCCGCAACGATCCGCAGGTGCTTCGTGACGTTGCTGGTCAGGCTCAGCTCGATCCCCTCGTGGGTGTCGCTGCCCAGCACGCGGTAGGCGTTGTTCACGTCGAGATCGATGTAGGGCTTGGAGATGTGGAAATAGCCCAGGATCAGCGTGGTGTCCTTCACCGGCGACCAGCGCAGGCCGAAATCGTACTGGCTGGTGCGGATCGCGGGCAGCACCTGGTTGGCGTTGGCGGCATAGCCCGGCGCGGTGCCGGCGTCCTCCAGCCCGCGCACGTAGCTGCCGTAGAGCGCCAGCTTGTTCGTCACCGGCACGGCTGCGCTGAAGCTGGGCAGGGTTACGTCGCTCGTCCCCTCGGCCAGCGGCGCGCCGGGGGTGGCGACTCGCTTCACATAGTGGCTGCGCTGCACGCCGGCGGTCACTTCACCGATGCCATCCCAGCGCAGGCTGTAGGAAATCCCGGCCGTCACCTGCCGCGTCTCGTCATCGGTCTGGGCGCCGAAGGTGAAGGCGGGGCGCGGTGGACGAATCCGCTGGTTGAGCGCAGCGCTGCCCAGTTCCACCAGGTCGCCCCCGCCATAATGCGCGTCGATCGAGCGCCCGCGCAGCGAGGCGGTGATCAGGTGCGCGCGGCTGCCGTCCGGGATGCGGCGGGAGAGGCGCAGTTCGCCGCTCCACGATGCCGCCTTGCTGCCGGGGAAGGCATAGACCATCCGATCGGTGCTGGTGTCGGCGTTGATCCCGACGAGGTTCGCATAGCCGAAATCCTGCGAGAACCGCGAGCGGAACACGCCGGCGCGCACCGTCCAGTCGCCCAGGTTGGCGTGGCCGGCCAGGCCATAGGCCGTGCTGCGGTTGTCGCTTTTCGCCCAGTCCGGGCCGGGGTGGTTGTCGCGCGCGACATAGGCGGGAATGAAGCTGCCGGTGGCGAAATAGAGCGGCTGCGCGTCCTGGTTGGAATCGCGGCGGTGGTTGAAAAAGGCCAGCACCTCGACATTGCTGCTCGGCCGCCAGCGCGGAACCACGCCCACGCTGAAATCGTTCGCCCCGCCGCCCGTGCCATAGCGGCTGCGGCCGATTCCAACCCCGGCGGCGAGCGTCAGCTCTTTGCCCGCCAGCGGCACCTGCGCATCAAGTTCGAAACTGCGCGAGCCGAAGCTGTCGACCGAGGCAAAGGGCGCCACGGTCAGCTTCTCGCCCGCCTTCTTGAGCTGGAGGTCGACGATGCCCGTCGGCGCGGGGAAGGCATAGCCCTGCGCCGCCGGGCCGACGCGGATGGTCGAGCCTTCGATCGCCCGGTTGCCGAGGCTGCCCTGGATGTCGAAATACATCCCCTCCATCCGGTAATTGCCTGCCGTCCCGGGGGAAAATCCGCGCACGTTGCCTTCGTCATAGACGCCGATCTGCTCGTGCCCGGTGAAGGTGCCGAAAGCGTCCTCGGCCGATGCGACCGCATTTTCCCCTGTGCTTTGCGCCAGCGCCGTCGTCGGCAGGGCAGCGGCGAGCGCAAGGGTGGATGCCGCGAGGCGGTGCAACGAGCGCATGAATTCTCCCCATGATGCCGCGCATTGGCGGCCTTTCCTTCATCCTCGCGCCTAGCGGGCCGGGCCGGGGCAGGCGCGCGGGCTTCGATGGAGGGGGCAGGCTGCCGGTCAGCCGTCGAACGGGTTCGACGAACCGCCGAGCGGGGACGACAAGCTGTCATCGCGCGGCGCGCTGCGGTATGCGCGCGGCATGACCAGCACCGCGACTCGCCTGACCATCCGCCGGCCCGACGACTGGCACGTCCACTTGCGCGACGGTGCGGTGATGGCGGGCGTGCTGCCCCACACCGCGCGCCAGTTCGCCCGCGCGATCGTGATGCCCAACCTTTCGCCGCCGATCAGCACGGTGGACGCGGCGGCGGCCTATCGCGACCGGATCCTGGCCGCCCTGCCGCAGCATCTCGACTTCGCGCCGCTGATGGTCGCCTACCTGACCGACGGGATCGACCCGGACGAGCTGCGGCGCGGCCATGCAGAGGGCGTGTTCACCGCCGCCAAGCTCTATCCCGCCCATGCGACCACCGGATCGGCCCACGGCGTCACCGATGTCGCCAACATTTACCCGGCGCTGGAGGCGTTGCAGGAAATCGGCATGCCGCTGCTGGTCCACGGAGAGGTGACCGACCCGGCAATCGACATCTTCGACCGCGAGGCGGTGTTCATCGAGCGGGTCATGGCCCCACTGATTGCCCGCTTCCCGGCGCTGAAGGTGGTGTTCGAACACATCACCACGGCGGATGCCGCGCAGTTCGTCGAGGCCGCCGCGCCCCACGTGGGCGCGACGATCACGCCGCAGCACCTCCACATCAACCGCAACGCGATGTTCGCGGGCGGCATTCGCCCGCACGCCTATTGCCTGCCGGTCGCCAAGCGCGAGCATCACCGGCTGGCGCTGCGCAAGGCGGCGACCGGGGGCAGCGCGAAGTTCTTCCTCGGCACCGACAGCGCGCCCCATGCCGTCGCCGCCAAGGAAGCCGCCTGCGGCTGCGCGGGCATTTTCAACGCGCCCTATGCGCTGGAAAGCTATGCCGCCGTGTTCGAGGAGGAAGGCGCGCTCGACCGGTTCGAGGCCTTTGCTTCGCTCAACGGTCCGGCCTTCTATGGCCTGCCGGTCAACCCGACCTCGGTCACGCTGGAAAAGGCGCCGTGCGAAGTGCCGGCGGTGATCGACGCGAACGGTACGCCGATCGTGCCGTTCCACGCGGGCGAGACGCTAGGCTGGCGCTTTATCGGCTGATTTGCGGCGCGCGGCGATCAGGTCCCAGACGAACAGGGCGATCGCCGCCCAGATGATCGCGAAGCTGGTCAGCTTGACCGGATCGAGCGGCTCGCCGAACATGGTCAGGCCCAGCAGGAACACGACCGTGGGCGAGGTGAACTGGACCATGCCCAGCGCGGAAAAGTCCATCCGGCGCGCGGCGATGGCGAATAGCAGCAGCGGCACGGCGGTAATTGCCCCGGCGGCGGCGATCAGCGCGCTGGTCGGCAGGTCGTGGCCGAAACTCGATCCGGCCGGGGTGCCCGCGAACAACAGAACACCGCCCATGGCAGGCAGGGCCAGCACCATCGTTTCCACGGTCAGCCCCGGCAGCGATCCGACCGGCACGAAGCGCCGCACCAGCCCGTAGCTCGACCAGCTGAGCGCCAGTGCAAGGCTGACCCCCAGCATGTCCAGCGCGCCGCGCGCCAGCAGCGCGACGCCAAGGCCCGACAGCACAACGGCGATCCATTGGCGGCGGCTGAGCGTTTCGCCCAGCAGCACCGTTCCGGCCAGCACCTGCAGCAAAGGAGTGAGATAGTAGCCCAGGCTGGCGGCGAAGACGTGGCCCGCCTGGATCGCGGCGACGTAGACCGTCCAGTTCGCCCCGATCAGCAGCGCGCTCAACACCAGCAGGCGCAGCACTTTCCAATTGGCAAGCGCGGCGCGCAGTTCCGGTCCCTGCCGGCGCAGCGCGATAATCGCCAGGCAGAAGGGCAGGGTGAACAGCACTCGCCAGGCCACGAATTCGAACGCCGGCACGTGCCGCACCAGCATCAGATACAGCGGCAGCAGGCCCCAGACGAGGTGCGCCCCGAGCGCAAAGGGCAGGCCGCCGCGCTGCGGCTGGGGGGCATTACCGGACATGGCATTTCGGCTAGCCGCGCGAGGGGACCGGGGCAAGGGCGGCGTGGCTGCTTGCTGACAGGCACGTTGCGGGTCGTTCAGGTTGGAGGGCTTAAAGCTGAACGCAACGAATCACGGAGTACGTGCCATGACCCTTCGCTTCAAGACCGCCTTGCTTGCCCTTGCCGTTCCCGGCGCCATGGCCGCCGCCACCCCGGCGTTCGCCGACGGTGATCACTATCGCGACGGCTATCGCGGAGACCAGTATCGCGGCGATCAGCATCGCGGCGAATACCGGGGCGATTACCGCCGCAGCGACACCTATCGCGGCGATTACGGGCGCGGGGACCGTTATGGTAGCGGCTGGAACGGCTATCGCGGCTCCTACGGCGGCGCCTACAATGGCAATTACGGGCGCTATGACGGCCGCTATGGCGAGCCGGTCTATGCCAGCACCCGCGTCTGGCGCGGCGACAACGGCAACTATTACTGCCGCCGCAAGGACGGCACCACCGGCCTGCTGGTCGGCGGGGCGGTCGGCGCCCTGCTCGGACACGAAGTGGCAGGCCGCCGCGGCGACCGCACGCTCGGTGCGCTGCTCGGCGGTGCGGCGGGCGCGCTGCTCGGCCGCGAGATCGACCGGGGCGATTCGCGCTGCCGCTGATCTGACAGGATTGTCTGGCAGCACCGGGTCGCGCTGTTGTGCTGCGGGGAGCGCCTCCGGTCTTCGGGCCGGGGGCGTTCTTTTTTTGCCTGGTGGAATCCGGCCCGCCCCGTTGGTGTCGAGCGAAGTCGGGACATGTTGGCGCTGGCGTGTCTCGACTTCGCTCGACGCGAACGGCAGAAGGGGCGGATCGAAGGGGATCCGACTTGCGCCAAGCACTCGTTACCGTTGCCATTGCCTGCGGCCTTCCGCTCGTCCTCGCGGCCTGCGCAGACAAGGCGGACAAGGCCGACCCGCGTGCCGACCGCGATCCGGCAGTCAGCGCGGCGCTGGCCGATCCGCTGATGAGCGATCCCGACCTGGTTTCGCAGAACGATGGCGGGGCGGCGCTGAGCGGCGGCGGTCCGGCGAGCGGCGAGGTGCCCCGGCCCAAGCAGGGCCCGGAAGAAATCGCGGCAGCCCGCGCTGCGGCGGAGGCGCTGCTGGGGGGCAAGGTCCCGCCGGCTCCCGCCCCGCGGGTGATCCTTTCGGAATCCCGGCTGGTCGCGGCATTTACGCCGCAGGCCATGGCCGATGCGCTGGCCCTTGCGCCTGCCACCTGCAAGCAGAAGCTGGCCTATGGTTTCGGCTGGGCCGCAGCGCTTCCGGGCGAACTCGCCCCTTATCCGCGCGGCCACGTGCGCGTCGCGGCGGGCAGCGATGCGGTGGGCTGCAAGCAGCGCGCGGTCAGCTACCTGACCCCGGTGCCGGTTGGCGAGGTGATCGACTTTCACTACGCCCGCGCTGCCAAACTCGGCGCCGAGCGGCGGCGCGAGGGCGGGGACGAGGTGGTGTCCGGCAGCAAGGACGCCCAGCGCTTCGTCATCTATGCGCGCCCTGCAGCTGAAGGGTTCACCCAGGTCGAGGTGGTGACGAGCGGGTTTTGAAGCCGCACCCGCGAAACTGGGCTCAGCCCTCGCGCAGGCCCACGCCGATCACCGCGCGCGGCTGGTCCATCTCGTTGGAGGCGACCGGGTAGGCGCAATAGTCCGCCGCGTAATAGGCGCTCGGGCGGTGGTTGCCGGACAGGCCGACGCCGCCAAACGGCGCGGAGGAACTGGCGCCGTTGGTGGGGCGGTTCCAGTTGATCACACCGGCTCGAACATTGGCCCAGAAGCGATTGTATTCCTGGGGAGTTCCGCCCACGAGCGAGGCCGAAAGGCCGAAGCGGGTGTTGTTCGCCTCGGCAATCGCCTCGTCGAAATCGCTCACCTGGACCACCTGAAGCAGCGGCCCGAACAGTTCCACGTCGGGGCGTTCCCTGACCTGGGTCACGTCGATGATCGAGGGGGATAGAAACGGCAGGTCGTCGCGCGGGCGGACCAGGTGCTTGATCGCCTTGCCGCCGTGGCTCAGCAGGTAGAGGAAGCTTTCGGTCAGGCCGTCGGCCGACTGGTTGTCGATCACCGGGCCCATGAAGGGGGCGGGATCGTCGAACGGCGCGCCGACGATGATCCGGTCCGACAGGCGCTTCACCTCGGCGATCAGCGCGTCGTACATCGTCGACTTGACGATCAGCCGCCGCGCCGCCGTGCAGCGCTGGCCGGCGCTGGTGAAAGCGGACTGGACGACCAGCGCCGCCGCGTCGGTCACCTTGGGCGTGTCCCACACGACGATGGGGTTGTTGCCGCCCATTTCCAGCGCGACGATCTTGTCCGGCCGGGAGGAGAGCTTGCGGTTGATCGCGATGCCGGTGTGGGCGGAGCCGGTGAACAGCACCCCGTCCACCCCTTCGTGGGCGATCAGTTGCTGGCCTTCCTCCGGCCCGCCGACCAGCAGCTGGACCACGGCGGCGGAGATGCCGGCGCGGTGGAAGCACTGCAGCAGCAGTTCGCCCGTCGCCGGGGTCTTTTCCGACGGCTTGAAGACGATGGCGTTGCCCGCGATCAGCGCCGGGACAATGTGGCCATTGGGCAGGTGCGCCGGGAAATTGTACGGCCCCAGCACCGCCATGACCCCATGCGGCTTGTGGCGCACGGCAGCGGTCCCCTGCAGCGCGTTGTCGAGCTTGCGCTGCGAAGTCCGCTCCGCATAGGCGCGGATCGAGATTTCGACCTTGTTGATGACGCTTTCGACCTCGGTCCGCGCTTCCCACAGCGGCTTGCCGGTTTCTCGCGCGATCAGGGTGCTGAGCTTGTCGTTTTCCTTGCGCACTTCATTGGCGAAGCGGCGGACGAGTTCCATGCGGGTGGCGAGCGGCTGCGCCGCCCAGGCCGGCCAGGCACGCCGGGCGCGGCCGACGATATCGTCGACATTGCCGCGCTTCCCGCGCCACAGTTCGGCGCCGGTGGCGGGCTCGTAGGATACGATGTGCGTACTGCTCAATTAATCCACCCCGTCCTTGCCGGCTGCGACCCCGGGTTCCCGGCGGAATCCTTAGACCCAAGCCGCGAGAATCGGAAGGCTTGTCACTCTGGCTAGGCGATAAGCCTGATTATTCCTTTAATCCGCCGCCAGTGCCGCGCCGAGCCGGCGCATGGCGGCTACCTGTTCCGCCAGCGGCTGCCAATCGTCCTTTGCGGCGATGGCGGCCCAGATCTCCTCGACCCGCTCGATCAGCAGGGTGGGCGGCGCCTCCTCAGCCCACAGCGGATCGTCGGCCCCGGCGGGAGCATAGCGGCGCAGCGCCTCGCCAAAGGGGCCGTCCGGCGGGTTGCGGCCATGGCGGTGGCGGTGGAAGAACGCGTCGGGGCTGGCCTGCGTCTCGCGCATGAAGCGCTCCGCCTCGCCGATCAGCAGGGTGTCGGCTTCCTCGCCCTGCGAGACAAGCCCCAGCCGCCACAGGAAGCGTTCGGCCAGCGCCGCCTGGTAGAGCGGCCCGAACCGTTCGAGCGCGGCGACCAGCGGCGGCGCCTCGGCCAGGGCGCGCAGCGCCACGGCCAGTTGTCCGCAGTTCCAGTAGAGCGCTTCCGGCTGGCGGCCGAAGGCATAGAGCCCGGAATGATCGAAATAGGCGGCGGTAAAGCCCGGATCCCATGCCGGCAGCCAGCGCCACGGGCCATAGTCGAAACTCTCGCCCGACACGTTCATGTTGTCGGTGTTGAGCACGCCGTGGACAAATCCGGCGGTCATCCATTCCGCCGCCAGCCGCGCGAGCCGTTCGACCACCTGGTGCAGCAGGATCACCGCCGGCTCGTCCCGTCCCGGTGCGTCGTCCGGCGGAGGAGGGCCGGGAAATTCGCGCAGGCAATAGTCCACCAGCGCGGCCATGTGTTCGCGCTCTTCAAGGTAGGCGAGGCGCTGGAAGGTGCCGATCCGCACATGACCGTGGCTGAGGCGCACCAGCACGGCGGAGCGGGTCGGGCTCGGCTCGTCGGAGCGGAACAGTTCCTCGCCGGTCTCGATCACCGAGAAGGTCTTGCTGGTGTTCACCCCCAGCGCTTCGAGCATTTCGGTGGCGAGAATCTCGCGCACCGCGCCCTTCAGCGTCAGACGTCCGTCGCCCTGTCGGCTCCACGGGGTCTGGCCCGAACCCTTGGTGCCAAGGTCGAGCAGGCGGCCCGCGCCATCGCGCAGCTGCGCGAACAGGAAGCCGCGCCCGTCGCCCAGGTCCGGGTTGTAGGTGCGGAACTGGTGCCCGTGATAACGCAGCGCCAGCGGCTGGGGCAGGTTGCCGGGCAGGGCCTCGAACCGGCCGAAGTGACGCACCCATTCGGCATCGTCCAGCGAATCGAGGCCGACCGCCGCGTCCCAGCGCCGGTTGCGGAAGCGCAGACTGGCGGCGGGAAAGTCCGCCGCGCTGACCGGATCGGCCAGCCACGGGGCAAGCTCGGCAATCGGGGTGTCGGGCGTGTAGGGGCACGCTTGCGGTTCGGCCTGCATCCGGCGATAGTGGGGGCGAACAAGGCCACTTGCAAGCCAGCCGGCTTTTCGAGGAAACGCGAAACCAATCTATGACCGAATTTGCCGACCGTTTCTGGACGAGCCGGGACGGGCTCAAGCTGCATTACCGCGACTATGCGGGGCGCGACGATCGTCCGCCGGTGCTGTGCCTGCCCGGTCTGACCCGCAATGCCCGCGATTTCGCAGAGGTGGCGGAGCGGCTGGCGGGCGAGTGGCGGGTGATCTGTCCCGACCTGCGCGGACGCGGGGACAGCGCCTATGCCAAGGATTCCGACAGCTACAACCCGCTGCAATATGTCGACGACGTGACCCTGCTGCTGGATGAGCTGGGGATCGAGCGGGTCGTCGCCTTCGGCACTTCGCTGGGCGGGCTGATGACCATGATCATGGCGATGACCGCGCCGCAGCGGCTGGCGGGGGCGCTGCTCAACGATGTCGGGCCGGTGATCGAGCCGGAGGGGCTTGAGCGGATTCGCGGCTATGTCGGGCAGGGGCGCAATTTCCCCACCTGGATGCACGCCGCCCGCGCGCTGGAGGAAAGCCAGGGCGACATCTTCCCCGACTGGGAGATTGCGGACTGGCTGGCCATGGCCAAGCGCTGCATGGTGGTGACCAGCAACGGGCGGATCCATTACGATTACGACATGCGGATCGCCGAGCCGTTCAGCAAGCCGGGCGGCGAGGCGGGGGTGGACATGTGGCCGGGGGTTGCCGCGCTGGCGGGCCGTCCGGTGCTGCTGCTGCGCGGCGAGCTGTCCGAACTCATTTCCGCCGAAACGCAGGCGAAGATGCTGGCCATGCTGCCGGGCGCCGAGGCGGTGACCGTGCCGCGCGTCGGCCACGCGCCGATGCTCGACGAGCCCGAAGCGGTCGCCGCGATCGACCGCCTGCTGGCGCGGATCGGCTGAGCCAGCGTGTCGGGGGGCGCGAAGGCCGAAAGCAAGCGCAAGCCGCGCCTGCTGCACCTGCATTCCAGCTTCGATCCGGGCGGCAAGGAAGTCCGCTCGGTCAAGCTGATGAACCTGTTCGGGACAGGGATCGAACACGCCGTCGTCTCCTCGCTGGCCGAGGCGCGCGGCGCGGCGCACCTGATCGACCCGCGCCTCAGCGTTGCCTGGCCCGCCTTTCCGGACCTCGCCGGCAGGCCCTTTCCCCGCCGCCTCCAGCGCTTGGCCGAGGCGATGCGGGGCTATGATCTGGTGCTGACCTACAACTGGGGGGCGATGGATGCGGTCATGGCCCATACCCTGTTCGGGGAATGGCTGCAGCTGCCGCCGCTGGTCCACCACGAAGACGGCTTCAATGAGGACGAGGCCGGCGGGCTGAAGCCGGCCCGCAACTGGTATCGCCGCCTGGCGCTAGCCCGCGCGCAGGGGCTGGCGGTGCCGTCGCGCGCGCTGGAGCGGATCGCGCTGGAAGTGTGGAAGCAGCCGCGCCCCATGGTCCGGCGGATCGTCAATGGCATTCCGGTCAAGGCCTATGGGGCGAAGCCGAAGCCCGACGCCCTGCCGCGCGTGATCAAGCGCGAGGGCGAGCTGTGGCTGGGCACTCTGGCGGGCCTGCGCGCGGTCAAGAACCTGCCCCGGCTGGTGCGCGCCTTCACCGAAATGCCGGCCGACTGGCAGCTGGTGATCCTGGGCGAGGGGCCTGAGCGCGAGGCGATCCGGGCTGAGGCGATGCGCCTGAACATCGGCCACCGCGTTCACCTGCCCGGCCATGTCGCGGACCCTGCGAAAGTCATGGGCCTGTTCGACCTGTTCGCCCTGTCGAGCGACAGCGAGCAGTTCCCGATCTCGGTGGTGGAGGCGATGGCGGCCGGCCTCGCCGTGGTCGCGCCGCGCGTGGGCGACATCGCGGCGATGGTGGCCAGCGAAAACGTGCCGCACCTGACCGAGCCCGGAAACGAGGCGGAACTGGGCTGCGCGCTCGCCGCGCTGGCGGTCGATCCCGCCGCGCGCGCCGCCATCGGGCAGGCCAACCGCGCCCGCGCCGAGGCCGAATACGACGAGGGGGTCATGCTGAAGGCCTATGACCGACTCTATGCGGGAGCGATGGGGAGAGTGAGTTTGCTGGCATGATCTCCCGCTGAGGCGGGGGCAAGACCGGCACGCTGCCCCCGTTCACCCGCGCTTCAGCGGGGGAAAGCCAGAGATCGGAAGTTGAAAAGCATTGCCTATCCGCTAAACAGCGCGGCACAACAGTCTATCAGCCATTGAAGGCATTCAGAACTTGGCCCTGCCTCCCGACCGCACTCCGCCTGCATCCACCAACAAACAGGACCGCGACGCCGCGCAGCAGGACGGCTTTCTGCGCGAAGTGGACGAGGCGCTGCGCCAGGACCAGATGCTCACCATGGCCCAGCGCTATGGCAAGCCGCTCGGCGCGGGAATCGTGCTCGGCCTGGCCCTGCTGGGGGGTTACCTGTGGTGGGACCATTCGCACAAGCAGGCCGCTGCCGAACGGTCCGAACGGATCGTCCTGGCGCTCGACAAGCTGGGTTCGGGCGGGCCGCAGGCCGCTGCCGTGGCGAAGGAACTCGAACCGCTGACCACCGATGGCAGCGATGGCAGCAAGGCAACCGCCGCGCTGCTGCTCGCCGCGCTCCAGCAGGAACAGGGCAAGGCCGATGAGGCCGCCAAGGCCTTTGCCGCGATCGCCGCCAATGGCGAAGTGCCCGCGCCGCTGCGCGACTATGCCGTGGTCCGCGAAACCGCGATCCGGTTCGATGCCCTGCCGCCGCAGCAGGTGGTCGACCGGCTGAAGCCGATGGCCGTGCCGGGCAACCCGTGGTTCGGCAGCGCCGGCGAAATGACCGGGCTGGCCCTGCTCAAGCTGGGCAAGCCGGATCTGGCGGGCGCGATGTTCGCCGCCGTCGCCAAGGACCAGGACGCGCCGGATTCGCTGCGCGACCGGATGCGCCAGATGGCCAACCAGCTGGGCGCCGATGCGGGCGAAGCTCCCGCGCCCGCCCAGCAGCCGTGATCCCAACGGATACAAGTCAAGGACCCGCCGCATGACCTCTCGTTCCGTTTCCCGCCGCCTCGCCGCTCCCATGGCCCTGGCGCTTGCCTTCGGCCTTGCGGGCTGCGGGGTGTTCGGCGGCAAGGACAAGCCTTCGACCCCGACCGTGGGCAACCGCGTGCCGATCCTCTCGCGCATCGAAAGCGGGGCCAAGGTCGATCCGGCGCAGGCCGGCGTCGCGGTGATCGTGCCGCCCGCCGCCGCCAACCCGGACTGGGCCCAGGCCGGGGGCACCGCCAGCAAGAGCTATGGCAACCTTGCGCTCGCCGCCGGGCCGCAGCGGGTCTGGACCGTGTCGGTGGCCGGTTCCAGCTCCTCGCGGCGCCTCGCTGCCTCGCCGGTGATCGGCGGGGGGCAGATGTTCGTGATGGACACCCAGGGCGTGGTCCACGCCTTTGATGCGGCAACCGGGCGCGAACGCTGGACCCGCAATTTCAAGATCGAGGGCGACAGCGCCCCGGCGATCTACGGCGGCGGCGCCTCCTATGCCGACGGCCGCCTCTACATCACCACCGGCATCGGCGAAGTCGCCGCGCTGGAAGCCGCCGACGGCAAGCAGGTGTGGAAGGTCAAGCCCGCGGGGCCGCTGCGCGGTTCGCCGACCATCGCCTACAACGCCGTCTTCGTGATGACGCAGGACAACCAGATCGTCGCGCTGAGCGCCGCCGACGGCGCGGTGCAGTGGACCAAGGCCGCGGCCTCGGGCCAGAGCGGGGTGTTCGGCGTCGCCGCCCCCGCTGCCGGCAACGGCACGGTGGTCGCAGGCTACTCGACCGGCGAACTGATCGCCTATCGCTATGAAAACGGGCGCGAGCTGTGGTCCGACGCGCTGGCGCGCACCTCGCTGTCGACCTCGGTGGGCGTGCTGACCGACGTCGATGCCGATCCGATCATCGATCGCGGCCGGGTCTTCGCGCTGGGGCAGGGCGGGCGCATGGCCGCCTATGAACTGGTCACCGGCCAGCGCATCTGGGAACTCAACCTCGCCGGGATTTCCACTCCGGCGGTGGCGGGCGACTGGGTCTTCACCTTGACCGACGATGCCAAGCTGCTGTGCATCGCCCGCGCCACCGGCAAGGTGCGCTGGATGACCCAGCTGATGCGCTATCGCAACGAGAAGAAGAAGAAGGACCAGGTATTCTGGACCGGCCCGGTGCTGGCCGGCGACCGCCTGTGGATCGCCAATTCGCGCGGCGAGGTCCATTCGGCCAGCGTGGCCGATGGCCGCGTGGTCCTGGCCGCCGAAGTCGGCAGCCCGGTGACCCTGGCGCCGGTCGTGGCCAACAGCACGCTCTACGTGTTCGACGACAGCGGCAAGATCACGGCGCTGCGGTAAGCTCACCGCGCTCGGTTCCGTCAGCCCGGACTTGCTGGCGTTCTCGCGCGGCGCTGGCGTCGTTACCGGTGACTTAACCCTTTCCCGCTAGGCGGGGGGGATGAGCGCCGATCCCGCACCCCCCGATGCCCGGCCGCCCAGCGACGTGTCCGCCGTTGTCGGCTGGCTGGGCGTGGCGGGCCTCCTGCTGTGGATCGGCGTCTGCCATTATTGGCCGCAGATCGCGGACGCCCTGCAATTGCCCGGCCCGCGCGAGCGGCTGACCGGGCCTTACGCGGCGCTGACCGGGCTGGTCTTCACCGCTTTGCCGATGGTGGTCTGGTCGCTGGCCGTGGACAAGGTCCACCGCCGCCCTTCCACCGGGCTCGACTGGTCGCTGAAGCGGCCGCTGGGCGATGTGCTCGACGTGTCGATCACCAAGCTGGCGGGGCTGTGGACCACCTGGGCGATCATCGCCGCGCTCTATTGCCTGGGCCGGTGGTACTGGGCCGATCCCTATTTCATCGCGATGGACGTGCTGGGCACTCTGGCCGTGCCGCTGTTCGTGCTGTCGGTGCCCTATGTCCTGTGGCTCGACCGCCATATGGTGGAGCCGCGCGATGCCTGCTGGCATTTCGGCGCGGCTCTGATCGGGCGCGAGCCGTTCGATATCGAACAGGTCAAGATCCATGGCCGGGCCTGGGCAGTGAAGGGGTTCTTCACCGCCTTCATGATCTCGATCGTGCCGGGCGGCTTCGCCAACCTGGTTGCGCCGGACTGGGGGACGTTCCTCGACAGCCCGGTGGCGCTGGCCATGCTGCTGGTCACGCTGATGTTCGTGCTCGACGAGCAGATCGGCTCGGTCGGCTACATCCTGACCATGAAGCCGCTCGACGCGCAGATCCGCTCGGCCAATCCCTACCTCGCGGGCTGGCTGGCGGCGCTGCTGTGCTATCCGCCGTTCCAGATGATGGCGCCCGCCGACCGCCCGCTATTCTACCTGACCAACACCCGCGGCGACGACAACTGGCTGCACGTGCTGGAAGGGCAGGACGCGCTGCTGTGGGGCTGGGCCATGCTGCTGGTGGGGCTGACCTTCTGCTATGCCTGGGCGACGGTCGCTTTCGGCGTGCGCTTTTCCAACCTGACCTACCGGGGTGTGCTGACCAACGGCCCCTACCGCTACACCCGCCACCCGGCCTACCTCGCCAAGAACCTGTTCTGGTGGTGCGCGGCCATGCCGTTCTTCGTGACGGGCGGTTCGGCGGTCGACGCCATCCGCAACACCTTCTTCCTCGGCTGCGTCAGCGCGATCTATTACTGGCGCGCGCTGACCGAGGAGCGGCACCTGCTGGGCGAGGATCCCAAGTACCGCGAATACCACGCCTGGATGAACCGCCACGGCCTGATCACTGCGCCGCTCCACCGGCTGGGCCGCGCGCTGGTGAATGGCCGCGCCGCGCTGGCCGCGAAGGGGGCTGTGCAGAGTTAGGCCGCCTGATCATCAATTCCCGTTCGCATCGAGCGAAGTCGAGATGCCGCGCGCGCGTGTCTCGACTTCGCTCGACACGAACGGACTGGGGGGAATTACAGGGCCTGCCCCGCGTCCGCCTCGAACACGGTAATCGCGCGCCCCGTAAGGCCAAGCGCGGCGCGTTCCTCGGCCCAGACGGCCATGTGCGGCGTCTTCATGTGCGCGCCAAGCTGGGCGCGGCTTTCCCAGACCTCGCTGACGCGGATCAGGCCGGGGTCGAGCACGTCTTCGGCAAAATTGTATTCGATGCAGCCGGCCTCGGCGCGGGTGGCCTCCATGACCTTGCGCATGGCGCCGCGCGCTTCCTCCATCCGTTCCGGGGGAAAACGGAACTGTCCGACCACGACAACCGGCATCACATTTCCTCTTCGTAGACGCGGGACAGGTCGCCGCCCCATTCGCCGTGATACTTGTCGAGCAGGAGCTGGGCCGGAACCTTGCCGCTCGCCACGATCTCATCGAGCGGGGCGAGGAAGCCGCTTTCATTGTCGCCCGCACCGTTGAGGCGGCCCCGCGCGTTGAGGCCGGAGCGGGCGATCGCCAGCACTTCGGCGGCAATGTCGCGCAGGGTGCCGCCGCCGGGCAGCGGGGCATCGAGGCCCAGCTTCGGCACGGACGAGCGCAGCGCCTCGCGCCCGGCCATGTCCCAGCCCTTGACCAGATCCCACGCCGCATCGAGCGCGCCCTGGTCATACAGCAGACCCACCCAGAAGGCCGGCAGCGCGCAGATCCGGTTCCACGGCCCGCCATCGGCGCCGCGCATTTCGAGGAAGCTCTTGAGCCGCACTTCCGGGAACGCGGTGGACAGGTGGTCCTGCCAGTCGGTTTCGGTCGGGAACTCGCCGGGAAGCGCCGGCAGCTGGCCCTTCAGGAAGTCGCGGAAGCTCTGCCCCGCCGCGTCGATGTATTTCCCGTCGCGGAACACGAAGTACATCGGCACGTCGAGCATGTATTCGACATAGCGGTCATAGCCGAACCCGTCCTCGAACACGAAGGGCAGCATCCCCGTGCGCGCCGGATCGGTGTCCGACCAGATGTGGCTGCGATAGGACAGGAAGCCGTTGGGCTTGCCCTCGGTAAACGGCGAATTGGCGAACAGCGCGGTGGCCAGCGGCTGGAGCGCGAGGGAGGTGCGGAACTTCTGCACCATGTCCGCCTCGCTGCTGTAATCGAGATTGACCTGGATGGTGCAGGTGCGCAGCATCATGTCGAGCCCCATCGAGCCGACGCGCGGCATGTGCCGCAGCATGATCGCATAGCGCCCCTTGGGCATGATCGGCAGCGCCTCGCGCGTCTTGTCGGGCCACATGCCAAGGCCCAGGAAGCCCTTGCCGGTGCGCGCACCGATTGCCTTGACCTGATCGAGGTGGCGGCTGGTTTCGGCGCAGGTCTGGTGCAGGTTTTCCAGCGGCGCGCCCGACAGTTCCAGCTGTCCCGCCGGTTCCAGGCTGACCGCGCCGTCGCTGCCCGACAGGGCGATCACGTTGCCGCCTTCCTCCACCTCGCTCCAGCCGAAGTCCTTCAGCGCCATCAGCAGGTCGCGGATGCCGCCGGGTTCGTCATAGGAGGGGGCGTGGTGATCGGTGCGGTCGAACACCAGCTTTTCGTGCTCGGTGCCGATCCGCCAACGCTCACGCGGCTTCTCGCCCTTGATCATCGGGGCGACCAACTGGTCGCGGCTTTCGATCACGGGATCGTTGCGATCTGAAACCTGACGGGTGCTCATGGCGCGGGAGTTACGGCTTTGCGGGGCCTTGCGCCAGCAAATTTGTAAGCCCGCCTACCAATCGCCGCAGGTGCCCATCCACAGCGCGGTGGCGGCCAGCGCCGCCGTTTCTCCGCGCAGGATTCGCGGGCCCAAAGTGATGGCGCGCGATTGTTGCAGGGCGCGGACCGCCGCGCGCTCCGCCTCGTCAAACCCGCCTTCGGGGCCGGTCAGCAGTCCGGCAGGACCGGAGTGTGCGGCAAAAGCCCGCGCGGCATTATCGCCCCCGTTCTCGTCCGCGAAGAACAGGGTGCGCGCCCCGTCCCACCCCGTGAGCAGGTCGCCCAGCTTCACCGGCTGCGCGATTTCCGGCAGGGCGGTGCGGGCGCATTGCTCCGCCGCCTCGACCAGCACCGCGCGGGCGCGTTCGAGGTTGAGCTTGTCCGCCACGCAGCGCCGGGTCAGCACCGGCTGGATCCGCCGCACGCCCAGCTCGCAAGCCTTCTCCAGGATCAGGTCGAAGCGGTCTTTCTTGAGCAGCGCGGCGCAGAGCGTGAAATCGGGCACTTGCTCGCGCGGGCGCAGCAGCGCTTCGAGTTCGACCAGCACTTCCCGCTTGCCGGCCTCGATCACGCGCGCGGCCCATTCGCCGGTTGCATCGTCGCACAGCACCACCGCATCGCCGCTCGCCGCGCGCATCACCCGCGACAGGTAATGCGCCTGCCCGCCCTCGATCGACAGGCGCGCGCCCAGGCTGAGCGGTCCGGAAACGAACAGGCGCGGCGCGCTTTTCGGAGGCCAGGCGGGAGTGGCAGGCATGGCGAACGCCTAGCCGAAGGCGGCATGACAGGGCAAGCCGGAGCCGGCCCGCTCAGCCCTTGCGCCGCTTGACCAGGGCCGAGCGCAGGCAGCGGCAGACCACTTCGCCGCGCTGGTTGATCAGTTCGTGCCGGAAGGTGACGATCCCCGCGTTCGGGCGGCTTTTCGATTCCTTCAGCTCCACCACTTCGGTGCCAGCGCGCATGGTGTCGCCGATGAACACAGGCTTTGGCATGACCAGCTGGTCATAGCCCAGGTTCGCCACCAGCGTGCCAAGCGTGGTGTCACCCACCGACAGGCCGACCATCAGCGCGAAAGTGAAAGTGCCGTTGACCAGGATCTGCCCGAACTCGCTGGCCTTTGCCGCCTCCGCGTCGATGTGCAGCGGCTGCGGGTTGTGGGTCATCGTTGAGAACAGCAGGTTGTCCGTCTCGGTCACGGTTCGGCGGATTTCATGCTCCAGCCGGTCACCCACGGTCCAGTCGTCAAAGTATCGTCCGGCCATGTCAGCCCTCCTTGCTCTCGATCCGCGCCAGCAGCGCTTCGACCTGCACCTGAGCGCCCGGAGACGCCGCAAGCTGTGCCACCACGCCGTCGAACGGGGCAGTCAGGGTATGCTCCATCTTCATCGCTTCCAGCGTGAGCAGCTTCTGGCCCTTGCTCACCGCCTGCCCCTCGCTCACTTCGACCGCGATGATCCGCCCCGGCATGGGGGAGAGGATATCGCCGTCGTGTGCGCCGTGGTGCGCGCCGCCATCGGCGCGGGCGAGGCCGAGCAGCCAGGTCTGGCCTTCGTCGCTCAGCAGGTAGCGGTCACCGATCCGGGTGGGGCGCCGCGCGGGATCGCCGTGGAGCGAGGCCAGCTCGACCGGATAGGTCGCATTCTCGTCGTCCAGTCGAACCCGCAGCGCGCGCGGGGCGTTGAGCCGAAACCCGGGCAGGCTGGGCTGGCCGCTTGCCTGTTCGACGCCTGCATGTTCGAGCACGATCTCGCGGGCGACTGCCTCCTGCCATTCCGGGCCGGGGGCGTCGGCAGGCAGCAGTTCGGTCCCGTGTTCGGCAATGAAGCCGGTGTGGACCGCGCCTTCGCGGAAGGCCGGGTGGCGCAGCGTGCGGGCGAGGAATCCGGCGTTGGTGCGGACTGGCCAGCACAGTTGCCGGGCGCAGGCATTGGCCAGCCGGGCGGCGGCCTCCGCGCGGTCCTTGCCCCGCGCGACCAGCTTGGCGATCATCGGGTCGTAGAACGGCGAAACCTCGCCCCCGGCCTCGACGCCGGTTTCGATGCGAATGCCCTCGCCATCGGACAGGTCCAGCACGGTCAGTGGCCCGGTGCTGGGCAGGAATTCGCGCAGCGGGTCTTCGGCATAGAGCCGCGCTTCCATCGCCCAGCCGGTGATCGCCAGTTCATCCTGCCGCTTCGGCAGCGCCTCGCCGCTCGCTACGCGCAGCTGCCATTCGACCAGATCGACCCCGGTGATCTCCTCGGTCACCGGGTGCTCGACCTGCAGGCGGGTGTTCATTTCCATGAACCAGATGCGGTCGGCGCGCAGGCCGTTGGAGGCATCGGCGATGAACTCGATCGTGCCCGCGCCAACATAGTCGACCGCCTTGGCCGCGCGCACCGCCGCCGCGCAGATCGCGTTGCGCGTGGCCGGGTCCATCCCGGGAGCGGGGGCTTCCTCGATCACCTTCTGATGGCGGCGCTGGACGCTGCAATCGCGCTCGAACAGGTGGACGACATTGCCTTGGCCATCGCCGAACACCTGCACCTCGATATGGCGCGGACGCTGGATGTATTTCTCGATCAGGACGTGGGCATTGCCGAAGCTGGCGGCAGCCTCGCGCTGGCATGAGGCGAGGGCATCGGCGAAGTCCTCCGCCCGCTCCACCAGCCGCATCCCTTTGCCGCCGCCGCCCGCGACCGCCTTGATCAGCACCGGATAGCCGATGTCAGCGGCCTGTGCGGCAAGGAAAGCGGCGTCCTGGTTCTCGCCCATGTAGCCCGGCGTCACCGGCACGCCGGCGGCGTGCATCAGCGCCTTGGCCGCGTCCTTCAGCCCCATCGCCTCGATGCTGGCGGGCGAGGGGCCGACCCAGACCAGCCCCGCGTCGATCACCGCGCGGGCAAACTCGGCGTTCTCCGACAGGAAGCCATAGCCCGGATGGATCGCCTCCGCGCCGCTGGCCTTGGCGGCGGCGATGATCCGATCGCCCACCAGATAGCTCTCGCGCGCCGGCGAGGGGCCGATGTGGATTGCCTGATCCGCCATCCGCACGTGCAGCGCCTGCGCGTCCGCATCGGAATGGACCGCCACGGTGCGAATGCCCATGGCGCGCGCCGTGCGGATGATCCGGCAGGCAATTTCGCCGCGATTGGCGATGAGCAGGGACTGGATCATGGCCATCACATCCTGAACACGCCGAAGGCGGGGCGATCGGGGATCGGCGCCTCCAGGCTGGCGGCGAGCGCAAGTCCCAGCACATCCCGCGTCTGCGCCGGGTCGATCACGCCGTCGTCCCACAGGCGCGCCGTTGCGTACCAGGGGTTGCCCTCGTCCTCGTACTTGGCGCGGATCGGGGCCTTGAAGGCCTCGGTCTCTTGCGGAGTCCACTTCGCGGCGTCGCGGTGGACCGTTGCCAGCACGGATGCGGCCTGTTCGCCGCCCATCACGCTGATCCGCGCGTTGGGCCAGGTGAACAGGAAACGCGGGGAATAGGCCCGCCCGCACATCCCGTAATTGCCTGCGCCAAAGCTGCCGCCGATCAGCACGGTGAGCTTCGGGACTGTGGCCGTGGCCACCGCCGTGACCAGCTTTGCGCCATGTTTTGCAATGCCTTCCGCCTCGTACTTGCCGCCGACCATGAAGCCGGAGATGTTCTGGAGGAACAGCAGCGGCACCTTCCTCTGGCAGGCGAGTTCGATGAAGTGCGCGCCCTTCTGCGCGCTTTCGGAAAACAGCACGCCGTTGT
>CALMJG010000023.1 GCA_937864195.1 uncultured Novosphingobium sp.
CCGCCGACAATTCCGTGGTGGAGGCGTGAGCGCCGGTTCGTCTCGTCGATTGCCCCTCCCCGTCGGGGAGGGGTTGGGGTGGGGGCTCGACGCTTGTGCCGAACACCCCCTCCCAACCCTCCCCGTCGAGGGGGAGGGCTATCCGGCCCCCTGCAAGACTCGACTCACCGGCAGGAGGGCCTGAGCCATGTGGGAGCGGATCGGGGCCATGGTGTTCAAGGAGATGCGGCAGATGATCCGCGATCCCGGCACCATCGCGATGATGTTCTTCTTCCCGATCATCCAGCTGGTCATCTTCGGCGTGGCGATCAACAACGATCCGCGCCACCTGCCGCTTGCCGTGGAGGCGAACGACAATTCGGCGATTACCCGCTCGATCGTGAGCGGCCTGCGCACGACCTCCTACTTCGACCTGATCGAGCTGACCGGGCGGGCCGGCGAGGGGGAAAAGCTGATCGCGGAAGGGCGCGCGCAGTTCGTCCTGACGATCCCGTCCGATTTCTCCCGCCGCGTGGTGCGGGGTGAGCGACCGCAGCTGCTGCTGACTGTCGATGCCACCGATCCCGCCTCCACCGGACCGGCGGTTGCCGCCGTCAACGAGGCGGTGACCCAGGCGCTGGGCCGGGAACTGCGCGGGGCGCTGGCCGCGCGGGCGCCGGCGCCGCCCCCGGTCGAGCTGGTGCTGCATCGCAGCTACAACCCGGAAGGGATCACCAGCCACAACACCGTGCCGGGGCTGCTGGCGATCATCCTGTCGATGACCATGGTGGCGCTGACCGCCATGTCGGTCAGCCGCGAGGAAGAGCAGGGGACGATGGAGAACCTGCTCGCCACGCCGCTGCGCCCGATTGAGGTGATGGTGGGCAAGATCGCCCCCTATTTCCTGATCGGCATGGTTCAGGTGCTGGTGATCCTGGCGGCGGCCTCACTGCTGTTCAAGGTGCCGTTCGTTGGCTCGCCAGTGCTGCTGCTGGCGGTGACGCTGCTGTTCACGCTGGTCTGCCTGGCGCTGGGCTTCACCATGTCGACCCTGGTCAAGAGCCAGGTGCAATCGATGCAGGCCAGCATGTTCTACCTGATGCCGTCGATCCTGCTGTCGGGCTTTGCCTTTCCCTATCGCGGGATGCCCACGGCGATCCAGTGGATCGCGGAGATCCTGCCGCCCACCCATTACATCCGGCTGGTGCGCGGCATCATGCTGAAAGGCTGGGACTTGCGGCTCGCCCTGCCGGAAAGCGGCGTGCTGCTGGCCATGCTGGTGGTGCTGACGGTGATTGCGGTCAGGCGCTACCGCGACACCGTAGGCTGAGCCACCGGATCGACGCCTTCGGGCAGGACGGTCACTTCCACGCCGCGCTGCGCGGCAAGGTAGCGCGCAGCCAGCGCCTGCAGCTGCGCGGGGGTGATCGCCAGCACCCGGTCCTTGCCCTTCACATAGCGCTCGATCCGGTCTGGCTCGGTCTGTGCCCGGTCGACCAGCGCCAGCCATCCGGCGTTGGTTTTCAGCGCGTTGTCGTAATCCTCCAGCATCGGCGCACGGGCGCGCAGCAGCAGGTCGGCATCAATGGGCTGCGCGGCCAGGCCGGCCAGCACTTCGGCCACGGCGCCGCGCGCCGCAGGCACCTCGTTCACCGCGACGGATACGGAGATCGAGAAGGTGCCGTAATCCTTCCAGGTGAAGGACAGCGCGCTGTTCGCCCCCGGCGAATAGGCCTTGCCCAGCTTTTCACGCAGGGTCTCGGTCAGTTCCAGCCGGACCACGCGTTCCAGCAGTTCGAGGCCCGCCGCGTCGACCGGATCGGTGGCATCGCGGGTCTTCCAGTGGACTGTAACCAGCGCCTGGTCCTTGAGGCCGGTATGGCGCAGCACGCGCGGCGCGGTGCTGGCGGTGAAGGGGCGTTCGCGGCGGTCGGCCCAGTCGCGGAACTCCGCCTCGCGGGCCGGGAGCGCGCCAAAGGTGCGGCCGACCAGGGCAATCGCCTTGTCCTCGTCCAGGTCGCCGACCAGTCCGATCTCGATTGCGCCGTTCTTCAGGCGTTCGGAAATGTCGGCCTTCAGCTTGTCGAAAGTCAGGGCGCGGAAGTCCTCCACCTTGCCAAGGCTGAAGCGGGGATCGTTGTCCGACAGGATGGCGCCCAGATCCGCCGACAGGGCCGAACCCGGCGTCGCGCGGAGCGAGGCGAACATGTTGTTGATCGTCTGGAGGAAAAGTACCTGCCCCTCGCGCCGATAGCCGGGGTCGGTGACCTGCGCGGCGAGCAGCTCCAATTGCAGTTCCAGGTCCTGCGGCGTGGTCGAGGCCAGCGAGGTGAATGTCTCGTCGGTCGCATTGACGTTGCTGGAGACGGTGCGGCCCGCCAGCAGGGTGTCGAGTTCGTCCTTGCTGTGCTTGCCCAGCCCGCCGAGCGCGAGGACAGAGGTCATCCGGGTGGCCAGCGGGTTGTCCTTCGTCGCCAGCATGTTGCCGCCATCGACCGATAACTGGACCAGCACCCGGTCCTTCTGCAGGTCGGTGCGCTTGAGGTTGAGCCGCACGTTGTTGGCAAAGCGCAGGGTGCGGATCCCCAGCTGCGGCTCGACCGTGTCGCTCACCACCCGGCCCGGCGCGCCGAAATCGGTATAGGCGAAGCTGCTGGCGGCCTTGCTCTCGCTGCGCGTCAGCTGCCTGGTCATCGCCTCGCGCCAGGCCGCGCGCAGGCCCGCCTCGCCGCCGCCCGGCGCTATCCGGCCCTGGAAGCGCAGCAGCGGTTCGTCGAGCGGCAGCACCTCGCGCTTCAGCGCTGCCAGCACGGCGTCCGGGGTGATCTCGGGAATGAAGGCTTCCAGCCGCTCGAGTGAGCGGCGCGGGGTATCGGGCACGCGGTCGTCGTTGATCAGCGCGAGGACCGCGCCGACCAGCGTGGCGTGGTCGCGCGTCGCCTCGCTGGCTGCGGAATTGCGGCTGGCGGTGCGGATATTGGCGACCTGTTCGGCCACTTCCGCGGCGGTGAAGCCATAGGTCATGGCGCGGCGGTATTCCTCCGCGGCCGCGACGAGACCGCGCCGCCACTTGCCATCGACCGTATCGACGCCAAGCCGCGTCATCCGCGCTTCGCGGAACAGGTCCGACGTGCCGAACGAGGCGTTGCGGAACGGAGCGTTGGCTTCGCGCGTGCGGCTCAGCAAGCGGCGGTTGATGATGCCGTAGCCGACCTGCCGCAGCAGGTTCTCGCGCCGCTGGGCCAGGCTGTCGGGCTCGTCGACCAAGGCACCGGTGCGGGTGGCGCTGACGTGTTCGGACAGCGCCGGGTCGATGTAGATATCGGTGCGAGGCGTGTCCTTGGCGGGGAAGGGGCCGGCCGTGGCGGGCGGTTCGGCGGGGGCGGGACGCCAGTCGCCGAACCGGGCGCGGATCGCGGCCTCGACCTTCGCCGCATCGAAATCGCCGACGACGATCAAGGTGGTGTGGCGCGGCACGTATTCGCGGTTCCAGAAGTGCTTGAGCGCCTCGGCGCTCGCCGCCTTCAGCGTCTCGTCGGTGCCGATCGGCAGGCGGCGGACATAGCGCGCGCCGGGGTGGAGGAACTCGATCTGGTCGAGGTAATTGCGGATCTGGAACCCGTCCCGGTCGCGCTTTTCGGACAGGATCACCCCGCGCTCGCGCTCCACCGCGCCGGGATCGAAGCGCAGCTCGCTGACCGTCTCGCGCATCAGCATCAGCGCGATGCCCAGCAGTTCTTCGTCGCTTTTGGGAAGGTCGAGCCGGTAGGTGGTGGTCTCGAAACCCGTGGCGGCATTGGTGTCCGCGCCGAAGGCCAGGCCGTGGCGTTCAAGCAGCTTGACCATCTCGCCCTCGGGCACGTTGGTCGATCCGTTGAAGGCCATGTGCTCGACGAAATGGGCAAAGCCGCGCTCGGCGTCCTGCTCGTCCAGCGCGCCGGCATCGATCTGCATGCGCACCAGCGCCGTGCCCCTGGGCGTGGCGTTGGCGCGGATCGCGTAGCGCATCCCGTTCGGCAGCTGGCCGAAGGTAAAGCCCGGATCGAGCGGAACGTCGCTTTGCGTGAAAGCCCAGACCGGGCGCGGCTTCGGTGCGCTGGCGACCTGCTCCGCGCGCGGGGCGCAGGCGGCGAGGGCGACGGTGGAAAGGGTGAGGGTGAGGAAGAGCTTGGCGTGACGCATTGGCCTTTGGTGGCCGAATGCGTCAGCGCGGGCAAGGGGGCCTGCCCGAAAGGTCAGCGGTCCCGGGTCAAGCCCGGGACGACGCGGGGTTACTTGCCGCGCAGCTTGCGGTGGGCGGACAGGTCCAGAACCTCGCTCGGGCCATTGTCGGTGTCGAGCAGGCCGAGACGGCGGGCGACTTCCTGGTAGGCTTCTTCCTCACCGCCGAGATCGCGGCGGAAGCGGTCCTTGTCGAGCTTTTCGCCGGTGGTCATGTCCCACAGGCGGCAGCCGTCGGGGCTGATTTCGTCGGCCAGGATCACGCGGCTGTAGTCGCCGTCCCAGATGCGGCCGAATTCCAGCTTGAAATCGACCAGGCGGATGTTGATCGCCGCGAACATCCCGCACAGGAAGTCGTTCACGCGGATCGCCATGGCGGAGATGTCCTGCATCTCCTCGTTGCTGGCCCAGCCGAAGCAGGCGATGTGCTCTTCCGCGATCAGCGGATCGCCCAGCGCATCGTCCTTGTAGTAGTATTCCAGCAGGGTGTGCGGCAGCGGCTCACCCTCGGGGATGCCAAGGCGCTTGGAGATCGAACCGGCGGCGACGTTGCGCACCACCACCTCGATCGGCACGATTTCGACCTGGCGCACCAGCTGCTCGCGCATGTTCAGGCGGCGGATGAAATGGGTCGGGATGCCGATGTGGTTCAGGCGGGTGAACACATACTCGCTGATGCGGTTGTTGATCACGCCCTTGCCGTTGATCGTGCCCTTCTTCTGGGCGTTGAAGGCGGTGGCGTCATCCTTGAAGTACTGGATGATCGTGCCCGGTTCCGGACCTTCGTAGAGGATCTTGGCCTTGCCTTCGTAGATCTGGCGGCGACGGGACATGAGCGTTTCCTTGGATTCAAAACGGCAAGCCCCGGCACTTGCGAGTCGGCGGTGGACTCACTGGGCCGGGGCAGTCAGCCGCGCCCTTACGCCAAAACGGTCCCGGGCGCAATCGAGCCCTCGATCCGCGCCAGCCGCCCGGCCAGCCAGCGCGCGGCTGGGCCGAGCGGAGTGTCGGCACGGTGGACGGCGTAGAGCGGATAGGTGCCGCCCGGCCGTTCCGGACGTCTGAGCTCCACCAGCCGCCCGGAGGCAAGGTCGTCGGCCACCATCCAGCGCGGCATGTTACCCCAGCCCAGGCCTGCGCGCAGCAGCTCGTGCTTGGCCCCAAGATCGCCCAGCCGCCAGGTGCGCGCCGAAAACACCGAGAAATCGCGGCCCTGCGACAGCGCGGAGCGATCGGTCAGCACCAGTTGCACTTCCTCGCCCAGAGCGCCGCCGTGGACCAGCCGGTGGGCCGGGGAAGCAACCGGGATCAGCTCGACCGCGCCCAGCCATTCGCGCTCCAGCCCGGCCAGTTCCGCCGCGAGCGGCCCCGCGACGCCCAGCGCCGCCTCCCCCCGCAGCACCAGGTCCGCCACCGCGCCCAGCGCCTCGACCCGCAGGGCCAGCGCGACCGAGGGGAACCGCTGCGCAAAGTCCTGCAGCGCGGCGGCCAGCGCGGGCGAGGGGTACATGACGTCGACCACCACGGCGAGGCGCGGCTCCAGCCCCTGCTTGAGCGCGCTGACCCGCGCGCTGAGGCTGGCAAGGCCGCGCTCCACCTGCCGCAGTTCCTCCAGCACGGCCTGTCCTTCGGCGGTCAGGCGCGGCTTGCGGGTGCCCTCGCGCCGGAACAGCGCCACGCCAAGCTGCGCTTCGAGATTGGCGATGGCGTAGCTGACCACCGAGGTCGCCCGCCGCAGCCGCCGCCCCGCCGCCGCGAAGCTGCCTTCCTCTACCACCGCGAGGAAGGTGCGAATCTGCTCGATCGAAGGAGTGCCTCCGCCCTGCATTTCAACTCCATGGAAAAGTTGGATCGAAATTATCAGACTGAACAGAAATGGGAAGCACGCCTATGTAGGGCCAGCAACAGGCGGCCTTCCCGCCGCAGTCCAGGAGATTTCCCATGAGCAAGGTGCTTGTTCTCTACTATTCCAGCTATGGCCACCTCGAAACCATGGCCCATGCGATCGCCGAAGGCGCCCGCGCCGCCGGGGCCGAGGTGGACGTGAAGCGCGTTCCAGAAACCGTGCCGGAAGAGATCGCCAAGGGCGCGCATTTCAAGCTTGATCAGTCGGCCCCGGTCGCCACCGTTGCCGAACTGGAGAACTACGACGCGATCGTGATCGGCACCGGCACCCGGTTCGGCCGGATGTCGAGCCAGATGGCGGCCTTCCTCGACCAGGCCGGGGGCCTGTGGGCGCGCGGCGCGCTGAACGGCAAGGTCGGCGCGGCCTTTACCTCTACCGCAACTCAGCACGGCGGGCAGGAAACCACGCTGTTCTCGATCATCACCAACCTGCTGCACTTCGGCATCACCGTGGTCGGCCTCGACTATGGCCACCAGGGCCAGATGCGTAACGACGAAGTGGTTGGCGGCGCGCCCTATGGCGCGACCACCATCGCCGGGGGCGACGGTAGCCGCCAGCCGAGCGAAACCGAACTGGAAGGCGCCCGCTATCTCGGCAAGCGCGTTGCTGACACTGCCACCAAGCTGCACGGCTGACGATCACGCCGACAAGTACCAGGCCTCTCCCCGCCAAGGGGGGAGGCCCGATGGAGGGCCGGGCCGCCCAGCAGTGAATCCCAGCTGCGCCGACCCCAGGTCCGGTCCTCCACTTCGCGCCGCACCATGCTATCTTTAGGTTATCCTTAGGAAAAAGCGGCTAGATCCGCGCCATGGCGAGCGCACATACCATCCAGATGCTGGGGCTGATCGGTGCGGCCTCGTACCTCGCGGCGCGGCTTGCGCGCGGGTCGGGCAAGGCGGCGTTCCATCGCTATGCCATTGTCGCCCAGCCGCGCGCCGCCCTGCCGCCGATGCCGCGCGGCTTTTGCGTGCGCGCACTGGGACCGCACGAACTGGCCCGCTACCGGGTCGATGTGGGGCCAGAGGTCCAGGCCCGCCGCTTTGCCGAAGGGCTGACCTGCCTTGCCGCCTTCGATGCGAAACAGCGCCTGACCGGCCTCGTCTGGCTGCGCGAGCATCGCCATGACGAGGACGAGGTCGCGGTGCGGTTCCTGCTGCCGGCAGGCTGCTGCTGGGATACCGGCCTGTGGATCGCGCCGCAGCACCGCATGGGCCGCAGCTTTGCCGCGCTGTGGGCCGGGGCGGGGGAGTGGATGGACGCGCGCGGCCTGACCCATTCGCTCAGCCGGATCAGCGATTACAACCTGCCCGCCCTGCTGGCGCACAAGCGCATGGGCGCGCAGGTGCTGGCCCACCGCAGCTTCGTGCAGCTGGGCAAGTGGCAATGGTCGGCCGGCGCGCGGCCCCGGCTGATCCGGCTGGACGGTGCGCGCGGGGCCGAACTGGACCTGCGCGGAGTGCTGGCGGGCGGGGGCTGACGCTCCCCGCCCGGCCAATCGTTCTGCCTTACTTGCCCAGCAGGTGCTGCTGCCAGAACTGCAGCTCGCTCCAGAACTGGTAGTCGGCATTTTCCTTCTTGGCGAAGCCGTGTCCCTCGTTCTGGCCGACCAGGTGCCAGGCGCTGCGGCCCTTGGCGCGGACGGCGGCGACGATCTGGTCGGCCTCGCTCTGCGGCACGCGCGGATCGTTCGCGCCGGTCACGACCATCAGCGGAATGGTCAGCTTGTCGATGCTGGTCAGCGGCGAGATTTCCATCAGCTTGGCGCGCTGCTTGGGATCGCGCTCGTCACCGTATTCGACGCGGCGCAGGTCGCGGCGATAGCCTTGGGTGTTTTCCAGGAAGGTCACGAAATTGCTGATCGCGACGATGCAGTCGGCCGCCTTGAAGCGGTCGCCATAGCGGATCGCGCTGGCATAGCACATGTAGCCGCCATAGGAGCCGCCGGTCACCGCCATGCGGCCCGCGTCGATCGCTCCATCACCCGCCAGCCGGTCAAGGAACGGTCCGATGTCCTTCACCGAATTCTCGCGCAGGAACGGCCCGTTATCCAGCCCCACGAACCGCTTGCCGAACCCGGTCGAGCCGCGCACGTTGGGGTGGAACATGGCCACGCCCAGCTCGTTGATCAGGTAGTTCGCGCGGCCACGGAAGCCGGGAACGAACTGGCTTTCCGGCCCGCCGTGGATCGAGACGATCAGCGGACGCTTGCCGGGGAACTTCGCCGGATCGGGGCGATAGAGGAAGCCCGAGACGGTTTCTCCGTCGAAGCTCTTCACCTCGACAAACTCCGGCTCGGCGTTCTTCGCCGGGTCCAGCCCGCCGGTTTCGCTCTCCGTCCAGCGGGTGACGGCCAGCGTGGCCGGGTCGACCGAATAGGCGTCCGACGGCACCCGGGCCGAGGATACGGTGAGGCCGATGGTGCCCCACGGCGCGATCTTCACCGATCCGATCACGCCTTTCGGCAGGCCGGTCACCTCGCGCACCGCACCGGTCTTCGGGTCGAGCAGGCGCAGCTTCGAAATCCCGGCCTCGTTGACGACATAGGCGATGAAGCTGCCGTCGGCGGCGATGTCGAAGCCATCGACGTCCCACTTCGGCTCGGGGCTGCGCGGGGTGAACTTGCCGGTCTTGGGGTCAAGCGTGCCGAGCCGCTGGAAATCGCCGCCCTCGTCGCTCGTCACCCACAGGCTGCCGTCGGGGGCGAACTTGCCGCCGCCATAAGCGATGGCCTTCTTGTGATTGCCGATCGGGGTGAGCTTGCCGGTGGTCAGGTCGAGCCAGAACAGGTTGGTCTTTTCGACCGACTTGTAATTGGCCACCAGCGCGGCCTGGTTGCCGGGGGCGAAGTCGGCCAGCGACCAGCCGCCGCCGCTGACCTGCAGCACCATTTTCGCGCTCGCCGGATTGCGCGGGTCCATCACGTAGAGGTCGGTATCGGTGCCATTGCGACGGGTGGAGGACAGGCCGATCAGCTTGCCATCGGCGCTGACGGCGGACAGCGAATTGCGGCTCTTGCCATCGGTGATCAGGGTCAGGCGGCCATCCTTCAGGGTGTAGAGCTGGTAGAATTCATCACCACCCTTGTCCTTGGCTACCACCAGCGTGCCGTCACCGGGCAGATAAGTGCCGCCGATCGGCTCCGCCTCGAAGCTGATCTGGCGGCGCGCCATCAGCGGCCCGGCGACCGAGTGGAGCTGCGCGACATTGCCGAAGCGGGTGGAAACCAGCATCGATTTCGTCTGCGGATCCCAGTCCTGGAAGCTGGCGGTGCGGAATTCCATGTAGGGCCGGGTCCGGTCGACCAGCGCCTGCGGCACGGGCGGCAGGCCATCGGCCACCAGCGCGGCGGGCTTGGGCGCGATTGGCGCGGCATCCTGCGCCAGCGCGGGAGCGGCGGTGAGGGAAAGGGCGGTGAAGGCGAGCAGCACGCTGCGCATGGATGAAGTCCCCGTTTGATTGACGCACTGGACCGAGACTGGCGCAAGCGCGGCGTGCGGGCAACCGGCCAATCGACGAACGGCTGACGGCAGGGGGGTGACGGGCCAGTCGGCGCCCGAGTGGTCTGGCCAGAACGTCGGGCAGTGGACTTGCGCCGAACGGCGGGGCAGGGTGGGGCGATGCTGAAACACCTGCTGCCGCTCGCCGCCCTGCTGATTTCCGTTCCCGCGCAGGCGGATGCGCCCGCGCCGCTGCAGCAAAGGGTCGAGGCGGCCCTTGCCGCCGCGCCCACCGGAACCCGCTTTGGCCTGCTGGTGGTGGACGAGCAGGGGCGCGAAGTGGTCGCCATCGCCCCGGACCAGCGCTTCATCCCGGCCTCCAACACCAAGCTGTTCACGACCGCCGCGGCCATGGCGCTGCTGAGCGGGGATGATACCGCCTTCCGCCTTGGCGGCGCGACCGAGCTGGCGCTGGTGGCGGGGGGCAAGGGCGCGCCCGATGCCGTGCTGACCGGGCGTGGCGGGGTAAGCCTGTCGACCGCGCCAGACTGCGTCCAGCGCTGCCTGGCCCAGCTGGCCGATTGGGTGGCCAGCCGCACCCGCCGCGTGCGCGACCTGGTGGCGGATGACAGCCACTTCGTCGATCAGCGCTGGAGCCCGGGGATGAGCTGGAACAACATCGGCAGCGATTCCGGAGCGGCGATCTCCGCGCTGATCATCGACAACAACGAAGTGCCGATTGCGGTCGCGCCCGGCCTGTCGGGGCAGCCGGCCAGGGTGACCGTATCACCCTATTTCACGCTGGTGAACGAGGTGGTGACAGCCGCCGAGGGCAAGACCCGGATCGAGGTGGACCGCGCGGTCAATGGCCGCACCCTGCGGGTCTACGGCCAGATCGCGGCCGGGGCGACGCCGTGGAAGACCCTGCTGGGGATCGACGACGGCGCGGACTATGCCGCCTGGACGCTGCGCCAGGCACTGGCCGCGCGCGGAGTGAAGATCACCGGCAAGACGCGGGTAATCCACCGCCCGGTGCGCGATCCCCAGGCGCCTGAGCAGCCCGGGCTGCGCGAGCAGCGCCAGCCCGCCGCGCTGCTGGTCGTCGAGGCGCCGGGGCTTGCCGAAGAAGTGGCCGCGATCAACAAGCCCAGCCAGAACCTCCACGCCGAGGCGCTGCTGCGCCGCGTCGGCATTACCGCCAGCGCGCGCCAGATGCTCGATCCTCCCGCCGTGCAGCAGGGCTCGCGCGAGGCGGGACTGGCGGCGCTGCGCTCGGTGCTGGCCGCTGCCGGCATTCCGCGCGCCGGCTATGACTTTGCCGATGGTTCGGGCATGTCGACCTACAACCGGGTTTCCCCGCGCGCGGCGGTGGCGCTGCTGCGCTGGGGCGCAGGGCAACCGTGGGGCGCGGACTGGCGGGCTTCGCTCCCCGTCGGCGGGGTGGACGGCACGCTGAAGCGCCGGTTCACGGCCGCGCCGCTGGCGGGCAAGGTCTTCGCCAAGACCGGCACTCTCAACGCCACCAATGCCCTGGCGGGCTACATGCGCGCCGCCAGCGGGCGCGAGCTGACCTTTGCGATCCTTGCCAATGACGTGCCCGATGGAACCAGCGCCCTGGCGGCGATCGATAGTGCCTTGGGACTAGTCGCAGCGGCGAACTGACTGCCGCTGCGGCAACTTTGTTGCACTGCGGCAACAGTTTCGGGTCGATTTTGTGAAAACCGCCAATGGTGGGAACAATTTTCGGTGGCCTGCGCTGGAAACGACTGATCGCTCTGGTATTCATCCCGGGTTCGGCCAGGGGGCCGCGATCGAATGGGGGCTCATCCAAACATGACTGCACGCAATTTCGTCAGGCTGGCGCTGGCCGGCGGTGTCTCGCTGGCGGCTTTTGCCGCGCCGGCGCTGGCCCAGGACATTTCCTCCCCGAACAAGGCTTCGGACGGCGCGGGCGAGGGGATCATTGTCACCGGTTCGCGCATCAAGCAGGACCCGGCGAAGAGCGCGCTGCCACTGCAGATCATCTCCAACGTGGAAATCCAGCAGAACGGCATTTCCAGCCCCGAACAGCTGACCATGTACCTGACCGCCAACGGTTCGGGCGCGGATAACCTGGCGGCCAATTCCGACGTCACCACCGGCGCCCAGCGCGGCACCAACGGCCTGTCGTCCGCCAACCTGCGCGGGCAGGGCAGCGCCGCCACGCTGGTGCTGCTCAACAGCCGCCGCGTTGCCGCGCACGGGCTGTCCGGATCGGCGGTCGACGTCAACCAGATCCCGTTCGCCGCGATCGACCGGATCGAAGTGCTGAAGGACGGCGCCTCGGCCATCTACGGCACCGATGCGATCGGCGGCGTGATCAACTACATCACCAAGAAGAACTACACCGGGATCGGCGCGACCGGCTTCGTCGACATTCCGGAAATGGGCGGGGGCGAGATCTACAACCTGTCCGGTATCGCCGGTTACGGCGATCTTGGCACCAACGGCTTCAACGTGATGGCCGCCGTTTCCTATCGCTGGAACAAGGCGCTGCGCGGCGACCAGCGCAATTTCGTCAACACCAATCAGCCGAACCGGGGCCTGGCGGTCGACACGCGCGGCACGCCGATCGCCACGATCTTCAACATCGGCTCCAACCCCTTCCAGACCCCGAATGGCACCCTGACCAGCGGCTTGACGCTGACCGCGCCCAACGGCGGCAACGCGGCCTCGGGCGGCATCAACGTGCTCGACCTGCCGGGCGGCGCGGGCTGCACCAGCATGGACGGCGGCCAGGACTATGACTGGCAGCTGTGGACCTCGCCCAACAACTACTACGCCTGCGCGTGGGATACGGGACGCGCGGCGGTGCTGCAGCAGCCGATCGAGACGCTGACCTATTATGCGCGCGGCACGGCCGTGCTGGGCGGCAGCGAGGCCTATGTCGAAGTGACCGGGTCCAAGGCGGATTCGTCCAAGCGCTTCTCGCACAACCAGCTTTCGTCCAATACCAGCAGCCTGCCGCTGGCCTATCCGCTCAACAGCCTGACGAAGACGACCTACGATTCGATCTTCAACTCGCTGCGTTCGGCCTTCTCGGGCAATGCCGCCCAGGTGGCGGCGCTCGATGCGCGCTACGGCCTGCCGATTGCCTTCCGCTATCGCTGCATTCCCTGCGATGTGCGTGAATACACCACCGAATCCGAAACCTTCCGGGTCGCCGGCGGGATCGAGGGGCCGCTGCCGTTCGACCGCTGGGATTACCGGGTGGGCGCCTCCTATGCGACCAGCTCGGTTACTTCGCAGCTCGGCACGGGCTATTACTATCGCGGCACGCTGAATTCGGGCGCTTCGGACCCGACCGCGCCGATCGCGCCGGGCGCGACCGTGCCGGGCCTGGTGGGCCTGATCAACAGCGGCATCCTCAACCCCTTCAGCCTCACGCAGAGCGCTGCCGCGCTGGCCGGGCTGAAGGCGATCTCGGCCGAAGGCGCATCGCTCTATGGCGGGAAATACAAGACGTTCCAGGCCGACGCCTCGATCTCGGGTCCGCTGTTCGCGCTGCCGGGGGGTGACGCCCAGATCGCGGCCGGACTCGACTATCGCCGCGAGACGTATGAGTTCAACGGTTCGGCCGCGGCTGCCGCGACGGCTCCGGTGATCTTCAACGCTGCGTTCGATAACGTCAACGCGCTCACCCCGAAGAACCGCACGGTCAAGGCGGCCTATGCCGAAGTCAGCCTGCCGATCGTAGACATGCTGGAAGTGACCGGGGCGATCCGCATCGACGATTATTCGGGCTTCGGATCGACCACCAATCCCAAGGTTGCAGTCAAGTTCCAGCCCGCCGACTGGCTGATGTTCCGGGGCTCCTACAGCACCGGCTTCCGCGTGCCGAGCTTCAACCAGATCTTCAACGGCATCACCGAAAGCCCCTATTCGGGCAGCGACCTGGCCGATCCGGTGAAGTGCCCGGGCGGCGTGCCGACCAGTGCTTTCGGAAGCGGTCAGAACTGCGCGCAGATCCGCCCGAACGTCTGGAACGGCGGCACGGCCGACCTTGGGCCGGAAACCGCCAAGATGATGAGCCTGGGCGTGGTGCTGCGGCCGCTGCCGCGCTGGAGCCTGACCGCCGACTGGTGGGACATCAAGGCCGACAACACCATCCAGCTGCTGACCCTGCGCCAGCTGATCGACAATGCCTCGCTGTTCCCAGATCGCTTCATCCGTGACACGGCGGGCAACGTGCAGGTGCTTGACCAGCGTTGGATCAACGCCGGTGCGCGCAAGACACAGGGCATCGATTTCGCGCTGCGCGGTTCGGTCGACCTGCGTGACAGCCGCACCCTGTCGCTCGGCTTTGACGGCACCCTGCTGCTGGAAAAGAAGGAGAAGCTGACCCAGGCCGCGCCGTGGAGCGCCAGCCAGATCGGCGTGTTCACTTTCGCGGGCGACCTTGGCCTGCGCTGGAAGCACAACGCCTGGTTGACCCTGTCGAACGAGGACTTTTCGGCCACGCTGACCCAGATGCACCGGGCCGGCTATGCCAACCAGAAGCTGCCGGGCATCGCCTCGGGCGCGGTCGTGCGGCCGGGCTTCAACCCTGACGTCGAAGCCTACACGATCTACAACTTCTCGCTCAGCTACACGGGCCTGGCGCCCAACTACAAGCTGACGCTGGGGGTGCGGAACATGTTCAACAACGACCCGCCGTTCGCGATCAGCTATGACGGCAACAGCGGTGCCGGTTCCAGCTGGGAACCGCGCGTGGCTGATCCGCGCGGGCGCTCGTTCACCGTCCAGGTCGAGGTCAAGTTCTGATCCGCGACTACCGATGACAAGGGTCAGGGGGCGCTCCGCAAGGGGCGCCCTTTTCCTTAGGGTATCCGATTTTTCTCCGAACCTTGCGTTAACCCTGATTTTACCCGGAAATGCGAGAACGCAGGCCTGCAGCAGACGGTGCAATGGGCATTCATGGCAAGCGAACCGCAATTCCGGACGACAGGGGGCCGCCGCGCCAACCGGCGCAGCATTGCCGCGACCGTGCAGTTCCGGGCCGGAACCCGCCGCGCCAACGTGCAGATCCGTGACATTTCGCGCTTTGGCGCACGCGTCGGCGGAGTGTTCCTGGTCCACAGAGACAATCGCTTCTACCTGAAGCTGCCGGGGCTGGAAGCGATCGAGGCACGGGTCGCCTGGGTCGAGGAGTTCGAATTCGGCTGCGAATTCATCCGACCGCTGAACGAGGTCGTGTTCGACGCGGTCACGCGCTCGCTGTAAAGCGCCGGAGCGACAGGCGCTTGCGACAAGCGGATTGAACCGCAGCCTGCGCTCGCGCATATCCCTTTCATGACAGCGAAAACCGCGCCGAGAGGATTGGAACTGGTCGATGCCGGCCGCGTGCTGGCGCGTCCCGGCTGGTTCGCCCGGGCTTGGGCAGGGCCGCTTGGCAAAGTGCTCGACCGGATTGACGCTGGGCTGGCAAGCGGCGCGATCGACGCGGTGCTGCCCGATGGCAGCCAGCGCCGGCTGGGGGGGCGCGCTCCCGGGTTCGTCGCCCGGGTGGAACTGCGCAGCTGGCGGGCGCTGCTGCGGCTGGCAACCGGCGGTTCGGCGGGATGGTATCAGGCGTGGGAGGCGGGGGAGTGGGACAGTCCCGATCCGGTTCCGCTCTTCGCGCTGTTCATGGCCAATGGGGCGAGCCTGGGCGATACCGGGCGGGCGCGTGGCCCGTGGCGGCTGATGGCCCGCGCGCTCCACTTCCTGCACCGCAACACCCGCAGCGGCGCGGCGCGCAACATCCATGCCCACTATGACCTGGGCAACGATTTCTACGCACTGTGGCTCGATCCGGCGATGGTCTATTCAAGCGCGCGGTTCGGGCCCGAAGCGCGCGATCTGGCCTCTGCCCAGCGGGCCAAGCTGGCCGCTATCGCCGCGCGGGTGCAGGGCGCAGCCAGCGTGCTGGAAATCGGGTGCGGCTGGGGCGCACTGGCGCAGCACCTGCACGAGCAGGGCATGGCGGTGACCGCGATCAGCCTGTCGGACGAGCAACTGGCCTGGGCGCGCGAGCGCCAGTCATCCGCCATCGATTTCCGCAAGCAGGACTACCGCGACGTCACTGGCCAGTTCGACGCGGTGGTCAGTGTCGAGATGGTGGAGGCGGTGGGCCGGGAATACTGGGACGACTGGTTCGATTGTATCGCCCGCAGCCTGAAGCCGGGCGGGCGCGCGGCGATCCAGTTCATCTCGATCCGCGAAGACCTGTTTCCGGCCTATGCCCGCTCCGCCGATTTCATCCAGACCCACGTTTTTCCGGGCGGAATGCTGGTGAGCGAGGCGCAGTTCCAGCACCTGGCCGCAGCGCGCGGGCTGAGCTGGGAGGACCGCGAAGGCTTTGCCCTGGACTATGCCGAAACCCTGCGGCTGTGGCGCGAAGCCTTTGACCGGGTCGTGGCCGAGGGACGCTTGCCGACCAGTTTCGATGACCGCTTCACCAGGCTGTGGCGGTTCTACCTGATGTATTGCGAAGGCGGCTTTCGGGGCGGCGGGATCGACGTGGCGCAGGTGACGCTGGTCCGGCGCTGACTTGCGGAAGGGGTTGAGCCCCGACCGGTCCTGCCGCTCATGCGCGCTCACCGGGGGGTTGGAAAGGAACGCAGCCTTGCAGGTCGGCCGGGGCTCGGGGGGATCGGGACCCTAGCTGACGGTGCGATACATTTGATCGCCGCGCCAGCGGGTCAGGATATTGTCGTGCACGATCGGGCTGAGCAGGTTGCCGAAGGCGCAGCCGACCAGGCTGTTGTCCCACCAGACGACCTCCGCCTGCAGCGCTTCCAGACCCGGCAGGGTCAGCCAGCAGACGGTGCCGGGGTGAACCCGGTTGACGGCGGCGGCACAGAAGCCGCTGACCGAAAGGTCATGGACCACGGTCTGAACCGCGCGCGCACCCGACATGCGCAACATGCCGGGGATGGTGATCCGGGTGCGCGGCGCGCAGCGATCCTCCTGCGCGGCGGAGAAATAGGAATCCCGCTTCTGTCCGATGAGATAGTCGCTCATGCCTCGCATCCCATTGCTGCCCGTTCGCCGTCGTTGCCGGAAACTTTCCGGCCGTGCTTGGCGAAGTATGGAGCGCTCTGGTTGCGGGGGGATTATCGGGGGTGGTTAATTCTTTCGCGGTGCGGGCTGGCGAATTGTTCACCAAGCAAGGCAACGATCCTGTCCGCCACGACCTGCGGCAGCTTGACCGTGGCCGGATCCTCGCCCGGATAGGCCTTGGCCCGCATCGCGGTGCGGGTGGCGCCGGGATCGACGATCGCGACGCGTACCTTGCTGATATTGCGCACTTCCTGGCCGTAGCAATCGACCAGCACTTCGGCCCCCGCCTTGCTGGCGGCATAGGCGCCCCAGAAGGCGCGCGGCTGGGTGGCGACACTGGTGGTAAGGTAAACCAGCCGGCCATTGTCGCTTGCCCGCAGCAGCGCGTCGAACCGCGCGATAAGCGCCTGGGTGGCAAGCAGGTTGACAGTCAGCGCGCGGCTGAGGCCGGTCTGCTCGATGTCCTTGACCGCCATCAGGTCGGGCAGGACGGCGGCCGAATGGACCAGCATGTCGAGCGCGTTCCAGCGGGTCGAAACGGCTGCAGCCAGCCGGGCAATGCCATCGCCGTCGGCCAGATCGACCGGCGCGATGGTCGCGCTGCCACCGGCGGCGAAGATCCGTTCCTCGACCGATTCCAGGGCGCGCGTGTCGCGTCCGGTGATCACCACGTGAGCGCCCGCGGCTGCAATTGCTTCCGCGATGGCGCTGCCGATTCCCCCGCTTGCCCCGGTGACCAGGGCGACCTGACCTGCCAGCGCGCTCATGCGACCTTGCCGACCGGCAGCGAGAGTTGGCCGGAATCGCCTTCGCGATCCGCAAGGTCGGTCAGGCTGGTGGGATATTCGCCGCTGAAGCAGGCATCGCAATGCGTCGGGCAGGCGGCGTTGCGACCGCTTTCGCCCACCGCGCGGTAGAGCCCGTCGATCGAGACGAAGGCCAGGCTGTCTGCCTGGATGAACTCGGCCATGCCCGGAACGTCCATCTGCGCGGCCAGCAGCTTGCTGCGTTCGGGCGTGTCGACCCCGTAGAAACAGGAATGGCCGGTCGGCGGGCTGGCGATGCGCATGTGCACTTCGGCGGCGCCAGCATCGCGCATCATCTGCACGATCTTCATCGAGGTGGTGCCGCGCACGATCGAATCGTCGATCAGCACGACCCGCTTGCCTTCGATGATCGCGCGGTTGGCGTTGTGCTTGCGCTTGACGTCAGCATGGCGCGCACCGTCCGAGGGCTGGATGAAGGTCCGCCCGACATAGTGCGAGCGGATGATCCCCAGTTCGAACGGAATGCCCGACTGCTGTGCATAGCCGATTGCGGCGGGCACGCCGCTGTCGGGCACCGGGATGACCAGGTCGGCCTCTGCGGGGGCTTCCTTGGCGAGTTCCACGCCGATTCGCTTGCGCACGTCATAGACCGAGCGCCCGCCCATCTGCGAATCCGGGCGGCTGAAATAGACGTGTTCGAAAATGCAGGGGCGCGGCGCCGGTTCGCCGAACGGGCGGTGGCTGGAAATGCGCCCGTCGGTGCGCACTTCCACGATCTCGCCCGGTTCCACCTCGCGCACGAACTCCGCGCCGACCACGTCGAGCGCCACGGTTTCGCTGGCGAAGACCACGGCATCCCCGATCCGGCCCATCACCAGTGGACGAATGCCCAGCGGATCGCGGCAGGCGACCATCCGCTTGGGGGTTACGCAGATCAGCGAATAGGCGCCTTCGACCATCCGCAGCGCATCGACGAACCGGTCAAGCAGCTTGGGGAAACGGCTGGTGGCGATGAGGTGGATGATCACCTCGGTATCGGAAGTCGACTGGAAGATCGAACCCTTGGACACCAGCTCCTTCTTGAGGTGCATGGCGTTGGAAATGTTGCCGTTGTGGGCGATCGAGAAACCGCCGGCGGCAAGGTCCGCGAACAGCGGCTGGATGTTGCGCAGGCCCGAACCGCCAGTGGTCGAATAGCGCACGTGGCCCGAGGCGATCGTGCCCGGAAGCCCTTCAAGGACCTTGTCGTCCGAGAACACCTGCGCGACGTGCCCGATGCCGCGGTGCGAATAGAAGTCGCGGCCATCAAGGCTGACGATGCCGACCGCTTCCTGGCCCCGGTGCTGGAGGGCATGGAGCCCCAGCGCGGTCATTGCGGCGGCATCCCTGGTGCCGATCACTCCGAAGATCCCGCACTCCTCGCGGAGTTTGTCGCCATCCGGATCGAGGAAGGGGTGCGTGAAGTTCATTGTGGAATCGCCCTGGCCGGTGCTGTGCGTGTGGGGGCGCATTTGGGCTTTGCGGCCGATTAAAGCAAGGGGAAGGGGCATTGCCCTCGGCAGCCTATCCCCCTAAATCCCCCGAACCGACCCATTCGCCGTGAACGTGGCCCTGCAGAAGGCATCAGCTTGATCCTCTCCCCTTTCGAATGGACCATCGCCAAGCGTTACATGCTGCCGGGTCGCGGCGAGGCGTTCATTGCGCTGGTCGCGGGCATCAGCCTGTTTGCGGTGACGCTGGGCGTGGCCGCGCTGGTCATCGTGATGAGCGTGATGAACGGCTTTCGCGCCGAACTGTTCGACAAGATCGTCGGCCTCAATGGCCACGCGATCATCCAGGGCTACGGCGGGCGGCTCGACAACTGGCAGCAGGTGCTGGACCAGGCCCGCAAGGTGCCGGGCGTCAAGCGCGCCTCGCCGCTGATCGAGCAGCCGCTGATGGGCGCGGTCAACGGGCGGGTCGAACTGATCTTCGTGCGCGGCAACACGCAGGAGGACATCAACCGCATCGCGCCCAAGGTGATCGACGGTTCGCTGAAGGACCTGCGGGTCGATTCCGGCAATGTCGCGATAGGATCGCAGCTGGCCGCCAATCTCGGCGCGCGGGTGGGGGACACGATCACGGTGATCAACCCGCAGGGGCGCTCCACCCCGTTCGGCACCGTGCCGCGCCAGATCGCCTATCGCGTGGCCGCGATCTTCGAGATCGGGGTCTATGACTATGACGAGCGCTTTGTGGTCATGCCGATGCAGGATGCGCAGACCCTGCTGCTGCTGGGCGACAGCGTGGGCATGATCGAGGTGCAGGTCGATGATCCGGACGTGGCCGCCGAAACGCTCGCTCCGCTGGGCGAGCAGCTGGCCGGGCGCGCCGTGGTGAGCGACTGGAAGACGATCAACGCCAGCCTGTTCGAGGCGCTGGCGGTGGAGCGGGTGGCGATGTTCGTCGTGCTGTCGATCATCGTCCTGGTCGCGGTGTTCAACATCCTGTCCTCGCTGATCATGCTGGTGCGCGCCAAGACGCGCGACATTGCGATCCTGCGCACCATGGGGGCGACGCGGCGATCCTTGCTCAAGATCTTCGTGACCATCGGTTTCGTGATCGGCGCGCTGGGGACGGTCGCCGGGCTGGGGCTGGGCTTCGTGTTCCTGTTCTTCCGCCAGTCGATCGTGCGGGGGATCGAACTGGTGACGGGGCAGAACCTGTGGGATCCCTCGATCCGCTTCCTTACCGAACTGCCCGCGCGCAGCGATCCGGTGGAAATCGCCCTGATCAGCGTCATGGCGCTGGTGTTCAGTTTCCTCGCCACGCTTTACCCGGCCCTCAAGGCGGCGAGCACCGATCCCGTGCAGGTGCTGCGCTATGAATAGTCCTGTCGTCCAGCTTTCGGGCCTGACCCGCAGCTTTGAGCAGGGCGGGGTGCGGATCGACGTGCTGCGCGGGGTGGACCTCGCGATCCAGCCGGGCGAGATCGTCGCCCTGCTGGGGCCATCGGGTTCGGGCAAGTCGACCATGCTTCAGGCGGTCGGCCTGCTGGAAGGCGGCTTTGGCGGCAGCATCGCGATCTGCGGGACCGAGGCGAGCGCGCTGAACTCTGACGAGCGCACGACGCTGCGGCGGGAGCGGATCGGTTTCGTTTACCAGTTCCACCATCTGCTGCCCGATTTCTCCGCGCTGGAGAACGTCGTCCTGCCGCAGCTGGTGGCGGGCAAGGGTCAGGCCGAGGCCGAGGCGCGGGCGCTGGAACTGCTTCAGGCGCTGGGCCTTGGCGCGCGCACCGATCACCGCCCCAGCCAGCTTTCGGGCGGCGAGCAGCAGCGCGTGGCCGTGGCCCGCGCGCTGGCCAACAAGCCCGCGCTGGTGCTGGCGGACGAGCCGACCGGCAATCTGGACGAGGCGACCGCCGACAAGGTGCTGGCCCAGTTCCTTGAACTGGTGCGCGGCGCGGGCAGCGCGGCCATCGTCGCCACCCACAACGAGCGGCTGGCGCTGGCGATGGACCGGGTGCTGCGGCTGCACGAGGGCAGGCTCGAATAGCGGCGGGCCGGGCACCCTTTGCGGCTTCCCGCGTTTAGCGATGGGGGCAGCGAAAGGAACAAGCCCATGGCCAATTCACCCACCACGTTTCGCGGCGAACCAGCCGGGCCTGATGGACCGGACTGGGACCACGCCGCATCGCTGCACCGGGCCGACGACGGCGGCGGGGTTCTGGGCGATTTCAAGGCGATCCGCCATGGGACGATTGCCGAACTGGTCGCCCTGGTAATGGCCTTGCCTGAGACCGACCGCTCCCGCTATGCCGTGATCAAGGAGGGCGCGCGGCAGCTGACGCACAAGGAAATCGCCGAACTTGCCGCCCGCCCGGACTTTCCGGGGAGACAAGAATGAACGATCCGCGCACGATTGCCGATTTCACGGCCAAGCGCCCGAATGGCGAGGAAATCAGCCTCGCCGACAAGCTGGGCAAGGTGGTGCTGGTGGTCAACACCGCCAGCAAGTGTGGCTTCACGCCGCAGTATGACGGGCTTGAGGCGCTGTGGCGCAAGCACAAGGACCAGGGGTTCGAGGTCATCGCCTTCCCCTGCAACCAGTTCGGCGGTCAGGAACCGGGCGATGCCGACCAGATCGAGGAGTTCTGCAAGGTCAACTTCGGCCTGTCGTTCCCGCTGATGGGCAAGGTCGAAGTCAACGGCCCGGGCGCCTCGCCGCTCTACGACTGGATGAAGCAGGCGGCGCCGGGCGTGATGGGGACCAAGTCGGTCAAGTGGAACTTCACCAAGTTCCTGATCGGCCGCGACGGCAAGGTGGTGCGCCGCTACGCCCCGACCGACAAGCCGGAAGCGCTGGAACAGGACATCGCCGCGCTGCTGTGATGCTCGGCTGGTGAACAGGGGGCTGCGCTGGCAGCCCCCAGAGTTTTACTTGCCCAGGCCGGCCAGTGCCGACTGATCGACCGCTCCGACCGCGGCTTTCAGCTCATCGATCGACCCGGCCTCGCCTTCCGCCTCGACCATGAAGCGGTTGGCGACAACCCGGCCAAAGCTGCCGCTGCCTTCGCGGCGATCCCACTTTTCGGACTGCATTTGCCCGTCGACCGTGCCGGTGCGTTCATAGCCGTCGGCGGTCTCCTTGTTCTCTTCGACCCCCAGCGCCGCGCCGATTCCGGCAAGCGCGCCCATACCGGCCATGTCGACGATCTTGAGCGTGATGGTCTTGTCGCCGGAGGTATAGGTGCCTTCCGCCGTGCTGCCCATTTGGCCCATGGCCGAGCTTTCGACGGCGGTGCGCTGATAGCCGCCCAGCGAGGCAGGCAGCAGCGCCTGGAGCTGCGCCGGGCTGGCGGCCTTGATCTCGCCATTGGCCATGGCTTCGGCCTGCTTGCTGGCTTCCTCGATCTTGCCGGTGTCGATCGTGCCGCCGCCGGGCAGCTTGATCTTCACCTCGTCATCAGAGCCGATGGTCGATCCGGCAAGGCCGAACAGCCCGGTTACGGCCGCTGTCACCGGCGCGGTCACCAGCATGAAGACGATCCCGGCCAGCACGGTGACGGCCGTGAAGCCCGCCGCCTTGGCCTGCGGCACCTTCAGCAGCGGCGTGACGCCGGTGTAGAGCAGGTAGAGGCTGTAAAGCCCGACGATCCCCAGGAGCCCGAACCACGGAACCAGCTGGAAGATGCCCGCCAGCCAGGCTGCCGTCATCGACCAGATCACCAGCTTGAAGGCGGCGGCGCGGCTTGCTTCGCCCTCGAACTTCGGAGCCAGCCAGTCCGCCACCAGCCCCAGCACGACGACCGAGACCAGCGCGAGCAGGTAGGACACGACCATGGTCGCGATCCCGCCGACCAGCGACGGCGAGTAACTGATGCCGAGCGCGCCATAGCCGAACAGCTGGCCGTGCAGGAACTGGCCGACCGGTCCGATCGCGGCGAGGGGAACGGCAAGGCGCACGAACAGGTCGCCCGGCGTATCACGCTCTGCGGCGATGGCCGGCCAGGTTTCGAGCGGTTTCATGATGAGTGACTTGATGCGCTGGACCAGCGACGTGCTGCTGCCCGGAGCGCCTGGTATTTCGGCCATGGTCTGTTTCCCCAATTCGTGAATCTAGACGAAGCGGCCCGTATTTTTGCTCATAGGACCACACTTGTCGCAGCTTGGCCAGCCGCGCCGCGCTTTTCCCCAGACCGTCGGGGCTGGCGCTTGATTGGAACGGGGCCGCGCGCAATATCGGTGGACGATGGCTTACGAACCCTTTGTCCCCCTGCGCGTGCTTTCCAGCTACTCGATGCTGGAGGGCGCGATCGATCCCAAGGGCTTCGGCAAGCTGGCCAAGGAACGCGGCTTTCCGGCAATCGCGGTGACGGACCGCAACGGGCTCTACGGCGTGATGTCCTTCGCCAGCGGGTGCAGGGATGTCGGCGTGCAGCCAATCACCGGCACCACGCTGGCCGTCCAGCGCGAAACCAATGGACCGATCGACTGGCTGGTGCTGCTGGTGCAGGACGAGGCGGGCTGGCTGAACCTGTGCCATCTGGTCAGCAAGGCACACCTCGATCGGCCGCTGGAGCTTGATCCCCATGTCACGCTGGAGGACTTGCGGGGGCATTCGGACGGCCTGATCGCGCTGACCGGCGCAGGCGACGGGGCGCTGGTGCGGCTGCTGGCCGAAGGGCGGCAGGACGCGGCGGAAGCTTACTGCGAAAAGCTGGAAGCGCTGTTCCCGGGACGGCTCTACATCGAGGTTGCCCGCCGCAACGAAGCGAACGAGGAGGCTGCCGAGGACGCGCTGATCGAGCTGGCCTATGCTCGAAACCTGCCCCTGGTCGCGACCAATCCGGCAAGCTTTGCCGAACCCGGTTTCCACGGCGCGCATGACGCGATGCTGTGCATCGCCAATTCCACCCACGTCGACGCGCCGGAGCGGCCGCGCTCCAGCCGCGAGGCCTGGGTCAAGTCCGCGCCGATGATGGCCGAGCAGTTCGCCGACCTGCCCGAGGCCACGGCCAACACCCTGATCATCGCCCAGCGCTGCGCCTATGCCCCGCCCAAGCGCAAACCGCTTCTGCCGAGCCTTGCCGGTGACGCGGCGGGCGAGGCGCAGATGCTGATCGACGATGCCCGTGCGGGGCTGGAACGGCGGCTGGCACCCTATGGCGAGATGGAAGCGGCGGAGCGGCAGGCCTATTTCGACCGGCTCGATTTCGAGACCGGGATCATCAACAAGATGGGCTTTGCCGGCTACTTCCTGATCGTGGCCGACTTCATCAAGTGGGCCAAGGACAACGGCATTCCGGTGGGGCCGGGGCGCGGTTCGGGCGCGGGCAGCCTCGTCGCCTGGTCGCTGACCATCACCGACCTCGATCCGCTGAAGCTGGGCCTGCTGTTCGAACGCTTCCTCAACCCGGAACGCGTTTCGATGCCGGACTTCGATATCGACTTCTGCGAAACCCGGCGCGGCGAGGTGATCCGTTACGTCCAGCGCAAGTACGGGCACGATCACGTCGCGCAGATCATCACTTTCGGCAAGCTCAAGGCCCGCGCCGTGCTGCGCGATACGGGCCGCATCCTGCAGATGAGCTATGGCCAGGTCGACCGGCTGTGCAAGATGGTGCCCAACCATCCGACCGACCCCTGGACCCTGCCGCGCGCGCTGAACGGGGTGGGCGAATTCAAGCGCGAGTATGACAACGATGACGAGGTTCACCGCCTGATCGACCTGGCGGTGCAGCTAGAGGGCCTGCCGCGCAACAGTTCCACCCACGCGGCGGGTGTGGTGATCGGGGATCGCCCGCTGGCCCAGCTCGTCCCGCTCTACCGCGATCCGCGTTCCGACATGCCGGTGACCCAGTTCGACATGAAATATGTCGAGGATACCGGCCTCATCAAGTTCGACTTCCTGGGCCTCAAGACGCTGTCGGTGCTGCGCAAAGCGCTCGACCTGCTGGCGCGGCGCAGCATTGCCATCGATCTGGAGAAGCTGCCCTGGGACGATGCGGAGGTCTACGAGCTGCTTCAGTCGGGTGACACGGTGGGCGTGTTCCAGCTTGAATCCGAAGGCATGCGCCGCACGCTGGCGGCGGTGAAGCCGACCAATTTCGGCGACATCATCGCGCTCGTCT
>CALMJG010000024.1 GCA_937864195.1 uncultured Novosphingobium sp.
GTGGTGCTGCGCGCGGCGGGGCCGGTGTTTTGCGCGGGCAACGACCTGAAGGAGCGCGGGATCGCCACACCGCGTCCCAACTACCAGGCGAGCATCGTCACGCGGCTGGCCAGCCTGCCGCAGCCGGTGATCGTTGCCGTGCAGGGCGGGTGCTTCACCGGCGGGCTGGAACTGGCGCTGGCCGGCGACATCATCCTGGCGGGGGAAAGCGCCAGCTTTGCCGACACCCATGGCAAGTTCGCGCTGGTCCCCGTCTGGGGGATGAGCCAGCGCCTGCCGCGCCGCGTCGGCCAGTGGAAAGCGCGCGAGATCAGCTTCACCGGCCTGCCGGTCAGCGGCCCGGAAGCGGCGCGGATCGGCCTTGCCAACCATTGCCTGCCCGATGCCGAGCTGGAAGCGCGGACCATGGAAATGGCCGAGGCCATCGCCGCGCAGAGCCGCCATTCGGTCTTCGCCTACAAGCGGCTCTACACCGCCCAAGCCGACCTGCCGCTGGAGGCCGGGCTGGCCTGGGAGATCGTCAACAGCGCGGGCGTCGGCCCCGACATGGCCGAGCGGGTTTCGGGCCGGTTCGGCTGAATGGTTGAGTGGCCGAGCCACCAGGATCGTCATTGCGAACGCAGCGAAGCAATCCAGGGAGCGTTCTAGGCCGCCTCTGGATTGCTTCACTGCGCTCGCAATGACGAAAGCAGGATAAGAGAGGGCCTACCCCTGCTGGGTGCGGCCCCGCTCCATCACCGCCAGCCGCCGCGCCTCAACCTCGGCCTTGTCGACCTGGCTGTTGGCGGTGGTGCTTTTCGCGTTTTCCAGCGCCATGCCTTCGCCAAAGCTCAGCGCATAGCCCTCGTCGATCAGTGCCTTGTAGGCCTGGACCATGCCCGGGTCGGCGGTGGAGATGTCATTGGCCAGCTGCTTCGCCGCGCCCAGCAGCTCATCCGCCGGGACCACGCGGTTGAGCAGGCCCCAGGCGCAGGCGGTCTGCGCATCAAGGAAATTGCCGGACAGCGACAGTTCCTTGGCGCGGGAAATGCCGATCATCCGCGCCAGCTTCTGCGACAGGCCCCAGCCGGGCATGATCCCCACGCGGGCGTGGGTGTCGGCAAAGCGGGCGTTCTCCGATCCGATCAGGATATCGCAGGCCAGCGCGACTTCGAACCCGCCGGTGATGGCGACGCCGTTGATCGCGCCGATCACCGGCTTGCGGCACTGCTCGATCGCCTTGACCGGGTTGGCGAGCGGCTCGCTGGCATTGGCCGCTGCCAGCCCCTCGACGCCCAGTTCCTTGAGATCGAGCCCGGCGGTGAAGGCGCGCCTGCCTGCACCGGTCAGCACCACGGCGCGCACTTCCGGATCGGCGTCCACCTGCTCCATCGCCGCCGCCAGTTCGGCGCGCAGCCCGCGCGAGAGGGCATTCATCGCCTCGGGGCGGTTCATCGTTACCACCGCGACCGGTCCGTCGCGTTCCACCGTTACCAGCATTGTTCGTTCCTCAGTTGAATTCCGCGTTCTCGCGAATGGTCGCCCACTGCTTGCCGTCATGGCCGAACAGGATGCGGGTGCCCCCGGCCCGCGCCTTGGCCAGCCGCTCGAAGGTCAGCAGGCCCTGTTCGACGTCGGCGGTCGCGCGGGGCAGGACCATCATGTCAAGGTTGCGCTCGGTATAGCAGCAGTCGCCGGCCAGCAGCACCTCGCCCTTGGGCAGCTTGACGATCACGCTCTGGTGGCCGTGGGTATGACCCCAGGTCGGGACGATCCGCACCGTGCCGTCGCCGAACAGGTCGTGCTCGCCGTCGATCAGCTTCACCGGCTGTCCGGTGTCATAATCGACCGGCTCGTAAAGCCCCGGCTCCGGCGCCCCCTTCGCGGCATCCCATTCGCGGCGCTGCACGATCACCGTGGCATTGGGGATCAGCGCATTGCCGCCGCAATGGTCGATGTGGAGGTGCGAATTGACGATCCAGCCCACGCTGGCGGGATCGACCTCGATCGCCTTCAGCCGGGTCGCGATGTCCATCCCTTCGAACCATTGCAGCCCGAACTTGTTGGCGGGCAGCGCGTCCGCCAGTTCGCGCCGGTAACGCACCCCCATGCCGGTATCGAACAGCACCCGTCCCGCCGGATGCTCGATCAGGTAGGCCGGAACCGGTCCGCGCAGGTAATCGCCCTCGTCCCCTTCGACGAAGTAGCCCGGGCGGCACTGGAACCAACCGGTGTTGAAGGCGAACAGGCGGACCGCGCCCCCGGTCATGACCGCAGCCGCACCGCCGAGCCCTGCCCGTCGTCGATCTTGATGATCGCGCCGGTCACGCATTCGCTGGCCGGGGCGACGAGGTAGAGCAGGGTCGAATCCATCTGTTCGGGCACCGGAATGCGCTTGCGGGCGACGTGCGGTGCGGGATTGCCGCCCATCCGCTCGAACATGCCATCGGTCATTTCGGACACGAACATGCCCGGGGCAATGGCGTTGACGTTGATGTTGTAGGGCGCCCATTCCATGGACAGCGCATCGGTCATCCGCGCGATCGCGGTCTTGGTCACGGCATAGAGCGCCGCGCCGTTGCCATCGTACTTGTAGTGCGCGACCGAGGAGATGTTGACCATCCGCCCGGGCTTGCCCGCGGCGATCAGCCGCCGTGCAACCTCGCACGAGAGGATCCAGGGGCCGCGCAGGTTGACGCCGATCACGTTGTCGATCAGTTCCACGCTCATCTTGTGGGCGCGCTGCGCGTCCGGCATCCCGGCGTTGTTGACCAGAATGTCGACCGTGCCGAACGCGGCCTCGGCAGCGGCGACGGCGGCGATCATGCTGTCGGCGTCGGTCGCGTCCATCTGCACCGCCAGCGCGCGGCCACCCGCCGCCTCGATCTCCGCCGCCAGCGCCTCAAGCCGGTCCTTGCGCCGCGCGCAGAGCGCAACGGCCGCGCCCTGGGCGGCCAGCACCCGCGCGAACCGCGCGCCAAGGCCCGAGGATGCGCCGGTGACCAGCGCGACGCGCCCGGTCAGGTCGGCGGAATTGTTGGGCAGGGGATAATCGGTCACGTCATGCTCTCCATTTTCTATCGATTTCGGCCAGCCGCTCGCGCCAGTTCGACCACGGCGCGGCACGCTCAAATTCCCGGGTCAGCCGCGCGGCCAGATCGGCCACCGGCTCGACTTGTTCGATCAGGGCAACGCTCTGCCCGGCGCTGTAGATGTCGCGCCAGGCGCGCACGCCTTCGGGCATGGGGATTTTCGGCCCACGGATTTCATCGTCGCCCAGCCCCGCCTCTTCCAGCGAATCGCGGATCCAGTTGGCAGGCACCCCGTTCATCGCGGAGGAGACAACGATCCGATCCAGCCCGGCGCGCTCGATCATCGCGCGGTGGCCGGGCGCCACGCCGCTTTCGGGCGTGGCGATGAAACGCGTGCCCATGCAGGCAATGTCGCCGCCCAGCGCCAGCGCGCCCGCCATGCCCGCCGCATCGGCGATCCCGCCCGCGACGATCAGCAGGCCGTCGTAAATCCGCCGCACCGCGGGCACGAAGGCGAAGGGGGTGAGGAAACCGGTGTGCCCGCCCGCGCCGGAGCAGGTGACCATCAGCCCGTCGACCCCGGCTTCCAGCGCCTTTTCGGCGTGGCGCATGGTGGTAACGTCCTGCACCACGCGCCCGCCCCAGCCGTGGACGCGCTCCACCAGCCGCGAAGGATCGCCCAGGCTGGAAAGGACCAGCGGCACGCGGTAGCGTTCCAGCAGGGCCAGCTTGTCCGGCCCGTCCGGCTCGGTCGCGATGCGGCTCGGCAGGTTGACGATCGGCGGGGCGCCGTCGACCTCGGCCAGCGCGGCAAGATAACGCTCGAACTCGTCCATCCGGGTCAGGGTACCGCCCTGCCAGCCGGCGACCACCCCGGCGCGGGCACAGGCGCTGGCCAAGGGCACCGACGAGGCGAAACTCATCGGCGCGCACATCAGCGGAAGCGCCAGTTTCTCGAACATCGCTGGATTTCCCTCTCGCACTATGCTTCAGCGCAAATTCAATCGCGCGGTTAAATCGCACGATGGACGGCCCGGACGGGCTTTGCAAGCAGAGGAATGACTGGGATGGCTGGCGAACGCGCGCGCGAAATCGGGGAACGGGTGGAGCGCTTCGTGCGCGATGTGGTGATCCCTTACGAAAGCGATCCGCGCCGCGACCATCACGGCGCCCCGCTGGACGAACTGGTCTACGAGATGCGCGAGAAGGCCCGCGCGGCGGGGGTGCTGACCCCGCACGTCCTGCCCGATGGCGGCCACCTGACCCAGCTGGAAACGGCCCATGTCCTCCAGAAATCGGGCCTTTCGCCGCTCGGGCCGCTGGCGGTCAACACCATGGCCCCGGACGAGGGCAACATGTACCTGCTGGGCAAGGTCGGCAGCCCGGAAATCAGGGAACGGTTCCTGAAACCGCTGGTCGAGGGCCGCGCGCGCAGCGCCTTCTTCATGACCGAACCGGCGCTGGAAGGCGGCGCTGGCAGCGACCCGTCGATGATGCAGACCACCTGCAAGCCCGATGGCAACCACTGGGTGATCAACGGGCGCAAGGCCTTCATCACCGGGGCCGACGGCGCGGGCGTGGGCATCGTCATGGCCAAGGCGGATGAAGGCGCCTGCATGTTCCTGGTGGACCTGCCCAATCCGGCGATCCGGATCGAGCACGTGCCCAACACCATCGACAGCTCGATGCCCGGCGGCCACGCCACCGTGGTGATCGACAACCTGCGCGTCCCCGCCGACCAGATGCTGGGCGAGGCGGGCGAGGGCTTCAAATATGCGCAGATCCGCCTGTCCCCGGCGCGCCTCTCCCACTGCATGCGCTGGCACGGCTGCTGCCAGCGCGCGCACGAAATCGCAACCGATTACGCCAACCGCCGCATGGCCTTTGGCAAGCAGCTGATCGACCACGAAGGCGTCGGCTTCATGCTGGCGGAAAACCTCATCGACCTCAAGCAGGCCGAACTGATGATCCAGTGGTGCGCCTCTGTGCTCGACACCGGCAGCCTCGGCACGGCGGAAAGCTCGATGGCCAAGGTCGCGGTGTCAGAGGCGCTGATGCGGATTGCGGATCGCTGCGTGCAGGTAATGGGCGGCATGGGCGTGACCGACCACACCATCGTCGAGCAGATCTTCCGCGAAGTCCGCGCCTTCCGTATCTACGACGGCCCGACCGAGGTCCACAAGTGGAGCCTGGCCAAGAAGATCAAGCGCGAGTGGAAGGCTGCACAGGGCTGATCCGACCCGGTTTCAC
>CALMJG010000025.1 GCA_937864195.1 uncultured Novosphingobium sp.
GGCTTCAGGCCTCAGGCTTCGACCTCGCCCTCGGGCAGTTCGGTAACCGGCGGCAGCCTGCCCGCCAACGCTGCCTCGAACTGATCGCGGTCAAGCCGGCCCTCCCACCACGACACGACCACGGCGGCCACCGCGTTGCCGATGAAGTTCGTCAGGCTGCGGCATTCGGACATGAAGCGGTCGATCCCCAGGATCAGCGCCATGCCCGCCACCGGCACCGACGGCACGATCGAAAGCGTGGCGGCCAGCGTGATGAACCCCGCCCCGGTCACGCCCGCCGCGCCCTTGGATGACAGCATCGCCACCCCCAGCAGCGCCAGTTGCTCGCCCAGCGAAAGGTCCACATTGCAGGCCTGGGCAATGAAAAGCGCGGCCAGGGTCATGTAGATGTTGGTGCCGTCAAGGTTGAAGGAATAGCCGGTGGGCACCACCAGCCCAACCACGGTCTTGGGGCAACCGGCGCGCTCCAGCTTCTCGATCAGCGCGGGCAGGGCGCTTTCTGAGGAGGAGGTGCCCAGCACCAGCAGCAGCTCGGCCTTGAGATAGGCGATCAGCCGCAGGATCGAAAAGCCCGCTATCCGCGCCATCAGCCCCAGCACCACCAGCACGAACAGCAGCGAGGTGAGATAGAAGGTCGCGACCAGCTGGGCGAGGCTGGACAGGCTGGAAAGCCCGTATTTGCCGATGGTGAAGGCCATGGCCCCGAAGGCGCCGACCGGGGCCGCCTTCATCACGATGGCGACGACCTTGAACATCACCATCGACAGGTCTTCGAACAGTTCGAAGACCTTTTCCCCGCGCTGCCCGACCAGCGCGAGCGCAATGCCGAACAAGATCGAGACGAACAGCACCTGGAGGATGTTTCCGTCCGTCAGCGCGGAAGGGAACGTGTCCGGGATGATGCCGGTCAGGAAGCCGGTGATCGTGGTCTCGTGCGCCTTTTCGGCATAGTCCGCGACCTTCCCAGCATCGAGGCTGGCCGGATCGATGTTCAGCCCCGCACCGGGCCGCACGGTGTTCGCCACCACCAGCCCGACCACGAGGGCGAGGGTGGAGAAGAACAGGAAATAGGCAAAGGCCTTGCCCGCGATCCGCCCGACCGAGGCCAGATCGCGCAGCCCCGCGATGCCGGTGACGATGGTCAGGAAGATCACCGGCGCGATCACCATCTTGACCAGCTTGATGAAGGCATCGCCCAGCGGTTTCAACGCTTCGCCCGTGACGGGGGCGAAATGGCCAAGCGCTACTCCCGCGACAATGGCCGCCAGCACCTGCACGTAGAGATGCGTGTACCAGCGTCCGCGCCGGGGCGGCGACACCTGCTCCAGCGTGCCGGGGAGCATCAGGCCCCCGCTCGCGCGGCCAGGATCTCGGCGCGCAGGTCGCTCTTCTGGATCTTGTTCGATCCACTGAGCGGCATCGGCGCGGTGCGGATGTCGACCACGCGCGGGCACTTGTAGTGCGCCAGCAGGTCGCGGCAGTGGGCGACAAGCTCGGCGCTCGTCGTCTCGGCCCTGGCGTGGAGCGTCACCACCGCGTGGACCGCCTCGCCCCACTTGGGATCGGGCAGGCCGAACACCGCGCATTGCGAGACCGCCGGATGCGTGGAGAGCGCCTGTTCGACCTCCTGGCTGAACACGTTCTCGCCGCCGGTGATGATCATGTCCTTCAGCCGGTCGGCGATGGTGAGATAGCCGTCGTCATCGATGAAGCCGATGTCGCCGGTGTGGAGCCACCCGCCCTTGATCGTGGCTTCGGTCAGGTCGGGGCGGTTCCAGTAGCCCTGCATCACGGTCGGCCCGCGCACCACGACCTCGCCGTGGCTGCCGGTGGGCAGCTGAGTGCCGTCCGGCCCCACCACCGCGATCTCGACTGTCGCCACCGGCTTGCCCGCCGACTTGAGCAGGGCCGAGGAACGCGGCGAGGGCAGGTGGTCTTCCCAGCCCAGCATCGTCGCCACCGGCGACAGTTCGGTCATCCCGTAGGACTGGATGAAGCGCACGTGCGGCAGCTTGTCCAGCGCCTCGCGCAGCAGCGGCTCGGGCATCGGCGCCGAGCCGTAGGAGAGATAGCGCAGCGAGGAGAGGTCGGTCGCGGCCAGGGCCGGATCGTCGAGCAGGGTCCGCAGCATGGTCGGCACGACGGTCAGGTGGGTCACCCCGCTGCGCGCCACTTCGGCCAGCACTTCGCCCGCCTGGAAGCGCGGCAGGAACACGTGGGTGCCCGCCGCCTGCGTCACCGAAAACAGCCGCGCGCCCGCTGCCAGGTGGAACAAGGGGCCGTGATGCATGTGCACGGTGCGCTCGCCCAGTTCCAGCGTGTGCCAGACGTTCATGGTGTTGGCCATGAAGTTGGCATGGCTCAGCATCACGCCCTTGGCCGCGCTGGTGGTGCCGCTGGTGTAGTAGATGCACGACAGGTCATCGCCCCCGCGCATCGCGTCGGGGATCGGCTGTGCCCCATCGACCAGCGCGCCCAGCGTCTCGTCCACCGCCAGTACCTGCGCGGTGCCCCCTGCCGCGCTGCGCAGTGCTTCGCCCAGGTGGAGGAAGTCCGGCCCCAGCAGCAGCACGTCCGGCGCGCAGTCTGCCACCTGCACGGCGAGGTCCTGCTCCGACAGGCGGAAATTGAGCGGCACCATCACCCCGCCCGCGTGGAAGGCGGCGTAGAACGCCTCGATCGACCAGTGCGAATTGTGCGCCAGCAGCACCACGCGCCCGCCCGCTGTCAGGCCATGGCTGCGCAGCACGGCGGCAAAGCGTGGGATGCGCGCGGCGACTTCGCTCCAGGTGAAGCTGCGCGCGCCGTCGACGATCGCGGTGCCGCTTCCTCGCACCATGGCGGCGCGGACGATGCCCTGGGTCAGTCTCATGCGGCGTTCTCCCATCGTGCGGCGTTTGGCATCCGCTCTGGCGATCGCGCCTGCGCTGTCAAGCCGCCAGCCTGGCGAAACGCGCCGCAGCCTTGAACGCGGAAGCGCGGCGGGCGCGGCGGGCCTCGGCCTCGGCGTCCTTGCCCCACAGCGCGGCCTGCCAGTCTTCCTCCAGGTTGGCGGCGTCCCACAGCGTCGCGGGATCGCTGGCGGGATCAAGCGCGGCCAGGCCCGTTACCAGCGACGCGGCGAGCGAGGTGAGCGTCGTCAGCGCGGCCAGCGCAAAGTCGCCCTCCGCACCAAGCACGCCTTCCAGCCGCCGCAGCGTTTCGGCGGGCTGGGGGCGGTGGATCACGCCGGATACCCGCTCGAAATGGACGTCCCAGCGCGCCTCGGCAGCGGTCAGCAAAGGCTCCCACACTTCAAGCTGGCGTTCCAGCAGGGGTTCGTCCGGATCGGCGCGGTAGCACAGCGTGTCCGTCTCTGCGTAGCGCAGCAGGGTGGCGATGGTATCGGCGCGCTCCGCCGCGATCACGTCGAGCGCGAAGTCGGCAAGGTCGCGCAGCAGGAAGGCGCCGGGGTCGATTTCTTCGCCCTGCGCGGCCCATTCGGCGGCCATCGCCTGGGCCAGCGCCTGGGTGGGGACGATCTGCGGCCGGCCGCCCTGGGTCTTGACCCCGCGCCCGTCGAGCGTGACCTGCCAGCCGCCAGCCTGCTCTGCGGCGGCGGCTTCACGATAGAACCGCTTCATTGCGCGTCCGATTTCCAGCGCTTCGCCAGCAAGCGGGGGATCAGGAAGAATTCCAGCACCCCGGTCAGCACCAGCGCGGCGCCGACGATATAGGGCAGGCCCAGCCTCCCGCCGATGATCACCACGCCCAGCACCACCTGCGCGGCGGCCATCAGGCGGATCAGCGAGAGGACCTGGTAGCGCATCAGCGCGGCATCGGGCTTGTCCTCGGTCATGGCAGCAACTCCAGCAGGTGGGGCGGGTTCGCCGCGACCGCTTCGGCCCCGGCGTCGAACAGTTCCCGCGCGGTGTGATAGCCCCAGTCGACCCCCACCGCGCGCACGCCCGCCGCGCGGGCCATGGCGATGTCGTATTCGGTATCACCGATCATCACCGCGTTCGCGGCATCGCACCCGGCCTCGGCCAGCGCGGCCTCCAGCATGGCGGGGTGGGGCTTGGAGGGGTGGAAATCGGCAGTCTGGAGCGTCACGAACCGGCGCGAAAGGCCGTGCGCGGCCAGGCAGTGCTCCAACCCGCGCTGGCTCTTCCCGGTGGCCACGCCAAGCAGCCAGCCACGCGCGGCGAGGCCATCGAGCAGCAGGTCGATCCCTTCGTACAGCGGCTCGCTGAGTTGCCCGCTTTCGCGCGCGGCGCGAAACGCCTCGCGGTAGGCCTGGTCGAGCGCGCCGCGCAGGGTTTCATCCGCGTCGGGCAGCAGCAGCCGCATCGCCTGCGGCAGGCTCAGCCCCACGATCCGGCGGACCTGGTGATGATCGGGCAAGGGCAGGCCGACACTCGCGAAAGCCGCGTCCATCGCCCGGCAGACCGCGGCCTGTCCATCGACCAGCGTGCCGTCACAGTCGAACACGGCCAGCCGCACGGTCATGGGACAAGCGTCCGCATCAGGTGGGCGACGGCGTGGGCGCCTTCGCCCTCCAGCCCCTCGGCAACCCGCGCGCGCAGCTGCGGCGCCTTGTCCTGGCTGAGCTTTAGCGTCTCGCGCCAGGCCTGGACTTCCAGTTCGAAGCCGATGGTTCCGGCCAGCAGGCCGCGCAGCCGCTCGGGCGCGAGGTCTTCCATCAGCCAGGGTTCGCCCTCGCTGATCCGCTCTTCGTGGCGGGTGGTCAGGGCCTCGAGCATGCCGGTCAGCCCTTCGGCGTCCATGCGCCGCACCCGGCCTTCCACTTCCAGCGCGACGTAGTTCCAGGTCGGCACCTGCCCGTCCTCGCCGTACCAGCGGGGAGAGACATAGCCGTCCGGCCCGTTGATCACCGCCAGCACGGTCATCCCGTCGAGATGCCGCGCCATCGCATTCCCGCGCGAGAGGTGGAATTGCAGCGCGCCGTCGCCAGTGGACAGCAGCGGGACATGGGCGACGCGCGGCCCGTCCGGCGTCTGCGCGAAGACCATGCCGAAGCCGATCTCCTCGATCAGCGTTTCCATCAGGGCGCGGCGCAGATCCTCGCGGCCGCCGTGGCGATAGGCGGAATTGGGGTGCATCAGGACGGCTCCCTGAAAGACACCTCGCCGTTCGTCATCGCGAGCGGAGCAAGCCGAAGCTGGGGGTGGGCAGCGGTCATGGCTTCCTGCCGCGCGGGGCGGGACGGTCCGAAGGCTTGCGAGCGGGCCTGCCGGTCGGTTTGCCCGCCGGGTTCCCCGCCGGCTTGCCCGCCGGTTTGCGGGTCGACTTGCGGGCTGGATCGCGCTGCGGCTTGGCCGGGTCATCGCTTGCCCCGCGCCCACGGCGTTCGCCCCGGCGTTCCTTGCGGTACTGCTTGGCGTGGGCCTTGGCGGCGGCCTTGATCTCCTCGCGGCCCGGCGGCGGCGGGGTGGGGGGCAGGGCCGCGCCGTCCGCCTCGTCGAAGCCCAGGCTGGCCATGCTCGCCGCGAAATGCTCGGGCAGGGGGGCGGTGACGTCCAGTCCCGGCAGTTTGCCCGGCTGGTCGATCAGCAGGCGGCGGGCGTGGAGGTGCATCTTGCGGCTGATGCTGCCCGAAAGGAAGGCTTCCTTGCCGCCATACTTGCCATCGCCGACGATCGGATGGCCGATCGCCGCCATGTGGACGCGCA
>CALMJG010000026.1 GCA_937864195.1 uncultured Novosphingobium sp.
GTGTCGATCGGCGCGCCTTCGAGGTTGGCGGTGATCCGCCCCTGCCCGATCCCTTCGGCGACCGAAGAGCCTTCGGCCTTCAGCTCGCCGTGGGCGTAATAGTTGTACAGCGCCGCGCCGTGCGGATCGGTCAGCGCGATGCGGATGTTCTCGTCGAACGCCTTGAGGCCCATGCCGACCCCGGCGATCGTCCCGCCGGTCCCCGCCGCGCAGGTGAAACCGTCGACCCGTCCGCCCAGCTGTTCCCAGATTTCCGGCGCGGTCGATTCGATATGCGCCTTGCGGTTGGCGATGTTGTCGAACTGGTTGGCCCAGATCGCGCCCTCGGTCTCTTCCGCCAGGCGGCGCGAGGTGTGCACGAAGTGCCCCGGATTGGAGAACGGCGCAGCGGGAACCAGCACCAGTTCCGCCCCCAGCGCGCGCAGCGTGTCCATCTTCTCGCGCGATTGGGTTTCGGGCATGACGATGATCGTGCGATAGCCCAGCGCGTTGGCGACCAGCGCCAGGCCGATGCCGGTATTGCCCGCAGTGCCCTCGACGATCGTCCCGCCGGGCTTCAGCGTGCCGCGCGCTTCCGCGTCGCGAACGATCCACAGCGCCGCCCGGTCTTTGACCGAGGCGCCGGGGTTGGCGAATTCACATTTGCCCCAGATTTCGCACCCGGCGGCCTCGCTCGGCCCTTCAAGGAGCACGAGCGGGGTGTTGCCGATGAGATCGAGGCTGTTGCTGCTTACCGGGGCCGTCATGGCGCCAGAGGTAGGATCAGGGGAGCGGCGGTGCAAATGATTTGCGCTTTCGCCCCCTGAAGTTCCGCTCAGTCCGCTTCGGCCAGGGTCACGCGCATCCCGTCGAGCGCGTCGGTCAGCGGGATCTGGCACGACAGGCGCGAATTGGCGTCGCGGTGGTCGGTGCTGTCGAGCAGGTCGTTCTCATCCTCGCTCATCGCCGGAACCTTGTCGGCGAAGGCGCCGTCGATGTGGACGTGGCAGGTGGCGCAGCTGCAGCAGCCGCCGCACAGGGCCAGCATCTCGTCAAAGCCGTTGTCACGGATCGCTTCCATCAGCGAAAGTCCGGCCTGAGCCTCGACTTCCTTTTCTTCACCCGCACGATTGACGATAACCAGCTTCGGCATTTTTGGGCATCCCTTTGCCGCGCGGCCTATCCGCGCTTTGGCGCGGCTGCTACCCACTCCACTTACCTTTGGCAAGGGGAGGCAAGCGGGTGGGACTGAGCGCGGAGCAGATCAAGGCCGGCCTCGATGCCGTAGCGGTACTGGAACCCGGCATTGCCCGCGCGCTGGAGCGGGCCGGATACCCCGAACCGCGCATCCGCCCGACCGGCTATTCCACCATGATGCGCACCATCGTCGGCCAGCAGGTCAGCGTGGCCGCCGCCGCATCGATGTGGCGCAAGTTCGAGGATTACCTTGGCCCCGACCTGCCCCCGGAGAAAGTGCTGGAAGCGGACTTCGATACCCTGCGCGCCTGCGGCCTCTCGCGCCAGAAGCAGGGCTACATGCGGTCCCTGTGCGAACTGGTGGTGAGCGGCGGGATCGACTTCGATTCGCTACCTGCGGACGACGAAGCGGCGATTGCCGTGCTGACGCAGATCAAGGGCATCGGTCGCTGGTCGGCGGAAATCTACCTGCTGTTCGCGGAAGGGCGGGCAGACATCTGGCCGGCGGGCGACCTTGCCGTGCAAGCTGGGCTGGCGAAGCTGCTGAGCCTTGAAGCCCGCCCCAGCGAGAAGCAGACCCGCGAGCTGGCAGAAAGCTGGCGACCGCACCGGGGAGCCACCGCGATCTTCACCTGGCATTGCTATAACAACCCGGCGCTCTGAGCCTCGACCCTGCCACCCAACCCCCGTTCGTGTCGAGCTTGTCGAGACACGTCTGACGCGAGACGTGTCTCGACAAGCTCGACACGAACGGGAGCGAGTGGTGGTGTCTCGACTTCGCTCGGCACGAACGGGTAAGGGGCTTGCGGGAGGATACTGACATGGCTGCAAGCAAGACCATTTTCATAACCGGCGGCGCGTCCGGGATTGGCCGCGCGGTGGCCGTGAAGTTCGGCGCCAAGGGCTGGTTCGTGGGCCTAGCGGACGTCAACGAGGCGGGGATGCGCGAAACAGCCGCGCTGCTGCCGGCGGGCAAGAGCTCGCTCCACAAGCTCGACGTGCGGGATCGCGAGGCGTGGGACGCGGCGCTGGCGGACTTTGCGAAAGCGGCGGGCGGGCGGATCGACGTGGTGTTCAACAACGCAGGCATTCCGCTGGGCGGCCAGCTGGTCGAAACCGGGTCGGACGAGATCGAGCGCTGCCTCGACATCAATCTCAAGGGCGTTCTGTTCGGCGCGCAGGCAGCCTACCCGTGGCTGAAGGCCAGCGCGCCGGGATCGTGCCTGCTCAACACGGCCAGCGCGGCGGGGATCTATGGCACACCGGGGGCGGTGGTCTATTCCGCCACCAAGTTCGGGGTGCGGGCAATCACCGAATCGCTCGATGCCGAATGGGCGCCCGACGGGATCAAGGTGGCCAGCCTGATGCCCGGCTTCATCGATACCCCGCTGCTGGCCCACGCCCCCAACCGCGCCACCAACGGCGAAATCCGCGAGCGGGTGCGGGAAGCGGGGCTGGAGATCACGCCGGTCAGCGAAGTCGCAGATGCGGCATGGAAGGCCGTCCATGGCGGCGATCTCCACACCCGGGTCGGCAAGACCGCCCACCGCCTCGCCTTCGCCAGCCGCTGGATGCCGGGCCGCCTGCGCAGGATGACGCGTTCGAGCCTGAGGCCGCTGGGGGGCTGATCCCGGCGTCGGAACGAACGGAGAGGGACGGTCTCTAGCCGCCCTTCTGCCGCGCCACCCCCGCCTTGCCCGCCGCGCTCAGCCACGGACCAAGCTCGGCGAACGGAACCGCCGCGTCGTCACCGCAGGCCATCGCGACGTGCGGGAGCGAAGGCGAGAAGACCAGGCCGGCACGGTCCAGCCCGATGTTCCAGTATTCCGCCTCGCTCACCACTGCGCGGCATTCGCTGTCCGCGAACTTCAGCCGCCGCAGGACGATCCGCTTGAAGGCCGGAGAAAGGGGACGCAGCGCCGAATCCTCGAACCAGTCGCTGCGCGGGACGGCAGCGGGGGTCAGCCAGGTGCCAAGATCGACCTTCTTGCCCGTCTGGCGATCGAAGGTCAGCCACCAGTAGTCCGCATAGGGATGCGCCCCGCCGCAGAAGCCGCCGGCATTGGCCGTGACCGTCAGGAAGGACGAGGTCGCGGCGCGAGGCGCATAGCCGAAATTGAAATCGCCGTCGGTCCCAAGGCTGCCGAGCGAGCCCTGGAAGCAGGAGACATAATCCGCCTCGCCCTCGCGTTTGGCGGGATCGAGCCCCAGCGCGGCATTGATCGCCTTGTCGCCGGGCTGGACCGGGGCATAGGCAAGGCTGGTCAGGGAGACTTCCGGAAACCCCTTGCCCACGTCCCACGCGAGTTCGCGATAGGCGAACTTGCCCAGCGCCTTGGGCGTCTCGCGCAATTTGACCGGCTGGATGCGGGGAGCGAGGAACTCGCGCGCGGCGCAAGCGCCGTCCGACAGGTCCGCCGCCACGCGGGTCAGCGCCAGCGGCAGGGACTTGGCGCCCTGCTTCCACTCACCGGAGAGGGCATTGCCGGATGGGCGCAGCGTCCAGCGCCCGGTGACGGCGTCCGAACCGCCCGCCTTCTCCACCCACGTCCCGTCGTCCTGCCGGTCGAGCCCGATCGTCTTCAATTGGCTGAGATAGTAATAGGCCCCGACGCTCCACGTTTCCGAGCGCTGCGACAGGCACAGCCGCACCGGATAGGTGCCAAGCGTGCCCTGCCATACGCCTTCCCACGGCTGGGGCGGGGACGTGTCCTGCGCGGCGGCGGGGACGGCGGCGAACAGGGCCAGACCGGCCGCCAGCCGCTTCACAGCATGGCCTCGATCGCATGAGCCATGTCGGCGTCGCGCTGGCTGATCCCGCCCGCATCGTGAGTGGTCAGCGTAATCCCGACGCGGTTGTAGACGTTGGACCATTCGGGGTGATGGTCGGCCTTTTCGGCATAGAGCGCCACGCGGGTCATGAACGAGAAAGCCTGGGTGAAGTCGTCAAACTCGAACCCGCATTCAATGGCCAGGCCATCCTCGCGCAGGGCCCAGCCGGGCAGGTCTTCCAGCAGCTTGGCAACTTCGGCATCGGTCAGTCGGGCAATCGGCATCGCGGCTCTCCTTGGCAGCGCGCCAGCTTTCCCCTATCGCGCCGATCCATGCAAGCGCGCCGCCTCGCCGCCCGTGACATCGCCTGCCGGCGCGGCGACCGGCTGCTGCTGCGCGGCCTGTCCTTCAGCCTCGGCGCGGGCGAGGCGCTGCAACTGGCAGGCGCCAACGGGATCGGCAAATCCAGCCTGATGCGAATCCTTGCGGGACTGCTTGTCCCCTTTGCGGGGACGGTGGAGCGGGAAGGTACGATCGGCCTGCTGGATGAGCGCCCGGCGCTCGATCCGCACCTGCCGCTGGGCGAGGCGCTGGGCTTCTGGCAACGGCTCGACGGCCCGCACGACAACCGCGCCGCCGACCTTGGCCTCGCCGGCCTTGAGGATGTGCCCGTGCGCTATCTTTCCACTGGCCAGAAAAAGCGCGCCGCGCTTGCCCGGCTGATTGGCCAGCAGGCCCCGCTGTGGCTGCTGGACGAGCCGCTCAACGGCCTCGACACGCGCGGGGTGGCATTGGTCGAAGGGCTGGTGGCGGAGCACTGCGCGGAGGGAGGCATCGCGGTGATCGCCTCGCACCAGGCGATCGCGGTGCCGGGTCTCGCCCGCATGGAACTCAGGGATTTCGCGGCATGAGCGGCACCTTCCTGCCCCTCCTCGCCCGCGATCTTCGGCTGCTGATGTTCGGCGGACGGCGCGGCGGGGCCATGCTGCCGGTGCTGTTCTTCCTGGCCGTCGCGATGCTCTATCCCTTTGCGGTCGGTCCGGATGCGCCCTTGCTGGCGCGGACCGGCGGCGGGGTGATCTGGGTGGCGGCGCTGCTCGCCGCGATCCTGCCGCTCGACCGGCTGATCGAGCCGGACCTCGAACTCGGCTTCTTCGACCAGTGGGCGCTGCGGGGTATTTCCGAGGAAGCGCTGGTCGCGATCCGGGTGCTGGCCCACTGGCTCAGCTTCGGCCCGCCGCTGATGCTGGCCGCGCTGCCCGCCTCGGTGCTGGTCGGGATCGACGGGGACAAGCTCGCCATCGTCGAACTGGGCCTGCTGGCGGGAACCCCGGGCCTTGCCGCGCTGGGCGTGACGGTCGCCGCGCTGACCGCCGGCCTGCGCGGCGGTGCGGCGCTGGGCGGCCTGCTGGTGATCCCGCTCGCCGTGCCGCTGCTGGTATTCGGCGCGGGGAGCCTTGCCATCGGCGGCGAAAGCGGCCTGGCGCTGACGGGCGCGGTCAGCCTGGTGCTGCTGGCCATCGCCCCGTTTGCGGGCGGCGCGGCAATCCGCGCTGCCAGGGGCTGAAAGCTCCTCAATAAGGCGGCTTGTGCAGGCCCTTGGGGCTGATCGTGAAGATCTCGCACCCGGTCTCGGTGATCCCGATCGAATGCTCGAACTGCGCGGAAAGCGAACGGTCGCGCGTCACCGCCGTCCAGCCATCGTCGAGCATCTTCACGCCCGGCTTGCCGAGGTTGATCATCGGCTCGATCGTGAAGAACATTCCCGGCCGCAGCTCCGGCCCGGTGCCCGCACGCGCGGCGTGGATCACTTCGGGCGCATCGTGGAACAGGCGGCCCAGCCCATGCCCGCAGAATTCGCGCACCACGCCGTAGCGGTGGCGCTCGGCATGCTGCTGGATCGCCGCGCCGATATTGCCCAGCCGCGCGCCGGGCTTCGCTTCGGCAATGCCGATCATCAGGCACTCATAGGTCACCTCGACCAGACGGCGAGCCTTCAGGGGCACGTCGCCGACCAAATACATCCGGCTGGAATCGCCGTGCCAGCCATTGAGCAGCGGGGTGACGTCGATGTTCACGATGTCGCCATCGCGCAGCACCTTGTCGCCCGGAATGCCGTGGCAGATCACGTTGTTGATCGAGGTGCAGCACGAATGGGCATAGCCCCGGTAACCCAGCGTCGCCGGCACCGCGCCGCCATCCAGCGTCATCTGCCGGACCAGATCGTCGATCTGCCCGGTCGTCACCCCCGGCTGGACGAAGGGCGCCAGCGCATCGAGGATCTCGGCCGCCAGCCGCCCCGCCTTGCGCATGCCTTCGAACGCCGCGGCGCCGTGCAGCTTGATGGTGCCGTCGCGCAGGACGGTCTCGCTATCGTCTACTACCTGGTATTGAGTCATCGCGCCCCATGTAGCGAATGCATCGCAAAAATGCGAGGGCCGGGTATCGCCCCGCACTGCGCCGGCGCGTTTTCCTCTCGCATCGGGTCCGCCCCCGGGGTTAAGGCTATGCGCCATGACCGACAAACACGCCCCGATCCAGCCCGATAAGGGCCAGAAAGCCATCCCCATCCATCTGGTCGACAAGGCCGGGCTGGAGGACTTCATCAAGACCCTGTCCGCCCCGCAGCGCGCCGCGCTGGAGGCGCAGAAGTTCAAGGCAGAGGGCTATTCCCACGCGATCCTGCCCGATGGCGACGGCTGGATGGTGGCCTCGGGCGTGGCCAACACCGCCAGCCTGTCAAGCTGGTGCATGGCCAAGCTGGCCGAGGTCCTGCCCCCCGGCACCTATCGCCGCGCCGGCGGAGAGCCGGGCCCGGCGCTGTACGGGTGGGTGACGGGCCAGTACCGCTTTGACCGCTATCGCAGCGAACCGGGCGAAGACGCCCCGCGCGTGCTGCTGACCAGCGAGGTCAAGGCGATCGGTCCGGCGCTGGCAGAAGCGGCGGCAACCGCGCTGGTCCGCGATCTCGTCAACACTCCCGCCGAGGACATGGGCCCCGCCCAGCTGGAAAGCGAAGCGCACCGCGTGGCCAAGGCCCACGGCGCGGAGTTCAAGGTGACCAGCGGCGACGCGCTGGAGCGCGGATTCCCGATGGTCCACGGCGTCGGCCGCGCCGCCGCGCGCAGCCATGCGCCGCGCATGATCGAACTGCACTGGGGCGATCCCAAGCATCCGAAACTGGCGATCGTCGGCAAGGGCGTATGCTTCGATTCCGGCGGTCTGGACATCAAGCCGGCCAGCGGCATGCTGCTGATGAAGAAGGACATGGGCGGCGCGGCCCACGCCCTCGCCCTCGCCTCGCTGGTGATGCAGCATGGGCTGAAGGTGCGGCTGCACCTGCTGATCCCGGCGGTCGAGAACGCGATTTCCGGCAATGCCTTCCGCCCCGGCGACGTCCTGCGCAGCCGCGCGGGCATCACGGTCGAGATCGGCAATACCGATGCCGAAGGACGGCTGGTACTGGGCGACGCGCTGACCCGCGCGGGCGAGGAACAGGCGGAACTGATCATCGACTTCGCCACCCTGACCGGCGCGGCCCGCGTCGCTCTGGGGCCGGACCTGCCCGCCCTGTTCACCCGGCGCGACGAGACGGCGGACGAGCTGCTCAAGGCCGGAGCGGCAGCGGACGACAGGTGCTGGCGCCTGCCTTTGTTCGACGGATACCGCGAATACCTGAAAAGCGACGTCGCGGACCTAAACAATTCAGCCGCCAACGGCTTTGCGGGCGCCTCGGTCGCGGCGCTGTTCCTTGACCGGTTCGTGCCCGAAGCGACCGACTGGGCGCACTTCGACACCTTCGCCTGGCGCCCCGCCGCCAAGCCAGGCCGGCCCAAGGGCGGCGATGCGCTGGGGCTGCGCGCGGCCTGGGGTCTGCTGAAGGCGCGCTATGGATAGCTTGCCCTATGCGGCGCTCGCGGCTAATCGCCCGATCTTCCGTTTCGAAGGGGGCCAGGACTTGTCCACCATTGCCATTCCCACCGGCCAGCTCTCGCTCGCCGGGCCGAGCGAAAAGCTCGACGCGCCGCACTGGCCGGTGCGCGGGGATCTGGCGCATGTCCGCCTGGCGGGCAAGGTCTTCGTGCCGCACTATGCCGCGCCGATGGAGCGCCGCGTGGTCGCCGCCGGGGCCGCGCTGATGACCTCGGTCAAGTCTGATGCCGAAGTTCGCGAGCAGCTGGCGGGCGGCACCCTGTTCAACGTGCTCGACATTGCCGGAAACTGGGCCTGGGGCCAGGTCGGCGAAGACGGCTTCGTTGGTTACGTCGCGCTGGAGGCGCTGGAAGCATGACCACCCGGGTGTTCATCGATGGCGCGGCCGGAACCACCGGCCTTGAAATCGTCGAGCGGCTGGCTCCGCGCGCCGAATTCGAACTGCTGATCCTCGACGATACCCAGCGCAAGAGCGCGGAGGCCCGGCGCGAGGCGTTCCACGCCGCCGACTTTGCCGTGCTGTGCCTGCCCGACGATGCCGCGATCGAAGCAGTCGCCCTGGCCGAGGGCAGCAAGGCGCGGATCATCGACGCGTCGAGCGCGCACCGGGTCGATCCCGCCTGGACCTATGGCTTCCCCGAGATCGTCGGGCGCGAGGCGATTGCCGGTGCCAGCCGGGTCAGCAATCCCGGCTGCTATCCCACCGGCTTCATCGCCCTTACCGCACCGCTGGTCCGCGCGCGACTGCTGCCCGCCGACTGGCCCTACACCTGTCATGCCGTGTCCGGCTATTCGGGCGGCGGCAAGGCGCTGATCGCGCGGTTCGAGGACGATACCGACATCGCCTTCCGCGACTACGGGCTGGCCATGGGCCACAAGCACGTGCCGGAAATGCGCGCCTATGCGGGGCTGGCCCACGCGCCGCTGTTCGCCCCCGCCGTGATCCCGGCGCACCGGGGCATGGTGGTGGAAGTGCCGCTGCACCTGTCGCTGATGCAGGGCGCGGGCACGCCGGACGCACTGCGCCAGTGCCTGGGTGAGTTCTTCGCAGGCAGCCCGGTCGTCACGGTCCGTCCCGACTGCCCCGACGAGGTGCTGCTGCGCCGTTCGATGGCGCCGGCCGACCGGCTGGAGCTTTACGTGTTCGGCGCGAAGGACGGCTCGCAGGCGCGGCTGGTGGCCGTGCTCGACAACCTTGGCAAGGGCGCCAGCGGGGCTGCCGTGCAGAGCCTGAACCTGATGGCCGGCCTGCCCGAAACGGCCGGGCTGTCGCTCTGACTGCCCAAAAAACAGGCAGTCGTTGCTGAAAAAAGCGGCAAGTCCTGCCTCAAGAATGCGCAGTCTTGTTTCGCGGCCCTTGCATTCCGGGCGCCGGATATTGCGCTTTTGGCCCTTTTCCGCACCTTGGCCCTGGCCTAGAGCGGGGCCTGCGCCATTGGCACGATTCTTGTTTACAGGACCGTCATGGCGATTGCACTGCCGGACCGCATCCACGGTCCGGCTTCATGCGCAGGGGAATAGGCGACGTGAAAAAGATCGAAGCGATCATCAAGCCCTTCAAGCTCGACGAGGTGAAGGAAGCGCTTCACGAAGTCGGGGTGTCCGGCATCACCGTGACCGAGGCCAAGGGCTTTGGCCGCCAGAAGGGCCACACCGAACTTTATCGCGGCGCCGAATATGTCGTCGACTTCCTGCCCAAGGTGAAGCTGGAAGTGGTCGTCGCCGACGCGCTGGCTGAACGCGTGGTCGAAGCGATCGCGGGCGCCGCCCAGACGGGCCGGATCGGCGATGGCAAGATCTTCGTCATGCCGGTCGAAAGCGCGCTGCGCATCCGCACCGGCGAGCGCGACAACGACGCCATCTAGGACACACGAAGTACCGAATTCGCCCCTCCCGGCTGCGGGAGGGGCCGGGGGTGGGCCTCTCGCCCGAACCTATCGTAACAAGCCCTCCCCTAGCCCCTCCCGCAGGGCGGGAGGGGAACCAGAAGGACATAAAGACATGGCCAAGGCAGCAGACATCCTCAAGCGCATCCAGGACGAAGGCATCGAATGGGTCGACCTGCGCTTCACCGACCCCAAGGGCAAGTGGCACCACCTGACCATGGTCGCCTCGGTCATGGGCGAGGACGAGCTTGAGGACGGCCTGATGTTCGACGGTTCGTCGATCGACGGCTGGAAGGCGATCAACGAATCCGACATGATCCTCAAGCCCGATCTCGACGCGGTCTACAGCGACCCGTTCAGCGCGACGCCGATGCTGATCATCTGCTGCGATATCGTGGAGCCCTCGACCGGCGATCTCTACGCCCGCGATCCGCGCTCCTGCGCCAAGCGCGCCGAAAGCTACGTCAAGGCCAGCGGCATCGGTGATACCGTCTATGTCGGCCCCGAAGCCGAATTCTTCGTGTTCGACGACGTGCGCTTCTATGACGGCTACGATGGCAACGGCTTCAAGATCGACGACATCGAGCTGCCGACCAATTCCAACACCGACTACCAGGGCAACAACCTGGCCCACCGTCCGCGCGCCAAGGGCGGCTACTTCCCGGTGGCCCCGGTCGACAGCCTGGTCGACGTGCGCGCCGAAATGGTCGCGACCATGCTCGAAATGGGCCTGCCCTGCGACAAGCACCACCACGAAGTCGCCTCGGCCCAGCACGAACTTGGCCTGACCTTCGGCACCCTGGTCCAGACCGCCGACCGCATGCAGGTCTACAAGTACGTCGTCCACCAGGTCGCCCATGCCAATGGCAAGACCGCAACCTTCATGCCCAAGCCGATCATGAAGGACAACGGATCGGGTATGCACACCCACATCTCGATCTGGGATGGCGGCAAGCCGCTGTTCGCCGGCAACGGCTATGCCGGCCTGTCGGACATGTGCCTGTACTTCATCGGCGGCGTGATCAAGCACGCCAAGGCGCTGAATGCCTTCACCAACCCGTCGACCAACAGCTACAAGCGCCTGGTCCCGGGCTATGAAGCGCCGGTGCTGCTGGCCTATTCGGCGCGCAACCGCTCGGCCTCGTGCCGCATTCCGTACGGTGCGGGCGACAAGGCCAAGCGCGTGGAATTCCGCTTCCCCGACGCGATGGCCAACCCCTACCTGTGCTATGCCGCGCTGCTGATGGCGGGCCTCGACGGGATCAAGAACAAGATCCACCCGGGCGAAGCGATGGACAAGAACCTCTACGACCTGCCGCCCGCCGAACTGGCCCAGGTGCCGACCGTGTGCGGTTCGCTGCGCGAAGCGCTGGAAAGCCTGGAAGCCGACTACGACTTCCTGCTGCAGGGCGGGGTCTTCACCAAGGACCAGATCGACGCCTACATCGAGATCAAGTGGCCGGAAGTGCTGCGCTGGGAGACCACGCCTTCGCCGGTCGAATTCGACATGTACTACAGCGCCTGATCCAGCGCCAAACGGTTCACCGAGAGGGGCGTCCGGAGCAATCCGGGCGCCCTTTTCGCGTCTGGCAGGTCAGGCCGCGCGGTCAGCCAGGGCGTCGGCCGCCTCCGCCACGGCAACCCCGCCCGGCCCGCGGCGCTTCTGCATCAGCAGGTCCGCCAGGTTTTCCGGCACCAGCGGGCGCCAGTGATAGAACCCCTGGATCATGTCGCAGCCTGCCGCGACCACCAGCTGGCGCTGCAGCAGGGTTTCGACGCCCTCCGCGACGACCCGCGTGTGCAGGGTATGGCCCAGCTCGACGATGGCCTTCAGCACGGCCTGGGCATCGAGATCACAATCGATGTTGCGCACGAAGGCCCGGTCGATCTTGAGCCGGTCGAAATGGAACGAGGTGAGATACGACAGGCTGGAATAACCGGTTCCGAAATCGTCCAGCGCGATCCCGAAGCCGCGCGCGCGCAGGCCGGCCAGCACTTCGAAGGCCCCGCCCTGGCGTTCCATCAGCGCCCCTTCGGTCACTTCGAACGTGATCCCCTGCGGCCGCGCCCCGAAATCGAGCATCAACCGGTCGACGTCCTCCAGGAACCCGCGCGCGGTCAGCTGGATCGGCGACAGGTTGATCGAGACGTCGAGATCGGGCCAGGCGGCGGCGCGCTGGCGCAGCACCTCCTCCAGCGTCCACCAGCCCAGCAGGTTCATCAGCCCCGCCTGCTCCGCGATCGGCACGAACACCGAAGGGCTGACCTGGCCAAGTTCAGGATGATCCCAGCGCAGCAAGGCCTCGCAGCCGATGATCCGGCCGTCATCCGCGGCAACGATCGGCTGGTAGGCGATCGACAGCTGGTCCTGCTGCAGCGCCCTGCGCAGTTCGCTTTCGATCTCGCTGCGGCGGTGGACCTTGTGGGCCATCTCCTCGTTGAAGGCCCGCCAGCGCGCGCGCCCGCGCTGCTTGGCGCGGAACATCGCGATGTCGGCGTTGCGCAGCAGCTCGGCAGAGGTGCTGCCCTGCTGGGGCGCCCAGCTGATCCCGCACGATGCGGTGACGTCGATCAGCTGCCCGTCGACCCTGAAGGGCGCCGCGAAGATGCCCATCAGTTCGCGGCCGAGCTTGCTGACCTCGCCCGGCACGTTCGGGGCGACCCGCATGACGACGAATTCGTCGCCGCCCAGCCGGCCGACGATATCGCCGCTGGGTAGCCGGTGGCGGGCGCGAACGGCGACTTCGGAGATCAGCTGGTCGCCCGCGGCGTGGCCCAGCGTGTCATTGATGTACTTGAAATTGTCGAGATCGAAGAAGGCGACCGCCAGCCCCATGCCCGGTTCGCCGGACAGGCCGGCCAGGCGCCGCTCCAGCCGGTGGATGAAGTAGCCGCGATTGGGCAGCGCGGTCATCGCGTCCCGGCGCGACAGGTCAAGCGCCAGTGCCTCGCGTTCGGCCAGCTTGGCAAGCGTCCCGCCCAGGATCTTCAGGATCGCGGCGCCGGTCGCGATCAGTGCCAGCACGAAGCCGACAAGCGCGATGAAGATCGGGCGCAGGTGTTCGGCGATCGCCTGGCCATAGGGGGATCGCCGCCAGTTCAGCCAGGCGACCGGCTCTCCCGAAGGTCCGGCCAGGGCAACCTCGTTGACCGCCGCCGATCCGTTCGCCGCGCGACCGGGCGCGACGTGGTCCAGCAGCAGGTCCGATTGCATGATGCGCAGCAGCGGATCGTCGAAGATCCGCACCGACACCAGGTTGCCGGGCCTCGCACGCAGCAGGCTCATGTCCGTATCGGGCACGATGGAGACGACCGTGACCAGCGCCGGGCGGTCACCCAGGCGAACCAGCGTCTTGCCCCAGCGGGTCAGCGCGCGGCCCTGTGCGTCGATCGGCCAGTCGGTATCGGCCAGCCGGCGCACCCCGGCCCTGATGCCATAGACCTGCCGGTTGCTCTCCATGCGCAGCAGTTCCTGGCGCACTGCCCCCGCCACGGCGGCAAAGTCCTCGCCGGCTCCGGGCCGACCGCGCTGCCAGGCGCGCAGCAGGTGTCCGTCGGCGTCGACCAGGTAGATCCGGTCGAAATCTAAATTGGTCCACAGGAACTGGCCCAGATAGGCATCGGCCCAGCGCATGTCGCGCCCTACCGAGACAGCCCGGAAGGCATCGTCCCAGGTCAGCTGGACCTTCTGCTTGGCGATCGAATTCGCCCCCATCCGATCGACATAGTTGAGCACCCGGCGCTGTTCCGCCCGCTGATCCAGGTCATTGGCCAGGTTCTGCGAATTGCGGAAGCCGATGGCCACCGCCGCGACCAGGCCCAGCAGAACCACGACCGCGAAAAGCACGACCAGGCCAAGCGCTGTTTCGGTCTGCGCAAAACGCCCGCCGCGATGTCTGAAGCTGAACCAGTCGCCCATGGCGCCTGATGTGCCGGGGCATGATTAACAAGCCGCCGACCACGATAGGTGGAAACCCCGTCCGGGAAGAGTACGCAGGCGCACTGAAACGATTTTCCTACACGTCTGTCAGTGGCTTATCTGTTCGGCCTTTTCAGCAAAAGGCGGAAAAATCATGCGTGAAACCCGGACCAGGGACTTGCCCGACGCCGACACTGCCCTCCCCCGCACCATCGGCGAGGCGGGAATCGCCCTGATCAAGCGCTTTGAAAGCTGCGCTCGGGCGCGCGGCGGCGGCCTGTTCGAAGCCTATCCCGACCCCGGCACCGGCGGCGCCCCCTGGACCATCGGCTGGGGTGCGACCGGCCCGGGAATCGCGCCGGGCCTGGTCTGGACCCAGGCACAGTGCGACGCCCGGCTTGCCGCCGACCTTGCCCGGTTCTCGCGCGAGGTGGAGCGCGCCCTGCACGGCGCCCCGGTTTCGCAAAACCAGTTCGATGCCCTGGTCAGCTTCCACTACAACACCGGGGCGATTGCCCGCGCCAGCCTGACCCGGCTTCACCGCGCGGGCGATTTTGCCGCCGCGGCGCGCGAATTCGGCAAATGGGTCAATGCCGGCGGACGGCGCCTGAACGGCCTGGTGCGCCGCCGCGCGGCCGAAGCGGAGCTCTATCTGGCGCCCTGACCCGGAAAAGTTGCAATTGGCGACCTTATTTCGCAATTGGTCCTTGAAAATTCCCGCTGCGATGGCGACCAAGTGACTCGCATTGCAATCACACAATCGGGAGTCAGGACATGCGCGAGCGGCTGCAACATTACATCGACGGCAAGTGGGTCGACAGCGAAGGCGGTGCACGCCGCGAAGTGATCAACCCCGCCACTGAAGAACCCTGCGCGGTCATCTCGATCGGCACCAAGGCCGATGTCGACAAGGCGGTGGCTGCCGCCCGCCGGGCCTTCAAGACCTGGTCGAAGACCACGCGCGAGGAACGCCTCGCCGTGCTGAACCGCATTGTCGAGGAATACAAGAAGCGCGCGGGCGACCTGGCGGTCGCCATGGCCGAGGAAATGGGTGCCCCCGTGTCCTTCGCGGGCACCGCGCAGGTCGGCGCCGGCATCGGCGGCTTCCTGGGCACGATTGCCGCGCTCAAGGATTTCAACTTCCTGGAAGACGGCCCGGGTTACAAGGTGGCCTATGAACCGATCGGCGTGGTCGGCATGATCACCCCGTGGAACTGGCCGCTCAACCAGATCGCGCTGAAGGTCGCGCCCGCGCTGGCCGCCGGTGACACCATGGTGCTCAAGCCTTCGGAAGAATGCCCGACCAACGCGGCGATCTTTGCCGAGATCCTGGACGCGGCCGGCGTGCCGCCGGGCGTTTTCAACCTGGTGCAGGGCGATGGCCCGACCACCGGCAACGCGATCTCCAGCCACCCGGATGTCGAAATGGTCAGCTTCACCGGCTCGACCCGCGCGGGCATCGCGGTGGCCATCGCCGCCGCGCCGACCGTGAAGCGCGTTCACCAGGAACTGGGCGGCAAGTCGCCGAACCTGGTCCTGCCGGACGCCGATTTCGCCGCGACCCTGCCCTCCACGCTCAGCGGCCCGCTGGTCAACACCGGCCAGTCGTGCATCAGCCCGACCAAGGTGCTGGTCCCGCGCGAGCGACTGGCCGAGGCCGAGCAGTTTGCCGGCGCGATGTATGCGGCGACCCCGGTGGGCGATCCGATGGCCGAAGGCCAGCACCTTGGCCCGCTGGTCAACAAGGCCCAGTTCGACAAGGTGCGCGGCCTGATCCAGTCGGCGATCGACGAAGGCGCGAAGCTCGTCACCGGTGGTCCGGACCTGCCGAAGGGCGTCAACCGCGGCTACTATATCCAGCCGACCGTGTTCTCGAACGTCACCCCCGACATGCGCATCGCCAAGGAAGAGATCTTCGGCCCGGTGGTGACGCTGATCGCCTATGACACCCTCGACCAGGCGATCGACATGGCCAACGACACCGAATACGGCCTGTCCGCCGCGATCTCGGGCGATCCCGCCAAGGCCGCCCCGGTCGCCGCGCAGCTGCGCGCCGGCATGGTCGCGATCAACAACTGGGGGCCCACTCCGGGCGCTCCGTTCGGCGGCTACAAGCAGTCGGGCAATGGCCGCGAGGGCGGCCTCGCCGGCCTCAAGGACTTCATGGAAATGAAGGCGATCTCCGGCCTGCCGGCCTGATCGCTCTCACCCTGAAGCAAGCCAGCCCCCTTCCCGCCCGCGCGGGGAGGGGGTTTGCCTTTGCGCGGGCCGGAGCAGATCAAGAGACGCAGCCTGCGGGCCAGATCATGGCACCGCCGTCGCCAGCAGCTTTGTCGGAATGGTCTGAGAGGGCGCGCGACCGCGCCTTCCGCTTCAGATTTCCAGGCGGTACTGGTCCTGCCCGCCGTGGGCGCCGTCCTTGGTGCTGCCCTGCAGCGGCAGGGCCTCGCTGCGGCGCGTGGCGGCGGTGGCGGCGATCAGGCGGTCCTGCTCCTCGTCGGTGAAGCGCAGCCAGCCATCGCGCTCAAGCCGTTCGAGCGGGCGGTAACGGACCTTGTACTGCATCCGCACCGAGCCTTCGACCCAGTAGCCGAGGTAGACATAGGGCAGGCCTTCGGCCACGGCCCGGCGGATGTGATCGAGGATGATGTAGTTGCCCAGCCCGTCGCGGTGCGGATGCGCGGGATCGTAGAAGCTGTAGATCATCGACAGCCCATCGCCCTGCCGGTCGGTCAGGCAGGCGCCGACGAGGCGGCCCGGAGTGCCGTCCGCATCCGGTTCGCGGTATTCGATTACGTAGCTGTCGACGGGGGTGTGCTCCACCATGTCGGCGAAATCGACCTCGTCCATCGTCGCCATGCCGCCGCCGGGGTGGCGCGCGTCGAGGTAGCGCTGGAGCAGTTCGAACTGTTCGCTGGTCGACCAGGGCCGGCACGCGGTGGCGATCAGGTCCGCATTGGCCTTGAGAGTGCGCTTCTGGGTGGAGGAGGCGCGGAATTCATCCGCCGCGACCCGCACCGAAACGCAGGCATTGCAGCCCGCGCAGGACGGGCGATAGGCCACCGTCTGGCTGCGGCGAAAGCCGATCCGGCCCAGCGCGTCGTTAAGCTCGTCCGCGTGCGGGCCCTTTAGCTCGGTAAACACCTTCCGCTCGCTCCGTCCCGGCAGGTAGGGACAGGGCGCCGGGCTCGTGACGAAGAACCGGGGGAAGCGAACGGGTGCCGTCACGGGCCTGTGGGATCCTCTGCCTGGGGTTACGGACAGCCACTATGCCCAGAGCGCGGTCAGGTTGAAAGTCTTTTAACCACAAATCCGGGTAAACGGATGCTTGCCGCACAGGGTGCGGGCCGGGCCGGGGCACAGCAGCGTCCGGCCGAGTCGCGGCTGGTTAACGCGGGCAGCTCAGTTGAGCTCGACTGCGGTAACCGAATAGCCCTTTTCCCGCAGCGTCTCGATCAGGTCGTCAAGCTGCTCGCGGTCGCGCGCCTCGCACTCGATGTCGGTGATCAGGCCCTTGGCGGGCAAGTGCGTGAAGATCCGCTGGTGGTAGATCTCGATGATGTTGACGTTGTGCCGGTCAAACTCGCGCATCACCTTGTAGAGCGCGCCGGGGCGGTCCTGCAGCGTCAGCCGCAGCCGCGCGAGGCGGCCCGAGCGGGCGAGATCGCGCAGCAGCACGTTGGCGAGCAGGCGCGTGTCGATGTTGCCGCCGGTGATCGGAATGCCGATCTTGCGACCCTTGAAGCGGTTGGGATGGGCCAGCACCGCCGCCAGCCCCGCCGCGCCCGCGCCTTCGGCCACGGTCTTCTCGATCTGGAGCAGCAGCGAGACCGCGCTTTCCAGCGCCGCTTCGCTCACCAGCACCATGTCGTCCAGCAGCTTGCGCAGGACCAGCGAGGTGAATTCGCCCGGTTCCTTCACCGCGATGCCTTCGGCCAGGGTATCCCCGCCGCAGGGCAGGTCGTTGTGCTTGAGCCGGTTGTACATCGAGGGGAAGAGCTCCGCCTCAACCCCGATCAGGCCGATGTCCGGCTTGATCGCGCGCGCCGCCGTGCCCATGCCGGATGCCAGCCCGCCCCCGCCGACCGGGATCACCAGCATGTCGAGTTCCGGCACCTGCTCCAGCATTTCCAGCGCAACCGTGCCCTGCCCTGCCGCAACGTGCGGATCGTCGAACGGGTGGACGAAGGTCAGCCCAAGTTCCGCTTCCAGCTTGCGCGCGTGGGCATAGGCCTCGTCATAGGTCTCGCCCTCCAGCACCACCTTGCCGCCGACCGCCTCGGTCTGCATCACCTTCACCACCGGGGTGGTGCGCGGCATGACGATCGTGACGGGAATGCCCAGCTGCTTGCCGTGATAGGACAGGCCCTGCGCGTGGTTGCCCGCCGATGCGGCGATCACCCCGCGGTTGCACTGTTCCCCGCCCAGCAGCAGCATGGCGTTGAGCGCGCCGCGCTCCTTGTAGGCAGCGGTGAATTGCAGGTTCTCGAATTTCAGCCAGATGTCGGCGCCGGTAATCTGCGACAGGGTCCGGCTGTAGTCCATGGCGGTGCGCACCACCCGGCCCTCGATCCGCGCGGCAGCGGCGCGGATATCGTCGAGTGTAAGCAGCGAAGCGGCGTCTGCGGCAGGGTCGGTCATCGCGCCGGGCCGTAAAGGAAAGGCGCCCGGGTTGCAAACCGCTACTGCATGGCAGGTGGCCCACGGACAACGCCCGCGCAATTAACCAGGCTTGTTGACGCTTGCGAGAGGCTGCGGCGATACCATCGCGGCGACGCGCCTTGGCACTGGGCCGGGGCCGCGAATGGAACCGCGCCATGGGCACCCGCTCTGCCACGCGCCGCATTGCTGTCGTCCTTGCCGGCGGGGTCCTCTGCGCGCCGGGCACGGCCATGGCGGGCACGGCCGTGACGCTTTCCGCCCAGGCCGAGGTGCTGGAGCAGATCCAGTTCGCGGTCCTGCTCGACATGGATTTCGGCAAGGTCGCGGTCGGCGGGGCCGGCGGCACGGTCATGCTCGATCCGGCCAGTTCCAGCCGCACCTGCGATCCGGTGCTGACCTGCGTGGGCGGCTTCGCCATGTCGCGGCTGCAACTGACCGGATCGGAGGCCAATGTCGTGGTCAGCTTCGCGCCCAACTTCGTGCTTGAGGGACCGGGCCAGCCGATCCTGGCCGAGCCGCAGTTTCCCGGCGGATCGGGCGCGGTGATCCACCTCACCGGGGGGCAGGCGACGGTCAACTTCGGGGCGCGGCTGCATATCAATCCCGGGCAGACCCCGGGCGTCTACGCTGGCCAGTTCTCCGTCGACCTCGAATACAACTGAGGGCGCTGGATTTGCGCGCCGCAGTCTTTAAAGACTGGGGCATGAACGAGCCCAAGAACGTATCCTTCCTGGGCCTTGGCGTGATGGGCGGCGCGATCGCGCGGCACATTGCCCGGGCCGGACACCGCCTGACCATCTACAACCGCTCGCCCGAACGCGCGCGCCGCTGGCAGGAAGCGAATCCCGGCCTGGCAGTCCGCGTTGCCGAAAGCCCGGCGGAGGCCGCCGAGGGCGCGGACGTGGTGCTGACCTGCGTCGGCAACGACGATGACCTGGCCGATGTCGTGCTTGGCCCCACCGGGGTCTTCGCCGGGATCGGCCGGGGCGCCGTATTCATCGATCACACCACGGTATCGGCGCGGATCGCCCGCCAGATCCAGGTCGAGGCCCGCGACCTTGAGGTTCACTGCGTCGACGCCCCCGTCACCGGCGGGCAGGCCGGCGCGGAGAACGGCACGCTGGCCATCATGTGTGGCGGGCGCGAAGCGGCGGTAGAGGCCGCGCGGCCGATCATGTCCGCCTATGCCAAGCGGATCGTCCATGTCGGCAAGGCGGGCGCGGGGCAGACCACCAAGATGGTCAACCAGATCGCCTTTTCCGGGATCATCGCCACCCTGTCGGAGGCGCTGCGCTTTGCCGAGGCCGCGCATCTCGATCTCGACAAGGTCTACGAGGCGATTTCGGGCGGCGCTTCGCAATCCTGGCAGATGGACAACCGCTGGCACACCATGGCCCGCGACGAATTCGACTTCGGCTTCGCGGTCGACTGGATGCGCAAGGATCTGGGCGTCGCGCTGGACGAGGGCCGCGCGCTGGGCGTTTCGCTACCGGTCGCGGCGATGATCGACCAGTTCTATGCCGAGGTTCAGGCGATCGGCGGCGGGCGGCAGGATACCTCCGCCCTGGTCCGCCGCCTGCCCCGGAAGAAGCGGGCGTGAAGCGGGCGCTGCTGGCGGGGCTGCCCCCGGTCGATGGCCCCGCCCCCCCCCCTCCCCCCCCTGCCGATACGCCGATCCACAATTGCGACGGGGGCACCCTTGAAGCGGCCCGCGGGGGAGGACGCCTCACCGGCCTGCTGATCGGCAATGACGGCAGGATCGCGCAGGTGCTGCACCGGGGGGACAAGCGCCCGGCCCGGCCTGACTACCTGATCGACGCCAAGGGGGCGATCCTCGTCCCCGGCATGATTGATGCGCACGGCCACGTCATGGGGCTGGGCTTCGCCGCGCTGACGCTCGACCTGTCGGGCGCGAAATCGCTGGCCGAGGCCCAGGCGCTGATCGGCGCCTATGCGAAAGCCCATCCCGACCGGCCGTGGATCCTCGGGCGCGGCTGGAACCAGGAACTGTGGGCCGAACGGCGCTTTCCCACCGCTGCCGAACTTGATGCCGTGGTCGCGGATCGCCCGGTCTGGCTGACGCGGGTGGACGGCCATGCCGGCTGGGCCAATTCGCTCGCGCTGGCGGCGGCGGGCGTAACCGCCACCACCAAAGACCCGGCGGGCGGACGAATCGAACGCGCGGCGCCGGGCGGCAAGCCCACAGGCGTGCTGGTCGATACCGCGACCGAGTTGGTCGAAAAGGTCGTCCCCCCGCCCCGGCCCGAGGACCGCGACCTCGCGCTCGCCAAGGCGCAGGACATCCTGCTCTCGGTCGGCGTCACCGCGATCGCGGACATGGGCACCAGCATCGAGGACTGGCAGAGCTACCGCCGCGCTGGCGATAGCGGGCGGCTGCGGATCAGGATCATGGGCTATGCGGGCGGGACACAGGCCATGGCCCTGATCGGCGGGCCGGGGCCCAGCCCATGGCTGTATGACGACCGGCTGCGGCTGAACGGGGTCAAGCTCTATGCCGACGGCGCGCTGGGATCGCGCGGGGCGAGCCTGAAGGCGCCCTATGCCGACGCACCCGGCACCAAGGGCCTCAGGATCACCGGCGACACCCAGCTGCGCAACATGATGAGCCGGGCCGCTTTCGACAAGTTCCAGGTCGCGGTCCACGCGATCGGGGATGAGGCCAATGCCTCTGTCCTTGCCGCGATCGAGGATCTGGCGGCCACCTATGGCGGCGACCGGCGCTGGCGGATCGAGCATGCGCAGGTGCTCGATCCCGCCGACATCGCCCGGCTGGGCAAGTTCGGGATCATCGCCTCGATGCAGCCGGTCCACCAGACCAGCGACCGGCCGATGGCCGAAGCCCGGCTGGGGCCGCAGCGGCTGGCGGGCGCCTATGCCTGGAAATCGGTGCTGGGAACCGGGGCCAAGCTGGCCTTCGGATCGGACACTCCGGTCGAGCCGCCCAACCCGTTCCCGGGCTTTTCCGCCGCGATCAGCCGGCAGGACGCCAGCGGCCAGCCCTTCGGCGGCTGGCAACCGCAGGAGCGCCTGACCCGCGAGGAGACGCTTGCCGCCTATACCGCGAACGGCGCCTATGCGGGATTTGCGGAAGGCCGGTTCGGACGGCTGGTGAAGGGCGAGCGCGCCGACTTCCTGCTGCTCGATACCGACCCGATGATGGCCAGTCCCACCCAGATCGCGCAGACCAGGGTGCTGGAAACCTGGGTCAACGGGCAGATGGTCTGGCGCCGGGAAGCAACGTCAGCCCCCAGATAACCCCCTCACCGTTCGTGTCGAGCCTGGTCGAGACACCTTGGCGCGCCGTGTCTCGACCAGGCTCGACACGAACGGACGGGGAAGTGCGAATCAGGGCAATTCGACGGGCAGGTTGTCCGGCTCTTCCGCCGCCGCGGCGCGCGCGTCAGCAGCCTCGGTAAAGCGCATCACCAGCAGTGCGCTTTCGAACAGCAGCAGCAGCGGCACCAGCAGCATCAGCTGCGAGATCACGTCGGGCGGCGTAACCACGGCCGCCAGCACGGTCATCGCCACGATCACATAGCGCCGCGCCGAAACCAGCTGCGCACGGCTGACGATTCCGGCGCGGTTGAGCAGCAGCAGCAGAACCGGCAGCAGGAAGCTGATCCCGAAGGCCAGGATGAACTGCATCACCAGGCTGAGGTAGTCCCCGGTGCCCGGCAGCGCCTCCATCTGCAGGCCGCCCTTCTCCCCCTCGAAGTTGAGGAAAAACCGGAACGCCGTGGGCATAACCACGTAATAGGCCAGCGCCGCCCCGGCGGTGAACAGGATCGGCGTTGCCAGCAGGAACGGCAGGAAGGCCCGCTTTTCCTTCGCATAAAGCCCCGGCGCGACGAAGGCCCACAGCTGGTTGGCGATGATCGGGAAGCAGACGAGGAACGCGGCGAACAGCGAGACCTTCAGCTCGACGAAGAACGCCTCGTACAACTTGGTATAGATCAGCTTGCCCTGCCCGGGCGGAAAGGCGGCGGTCAGCGGGCGGACCAGGAAGCCGAAAATCTCGTCCGCGAAATGAAAGCAGACGGCGAAGGCGATTCCCAGCGCGATGACGCATCGCACCAGGCGGGTGCGCAGTTCGATCAGATGATCGAGCAGCGGGGCCTGGCTATCGTCGATATCGCGAATCTTGAAGACCATCAGGGGGCTTTCGCGGGAGCGGGCGGGCCGTCCCCGGCCCCCGGGCTGGCAGTTTGCGCCGCAGTGCCGTCAAGCGCCGCTGTGCGCCCTGGTGCCTCGCCTGTGCCCGGATCAGTGCCGATCAGTGCCGCTTCGGCCGAGGCCGCATGGGGGTGCGCAGCCATGATCGCCTCGTTCTGCTCACGCCACTTGCGCTCCATCTCCTCCATCTCCGCCTCGCGGATCATGGTCTCGACGCCAGAGCGGAAGTGGCTGGAAATGCGCCGAATCTTGCCGATCCAGCGCCCTGCGGTGCGCAGCGCCAGCGGCAGATCCTTCGGCCCGATCACCACGATCGCGACAATCACGATCAGCAGCAGCTCGGAAGCGCCGATATCGAACACGGGCGCGACTCCCGGCGATCAGGGCTGTTCGGACTTGCTCGCCTCGGTCGCGGCGGGCGTCACGGGATCGGCCGACTGAGCAGGAATCCGTGCCTGGGGGGGAGCAGCCGGCTTGTCCGTCTCGTCCGCCATGCCCTGCTTGAAGCTTTTGATTCCCTTGCCGAAATCACCCATGATCTCGGAAACGCGGCCGCGTCCGAACAGGACCAGCACGACCAGCAGCACGATGATCCAGTGCCAGAGCGAAAAACCACCCATTTTGAAAACTCCGAAAATTGGCTGGAGCTGCCCCGGCTCCTCACGCGCCTATCTAGGCACTTTCGTCCCCACTTGCCAGTGGCGCGTCGGATTCTCCGGCAGGTTCTTGCAGCGCCTCGGCCAGAGCGTCCTCGACCGGATCCAGCAGGCCTGCGGCGCGCAATTCGTCGATCCCCGGCAGGTCGCGGCGGCTCTCCAGCCCGAAATGCGTTAGAAATTCGGGGGTTGTCGCGTAGATCACCGGGCGGCCCGGCACCTCGCGGCGTCCCGCGATCCGAACCCAGCCCGCCTCCATCAGCACGTCGAGCGTGCCCTTGGCGGTCTGCACCCCGCGGATCGCCTCGATTTCCGCGCGGCTGACCGGTTCGTGATAGGCGACGATCGCCAGCACCTCGGTCGCCGCGCGCGACAGGCGGCGCGATTCCTCGCGCTCGCGGCGCAGGAGGTGGGCAAGGTCGGGCGCGGTCTGGAAGTGCCAGAGCTTGCCGCGCCGGACCAGCTGAACACCGCGCCCTGCATAATGCGAGGCCAGTTCCTCAAGCGCGTCGCTGACCTTCGCACCGCCGAGATGGAGCGAAATTTCCTCCGCACTGATCGGCGCTTCCGCCGCGAACAGCGCCGCCTCGACCGCGCGGACGAGGTCGTCGGGCGCGCTCACCCCTTGATTCCCCGCAGCATCAGCGGACCGAACACCTGCTCCTGCGCCAGTTCCGCCTTGCCCAGCCGCGCCAGTTCCAGCGCGGCGACGAAGCTGGAGGCGAGCGCCGAACGGCGCAGGCGCGGGTCGGCGTAGGCTGCATCGGAAGGGGGCGGCAGGAAATCGCGCAACTCCATCCAGTCAAGATTGACGCCGAGCAGCGAGGAAACCCGCGCCAGTGCCGAATCCAGCGTCATCACCATGCGGTCGCGGACCATGTGGACCACCGGCTGAGTGCGCGCCTTGACCTGGCCGTAAGCCTGAACGAGCGCGAACCAGTCGCACTGCCACTTGTGCTTGCGATCGACCCTGAGGCCTTCCGGCGCGCCGCGCAGGAATACGTCGCGCCCCAGCCGGTCGCGCCCCATCAGCCGGGCGGCGGCATCACGCATCGCGGCGAGCCGCTGAAGTCGCAATTGCAGCCGCAGCGCCAGTTCCTCGGGGCTGGGATCGGGCTGCTCCTCGCGCGGGAGCAGCATGGCCGACTTGAGGTAGGCGAGCCAGGCCGCCATCACCAGGTAGTCCGCCGCCAGTTCCAGCCGCAGTGCCTCGGCCCGCTCGATATAGGTCAGGTACTGGTCGACCAGTTCGAGGATCGAAATCCGCCGGAGATCGACCTTCTGCCGCCGCGCCAGGTCGAGCAGCAGGTCAAGCGGCCCTTCCCAGCCGTCAAGCTCCAGATAAAGCGCCGTGTCCTCGCTCGCCGCAGCGGCAGGACCGTCCCAGTCGTCGGCAGGCAGGCTGAGCGCCGGGCTGTCGACGTCCTGCGTCATGCCTGCTGCACCAGCGCCAGTAGCGCGTCTCGCCTGGCGATCAGGTCGGCCTGAGTGCCGCTCGCGCCATCGATGCGGGTGACCGCCAGCGCGCGGTCCAGCCGCGCGGCGGTTTCTGCGGACATCGTGCCGGTCCGCTCGCAAATGCCGGTCATGTCGGCCATCTTCGCCCAGCAGTTGAGCGCGATGTCGCAGCCTGCGGCCAGGGCTCGTTCGGCACGCTCGGGCACGCTGCCGTCCAGCGCCTCCATGTCGAGGTCGTCGGTCAGCAGCAGGCCGGAAAACCCGATTCGCCGGCGGATGATCTCGCGGATCACATAGGGTGACTGGGTGGCGGGATGGTCCGCGTCCCAGGCTGTAAAACGGATATGCCCGGTCATCGCCATCGGCGCGTCCCGCAGGGCATGGAAGGGCGCGATGTCCTGCTCCAGTTCCGCCTCGCTGGCGGTGACGGTGGGCAATTCCTTGTGGCTGTCCGCCCCGGCCCGGCCGTGGCCGGGCATGTGCTTGATCGTTCCGCAGATGCCCGCCCGCGCCAGACCATCGAGCACCGCGCGGCCGATCGCGGCGACCCGCAGCGGCTCGAAGCCATAGGCGCGGTCACCAATCACATCGTGCGCGCCCGGCTGGCGCACATCGAGCACCGGGGCATGGGTGCAGGTAATGCCCGCTTCGGCAAAGTCGTGGCCCAGTGCCTCGGCATTGGCGCGCGCGGCCTCGATCGCGCTGGCGGGGGCGATTTCGTAGAGCGCGTCGAACGCCGCACCGGCGGGCCAGGCGGACCAGACCGGCGGTTTCATCCGCGCGACGCGGCCGCCTTCCTGGTCGATGGTGATCAGCAGCGCATCGCGCCCGTGGATCGTGCGCAGGTCATCGGTCAGCGCGCGCAGCTGGGCGCGGCTTTCGACATTACGGCCGAACAGGATGTAGCCCGCCGGGTCCGCCTCGCGGAAGAAGGCGCGCTCGTCGGCCGAGAGTGTGGTTCCGGAAAGGCCGAAGATTGCGGGGGTCATGATGCGCGGACGGTCGCAGGAACGTGCCCGCAGCGCAAGCGGGCGCGTTCCATCGCGTGTGGATTACGCGCTACTTGACCTGGCAGGCGATGCCGGCGCCCTTGAGCCTGCCGCACAGCGCGTTGGCACCTGCCGTATCGCCCGCAACGGCCTGGAGGCGATAGACCTTGCCGATATCGGCATTGCCCTCGATCACCCGGTGCGACACGCCGGAGAGCGCGCCGTTCGACTGGCTGACAAGCTTGTTCCAGCCGGCCTCTGCGGCAGCCTTTGACGAGAAGGCCCCGACCTGCACGCCGACCCCGCCGCTTGCCGGGGCAGGCGCCGCGGCGCTTGCCGATGCGCTCGGCTTGGGGGCCGGGGCTGCTGCCGTAGTCGTGGCTGCGGTCGCGGGAACGGCCACGGGTGCCGCCGTCTCGCCGCCAAGCCGGGCCGGGCGGCTCTGGCCTTCGGACACCACGAAGCTTGAATCCCCGGTGCCGTCGAAAGTCTTGCCGCCGGGATCCTTGGGCACTTCCTTGTATGGCTGGGCGGGCGCCTCGATCGTGCTGCCATCGGCCACCAGCGCCGGATCGGGGCTGCGGTGGGTCGCCCACCAGATGCCACCAACAATGGCGGCAAGGACAACAAGGCCGATCGCCATAAGGCCGATCAGACGGCCAGTACCCGAGTCCTCATCCTCCTCGAACCCATCATCGGCGCTTTCGAGCCAGGGCAGGCGGCTGTCCGCTTCGGCAAGTTCAAGCTGGTTGGTTTCGAGCGGCTGTCCCTCGCCGCTGTCCCAATCCTGCTCGTGCCCGCCGCCTTCGACCCGGTCCTTGTCGCCCGCCATGCTTACATTTCCTCCACTGCCTCAACCCCCAGCAGGGCGAGGCCATTTCGGACAAGTTGCCCGATTTGCGTGGCAAGATAAAGCCTTGCACCAGTCAGCCTGGCGTCCTGTGCCACGATGAAGCGCTTTTCGGGCCGGTCGTTGCCCACGTTCCAGTAGCCATGGAACGCGGCGGCAAGGTCGTAGAGGAAGAAGGCAACCCGGTGCGGTTCACGCGCGGCAGCAGCCGCCTCGACCAGGCGCGGGAACTGCGCCGCCAGCCGGACCAGCGCCAGTTCTTCCTCGCCCAGCAGTTCAAGGCCCTCGGGCGACGGCGCAAAGCCTTCCGCCGCACCCTTGCGCAGGGTCGAGCAGATCCGCGCGTGGGCGTACTGCACGTAGAACACGGGGTTGTCCTTGGAGGCTTCGACCACCTTGGCGAAGTCGAAGTCCATCTGCGCCTCGGGCTTGCGGGTCAGCATGGTGAAGCGCACCACGTCCTTGCCCACTTCGCGCACCACGTCGGCGAGGGTCACGAAAGTGCCGGCGCGCTTCGACATCTTCACCGGTTCGCCGTCGCGCAGCAGCTGGACCATCTGCACCAGCTTGACCTCGAACGGCACGGTGCGGCCTTCGGCGCCCGTCAGCGCGGCGACGGCGGCCTTGATCCGCTTGACCGTGCCGGCATGGTCCGCGCCCCAGATGTCGACCAGCGCGTCGGCGCTGGCGGCCTTCTGGTAGTGATAGGCAAGGTCCGCGCCGAAATAGGTCCAGCTGCCGTCGCTCTTGCGGATCGGGCGGTCCTGGTCGTCGCCGAACTTCGTCGAGCGGAACAGCGGCAGTTCGACCGGTTCCCAATCCTCGGGCGTCTTGCCCTTGGGGGCTTCGAGATGGCCGTCATAGACGAGGTCATGCGCGCGCAGCATCGCCTCGGCCTCTTCCGGCTTGCCGGCTGCCTGAAGCTCCGCCTCGGACGAGAACACGTCGTGCTTGATGCCCAGCAGGGCAAGGTCGTCGCGGATCATCGCCATCATGTCCGCGACCGCTTCGGTGCGGAACAGGTCGAGCCATTCGCTGTCCGGCGCATCGACGAACCTGCTGCCGTAATGGGTCGCCAGACGGTGCCCGGTCGGCACGAGGTAGGCGCCCGGGTAGAGCCCTTCCGGGATCCCCCCGATCTCGATCCCCAGGGCTTCCTTGTAGCGCAGGTGGACGGAGCGGGCGAGCACCTGAACCTGCGCCCCGGCATCGTTGACGTAGTATTCGCGGGTCACCTTGTGACCGGCGAATTCCAGCAGGGTCGCCAGCGCATCGCCCACCACCGCGCCCCGGCAATGGCCCATGTGCATCGGGCCGGTCGGGTTAGCCGAGACATATTCGACGTTCACCGTGGTGCCGCCGCCGAAGCCCGAGCGGCCATAGTCCGCACCCAGCGCGGCGATCGCGCGCAGTTCGTCCAGCCACGCGGCGGCATCGAGGCGCAGGTTTAGGAAGCCCGGCCCCGCGATTTCCGCTCCGGTCACGCCCGGCACCTTGCGCAGTTCGCCCGCCAGCGCCTCTGCCAGCGCGCGGGGGTTGGTCCCGGCGGGCTTGGCCAGCACCATCGCCGCGTTGGTGGCAAGATCCCCGTGGCTGGGATCGCGCGGCGGCTCTACCGCCACGGCATTGCGGCTGAGGCCAGCCGGCAGAGTGCCAGCCGCCTCCAGCGCATCGAGCGCGGCGGCAACATGACCGGCAAAGGCGGCGTGGAGAGTGGTGTTCTGGGTCATCGCGGGAACCTTCGGTTCGCTGATCGGCAAATGAAAGCGCCCCTACCGCCAAGGCAGGGGCGCGGCAAGGAATGCGGGCGCGCCACGGGGCGCGCACAGATCATCGGGTGGCGTTGTAGGTCAGCTGCTGCTGGTCAAGCTGGAAGCCCACCAGCACTTCGAAAGTGGCGCGGGCGACGGCAGCCTTCACTTCCGGAACGGCGAGCGGATCAATCGCGGCATCGACGTCGCCAGCCTTGCGCTTGCGGGTGATGCGCTTGCGGATATCGGCCGGAAGGGTTGCCTCCGCGCGGTCGATATAGGCCCCGCCCTGTCCGGTGGCGGTGGCGCGTTCCTGCCCATCGGCGAAGGTCAGGGTGACATTGGCGACGCGCTTGGAAACCACGGCGGTGCCGCCGCGCAGCACGGTCACGAAGTAGGGCACCGTCACGGTTCGCGCGCCGCGCGTATCGGTGCGGCGCGCGGAAACGGTGAAGCTGACGCTGGTGTAGACCTTCGGGCTGGTAGCGGCCTTCTTGCCATCGCTGCACTGGCTGCGCACGTTCGTCATCGCCGCGACCAGGTCGATATTGTCGGCGGTGGCGCCTCCAGCGGCGCTGCGGAACAGGGTCACGTCACCGGTATGGTCGGGAATCCCCACGGCCGGACAGGCACTGCGCACCGCCGTGATGCCAACCCCTTCATCTACGACGATATCGCCGGACGTCTTGCAGCCGGCCAGGGTGGCGGCAAGGGCAACGGCGGTAAGCAGGCGGAAACGAGCGGTCATGAAGGCATCCTTGCAAATCTGCTGGCACCTGCCCTAGCGGCGCGCGCGGCAAAGCGCTAGAGGCCGCGAGATGAACGCACCCTTTCCGCCATCGGGCAAGCCCCCCCTGCGGCTGCTGCTGGCCGCTCCGCGCGGCTTCTGCGCCGGCGTCGACCGCGCGATCGACATCGTCGAGCTGGCGCTGCAGCGCTACGGCGCGCCGGTCTATGTCCGGCACGAGATCGTCCACAACCGCTATGTGGTCGAAGCGCTGAAGGCCAAGGGCGCAATTTTCGTCGAGGAACTGGACGAGGTGCCGGACGGCGTGCCGGTGGTGTTCAGCGCCCACGGCGTGCCGAAGTCGGTTCCGGCGGCGGCAAGCGAGCGCGGGCTGGACTGGCTCGACGCCACCTGCCCGCTGGTCAGCAAGGTCCACCGCCAGGCCGAACGCCAGATCG
>CALMJG010000027.1 GCA_937864195.1 uncultured Novosphingobium sp.
TGGGGGATCATGAACAGCTTCTTCCAGATCGGCCAGCAGCAGAATTCCTCGCTCGCCGTGGTCGCGCCGGGCATTTCCGAAGCACTGTTCGCCACGGCGATCGGCCTGTTCGCGGCAATCCCGGCGGTCATCGCCTACAACCGCTTCTCGCACAGCGTGGACCGGCTGGAGGCGCGGCTGCAGCGCTTTGCCGACCGCTTCCACGCCGGGCTCAGCCGCGAACTGGACGGGCAGTAGGCCATGGCGATGGGCCTCAACCAGCGCGGGCGCAAACGGCGCGGGCGCGCGCCGATGGCGGAGATCAACGTCACCCCCCTGGTCGACGTCATGCTGGTGCTGCTGATCATCTTCATGGTCACCGCCCCGCTGCTCAACGCCGGGGTGCCGATCGACCTGCCGGACAGCAATGCCGCCCCGCTCGCCCAGGAACAGCAGCAGGTGAACCTGTCGATGAGCCGCGACGGGCGGCTCTACATCGAGGAGACGGAACTGGCCCCAGGCGAGCTTTCCGCGCGCCTGGCGGCCTTGCCGCGCGGCGCCGAAGGCAAGCCACCGCTCGTTACCCTGCGCGCCGACAAGAGCCTGGACTATGGCGCCGTCATGGCAGTTATGGGCGAGCTCAACCGCGCCGGGTTCAACTCGATCTCGCTGGTGACGGTCACCGGCGGTTCAGCCGAAACGCCATAGGCCGACGCTCATGGCTGCTGGCACCATCCGCAAAGAGGAACTGGCCGGGCTGGCGCTGGCGCTGGGCGCGCACGCGGCGCTGGTTGCCGTGCTGGCCCTGAACCCGCCCGCCCCCGCGCCGATGCCTTTGCCCGAGCGGATGACGGTGACGATCAGCGACGAGGTCGGCCTGATCTCCACCTCTCCGCAGCCGAGCGCCAATGCCGCGCCCCCGACCGCGCCGGAGCTGGGCGAACCGGCCCCGCCCGCCGCCGAGCCCGAACCCGCGCCGGTCCAGCCGAAAGTGCAGCCCGAGCCGCCCCAGCCCAAACCGGCGCCTCCCAAACCGGCGCCCCCCAAGCCCAGCCCGCCGAAACCGGCGCCGCAGCCGGTCCTGCAGCCCAGGCCCGCCCCGCCCAAACCGGTTCCGCCAAAGCCGCAGCCCCGCCCCGTGGCAAAGGTGGCCCCGGCCCCCGCGCCGCGACCCGTGGTCAAGGCAGCGCCGCAGCCTGTCCCGCGTCCCGCGGTCGCCCGCCCGGCGCCGCCTTCGCGCACCCCGCCCGCCAAGGCCCCGCCGCGCCCCAGCGGCGCGGACCGGCTCGGCGCCGATTTTCTTGACGGAGTGAAGGGCGCGGGCGGCACGGCCAAGTCGGCCAATCCGCCCGCCGCCGCAATCGGTCCGGCGGTCAAGTCGGCGCTGGCCGGGTCGATCTCGCGCCAGCTCAAGCCGCGCTGGGTCGCGCCGCAGGGGGCCGAGGCGGAACTGCTCGTCACCGTGCTGGCCTGGGATCTCAACCCTGACGGCACGCTCAATGGAAATCCGCGCGTGGTGCGCCAGGAAGGCATCACCGAAGCCAACCGCGCCCAGGCCCAGCGCCACGCCGAACAGGCGATCCGCGCCGTCAAGCTGGCCGCGCCGTTCAACCTTCCGCCGCAGTATTATCCCGCCTGGAAGCGCATCGCCGACTTCCGCTTCGACAGGAAATTGTCGCAATGACCTTCAGACTTCGCAACCTCGCCCTGATCGCGCTGCTGCTCACCGTTCCGGCCGCCGCCCAGACCGCCAGTCCGGCCCCCGCCACCCCGCCGCAGGGCACCGAGGAAAGCGGCCTGTCGGGCGCGGTGTCGGATGACAGCGACTGGCAGAACCTGGGCATCGCGATCCCTGCTTTCGCCACCAATGCCGACGTGCCGACCCAGACCAGCGCGGGCAACACCGCCGCGCTGGGCTTTGCCATGGCCGGGATCATCACCGCGAACCTGCAGAACAACGGCCTGTTCAAGCCGACCGGTCCCGCCAGCCTGCCGCGCCCCGCGCTCGGCCAGATCCAGGCACCGGATTACGGCACCTGGTCGTCGCGCGGCGCGGAAATGCTGGTCCACGGCTTCGTGCGGGCGGAGGCGGGCGGCCAGATCACGGTCGGCTGCTACCTCTATGACGTTGCCCTGCAGCAGAATCTCGCCAAGGCCGGGTGGACTGTCCCGCCGGCCGACTGGCGCCGCGCCGCGCACAAGTGCGCGGACATGGTCTATTCGCGCCTCTCGGGCGAGAGCCCGTTCTTCGACAGCCGCATCGCCTATATCGCTGAAACCGGCCCCAAGGACCGCCGCCTCAAGCGGCTGGCGATCATGGATTCGGACGGTGCCAACCACCGCTACCTGACCACCGGGCAGACCATGGCGCTGACCCCGCGCTATTCGCCGGACTACAAGTCGATCCTCTATCTCAGCTATTACAACGGCAATCCGCGCGTCTTCATCTACAACCTCGAAACCAACAGCCAGCGCCTGCTGCTGCAGAGCCGCGATCCGCTGTTTGCGCCGCGCTGGTCGCCCGATGGCAAGTGGGTGCTCTATTCCGTCGCCCGCGCGGGCAACACCGACATCTACAAGATGCCCGCAGCCGGCGGCAATCCGATCAAGCTCACGGATTCCCCGGGAATCGACATCGGCGGCAGCTTCTCTCCCGATGGCAGCCGGATCGTGTTCGAAAGCGACCGTTCGGGCAGCCAGCAGGTCTATGTGATGAATGCCGACGGCACCGGGCAGAAGCGGATCAGCTTCTTCGGGGGCCGCGCCGCGACGCCCGAATGGAGCCCGCGCGGCGACCAGATCGCCTTTACCCACATCGCCGGCAACTTCCGCATTGCCGTCATGGATCCGGGCGGGGCCAATCTGCGCTACCTGACGGACAGCTGGCAGGACGAAGCGCCGACCTGGGCGCCGAACGGCCGGGTGATCCAGTTCTTCCGCACGGCGCGCGGCAGCGGCAGGACCGGCATCTGGCAGGTCGACCTCACCGGCCGCAACGAACGCAAGCTCGAGACGCCGGTTGACGGTTCGGACCCGGCCTGGGGCCCCCTGCGCCCTTAAGACGATTGACTCTTCGCGCCCCGCGCTGAAAGCTTGCCTTCAAAGGAGATTGCCATGAACGCTTCCCCCCGCCTCGTCACGCTCGCCCTTCTGGCCGGGAGCCTTGCGCTGTCCGCCTGCGCCACCAAGGCGCCCAAGCAGCTGCCGCCCGATCCCGGCGCGGGCGTGGGCACCAACAGCTCGCAGGGCGGCATGCAGGGCGCAGCGCCGGGCAGCCAGGCCGATTTCGCGGCGCAGATGATGGGCCAGGACACGATCTATTTCGATACCGACAAGTACAACGTCGACAGCGCCGATCAGGCCGCGCTGCAGGCCCAGGCGGCCTGGCTGGCCCGCTACCCCGCCAAGCGCGCCACGCTGGAAGGCCACTGCGACGAGCGCGGCACCCGCGAATACAACCTGGCGCTGGGCGAACGCCGCGCCAATGCAGCCAAGAACTACCTGGCCAGCCTTGGCGTCGATCCGGCGCGGATCACTACGGTGTCCTATGGCAAGGAACGCCCGGTTGCGCTCCAGTCGACCGAGGAAGCCTGGGCCCGCAACCGCCGCGCGGTGACCATCACCATCGACTGATTGCGCTGCGGCGCAGGATTCCTGCCCTCCGGACTTCGGTCCGGGGGGCAATCTGCATGCGCGCGGCGCCTGCTTGCGATGGCGCGGGAATCGTTTGCCAATGCCGACGGGCAGCGGCCTGGGCAGCGGCGGCAGATCGGATTCCGGCTCATCAGGTGCGGCGATCGCCGCACCGCGCGCCACCACCACGCACCCGCATTCGGGATCGAGCCCCGGGGCGAGTGGTGCGGACGGTGGGACTCGAACCCACACGATCAGGGATCAGGGGATTTTAAGT
>CALMJG010000028.1 GCA_937864195.1 uncultured Novosphingobium sp.
AAGGGATCGGGCAGGGGCGGATCACCGCCAACCTCGAAGGCGCGCCGATCGACACGCAGTTCCGCATTTCGGACGAGGAAGGGCTGGACTGGGTCGCCCGCCTGCTGCGCGAGGAAGGGCTGTGCCTGGGGCTGTCGTCGGGCATCAACGTCGCGGGCGCGGTGGCGCTGGGGCGGCAGCTGGTGGCCGAGGGGCGTGAGGATGCGCGCGTGGCGACGATCCTGTGCGACACCGGCTTCCGCTATCTCTCCTCGCTCTACAATGCCGAATGGCTGCGGGCGAAGGAATTGCCGGTATTCCCCTGGCTGGCGTGATCGGCTAGAAGGCCGGCGATGGCAAGCAAACCGCCGCAATCGTCCCGCGTGGTCGATACTCCGCAGTTCTTCGTGCCGCCTTCGGTGCGCGAGCTTCGCGCCCAGGCTGTCCAGCGACTGCAGGCTGGGCTATTCGGCCTTGCGGCGATCGTGCTGATCGTGGGCCTTGCCAACATCATCAATGACCGTGCGCGGCTGGCCGACGCGGAGGCAGGCAAGCCTGCCGCCGCCGTCACCAAGGATGGGGCGGCACAGAACGATCCGCTTGCCGAGATCGGGATAGTCCCCGCGACCAGGCCCGACGCGGCCGCCTCGTCGACCAGTTCCGCCTCGCCGCGTGGCCGCTAGGCGGCGGCTGCCGCCCCTTGCGTTGTTGCTTGGGGCGCTGCTGCTGGCTGCGGCGCTTGGGCTGGGCGCATGGCTTGGATCTGGCCGCGCGCCCGCACAGGGCGAGGCGCCGGTCGGCCTGTTCACCACCCTGCCGATCCTGTGGAACGAGGCGGATGACGTCGCCGGCCTGCTGAACGACACCGCACCGCCCCACTGGGCGCGGGCCGTGCTGGCGCGGCGGGGGCCGATCGCCGCGCTCGATACGCTGGCAGGACCTGAAGGCTACGGCCCGCTGGAGCGCCTGCGGCATCTGGTGATCGCCCAGCCGCGCCCGCTGAGCCCCGGCGAAAACGTCGCGCTCGATACATGGGTGCGGGGCGGGGGGCACCTGCTGCTGATCGCCGATCCGGCGCTGACCGAGCAATCGCGCTTTGCCCTGGGCGATCCGCGCCGACCGCAAGGGCTGGTGCTGCTCTCCCCGATCCTGCGCCGCTGGGGGCTGGAGCTGCAATTCGACGATGTCCAGCCGCCCGGCGAGCGCGAGGTGCGGGCCGGCGGCCTGGTCCTGCCGGTCAATCTGCCCGGGCGCTTCGCGATTGCCGGGGCGGGGAACTGCCGCTTGTGGGGCGAGGGCCTGGCGGTGACCTGCGCCGTTGGCCAGGGCCGGGTGGTGGCGCTGGCAGATGCGGCCGTGCTGGAGCGTTCGGACGCGGACGGGAATCGGGCCACGGCGCTTTCCGGGCTGCTCGACCTGGCCTTCGCGGCGCGCTGATCGCGGACATTCCGGGAAATTGCGGGACAGGCGCGCGGCCCTTGCGGAGTCGTGCGGTAAACCCCTGATTCTTCGTTGGAACAAAAGCAAAACCCGGGGTTTCCAAAGGTGAACAGCTTCTGAATCAAAGCTATATTACTCAATTGTTTACCGTCTGCTCCCGTGAAATCCCGCAATTTTCCCTTCCATCCTCGCTGAAGCAGCGGTAAGGAGTCGTTTCATCGACATCGAATGTCACCACCGCACCCATTCCGGGTGATCCGGCCGCGAGTTTACGCGTGGCCGGAAGGGGGGAGGCTTTTGCGGCCGGGGGCTATCCCGGAGGGTAATGGGGCAGCAGCGTGGACCAGGCGAGGCCGGTCAGTTACAGCGGTCAGGGGTTCTCGCTACTTGGCGAGAAGGGCCGCTTCGTGCTGCCTCCCGAATTCCGCAAGGCCGTTCGCGAATCCGGCCAGGGCGAGCGGATTCTGTGCCTTACCCGCCATTCAAAGTGGAAGTGCCTGATCGGCTTTGGCCTGGGGCGTGTCGCGCAGTTCGAAGCGGAACTGGACCGGGAAGAGCGCATCGCGCTGGAGCGCGGGCAGGACTTCGACCGCGAGATGCGCGCAGCGCAGCTTTACGGCTTCACCCAGGTGCCGTTTGACGACAGCGGTCGTTTCGTCCTGCCGGAACGCTATTTCCGCCTCGGCGGGCTGACTGACGCGGTCTACTTCCAGGGCGGCGGCCTGCAGTTCACTCTGTGGAGCCCGGAAGAACTGGCGAAGATGAGCGACGGCTGGCTCGACGCGCAAGAGGCCTGCCTCGATCTGGCGGCGCGCGCCCGTGCCGGGAAGAACGGCAAATGAGCGCCCCGCACATCCCCGTCCTGCTCGATGAAGTGATCGCCGCGCTGGCGCCCGCCCCGGGGGCGGTGATTGTCGATGCGACCTTCGGGGCGGGCGGCTACACCCGCCGGATCCTCGATGCCGGGGCGACCGTCCACGCCTTCGACCGCGATCCCGACGCGATCGCCGCTGGCCGGGCCTGGCCGGAAACGCGCGAGAACCCGCCGCGCCTGGTGCTCCACCCGCGCCGCTTCTCCGAAATGGTTGCCAGCCTGGCCGAAGCCGGCGTGGCGCGGGTCGACGGGGTGGTGATGGACATCGGCGTCTCCTCGATGCAGCTCGACCAGCCGCAGCGCGGATTTGCCTTCGCTTCCGATGGACCGCTCGACATGCGCATGGGGCAGAGCGGGCCTTCGGCCGCCGACTTCCTCAACACCGCGCCCGAAGGCGAGATTGCCGACGTGCTCTACCGCTTCGGGGAAGAGCGCCAGTCGCGCCGGGTCGCCCGCGCGATCGTCGCCGCGCGCCCGCTGGAGACGACCGGCGAGCTGGCCGCTGTCGTCCGCAAGGCGCTGGGCCACCGGCCCGGCGCGCCAAAGGATCCCGCAACCCGCAGCTTCCAGGCGGTGCGCATCCACGTGAACGCCGAACTGGACGAGCTGGAAAGCGGGCTTGCCGCCGCCGAAGCGCTGCTGGTCCCCGGCGGACGGCTGGCCGTGGTCAGCTTTCACAGCCTGGAAGACCGGATCGCCAAGCAGTTCCTGCGCGAGGCCGCGGGCGCCATGGGGCAGGGCTCGCGCCATCTGCCCGCCGCCGCGCCGCGCTTTGCGCCGACCTTTGCCGAGGTCGCCAAGGCCGTCCGGGCCGGCGAGGCCGAGCTTGCGCGCAACCCGCGCGCCCGCTCCGCCACGCTGCGGTCCGCCCGGCGCACCGATGCCCCGGCGCGCGAAAGGAAGGCGGCATGACCCGTGACCGGCTCCATTCCATCGGCTGGGCGGCCGTCCTGCTCGTCTGCCTTGCCGTGACCCTGGCCCTGACCTTCAGGGTCAATGCGGTCAAAAGCCAGGTGCGGCTGACCGAGCGCAAGATCGTTGCGGTGCGGCAGGACAAGCTGCTGCTCGAGACGGAGTTCGAGACGCGCGCCAACCAGCAGCAGCTGCGCAGTCTCAACGATGTCGAGTTCGGCTACCAGGCCCCGACGGCGGAGCAATACCTTGCGGGCGAGCGCCAGCTGGCCATGCTGGGCAAGCCGCGCGCGCCCGATGCCCCCAGCCCGATCCGCGTTGCCAGCGCCGACGATCTGGGTGACGATGTCAGCGGGTTCCCGGCGATGGTTTCGCCGCTGACCGGCAAGGCCATGGCCGCCGAGGCACCGCGCGGCGAAGCCCGCAAGCCGGTTACCGCCGCCACGCTGGCCCGGCGGCTGGGCGAAGTCGAGCAGCTGGAGGACCGCCGCCCGTGAACGCGCCATCCGTCGCGATCTCTGTTTCCACCGCGATCTCCTCGGGCCGGGGCGAATTGGTCAACGTCCGCCAGCGTTCGCTGCTGATGGCGAAGTGGCGGGTGCTGTGGGTGGTCGCGGGGTTCCTGCTGATTGCCGTTACCGCCATCCTGCGCCTGGCCTTCCTTGGCCTGTTCGCCAATGCGCCGACCCAGCAGGACATGGCCAGCGCCCTGCTGCCGCCGCGCGGCGACATCGTCGACCGCAATGGCGTGCCGCTGGCCCGCGCGTTCCCCGCCTATTCGCTGTGGTACAACCCGGCGGCGCTGGGCGAAGGCGGGCCGCCGCTGGTGCGCAAGCCTGCCGAAGTGGCCGCGGCCCTGGCGGCCGTGTTCCCGGATCTTGACGCGCAGGCCCTTGCCCGCCGGCTGGCGGAGGGCCGCCCGGGCTACCTGCGCCGCCGAATCCTGCCCGAAGATGCCAACCGCATCCACCAGCTGGGCGAGCCCGCGCTGGAGTTCCCGCGCGAGACCGAGCGGTTCTATCCGCAGGGATCGATGGCGGCCCACGTGCTGGGGTTCGTCGGGGCCGACGGGCATGGTCATATCGGGATGGAGCAGGTCTATGACCAGCGCCTGACCGATCCGGTGCAGCGCGGCGCGCCCGCCATGCTGTCGATCGATGCCCGCGTCCAGGGCGCGCTCGAGGACGAACTGATGAAGGGCATGCTGGAAAGCAATGCCATCGGCGCGGCGGGGATCATCCTTGATGTCGATACCGGCGAAGTGCTGGCGCTGGCCTCGCTCCCGGCCTTCAATCCCAACCTGATCGACCGCGCGGGCGAAGGGCACATCTTTAACCGCGTGACCAACCAGGTCTACGAACTGGGATCGACCTTCAAACCGATCAGCATTGCCGCCGCGATCGACGCGGGCGTGGTGACCGACATGTCGCGCCGCTACCAGTCGAACCGGCCGCTGCAGATCGGGGGCTTCTCGATCCGCGACAGCCACTCGTTCGGAGCATCGCTCAACATTCCGGAGGCACTGGTCCACTCGTCCAATATCGTCACCGCGCAGGTTGCCGACGAGCTGGGCGGTCAGCGCCTCAACGCCACCATGCGCGCGCTGGGCATGGACCAGCGTCCGCAGATCGAGCTGCCCGCGCGCGGCATGCCGCTGTGGCCCAAGGGCAACTGGTCGCGCATCACCACCATGACCGTATCCTTCGGTCACGGCATCGCCGTTACCCCGCTGCACCTTGCCAGCGCCTATGCGGCGCTGGTCAATGGCGGCATCTGGCGCCCGGCCACCCTGCAGAAGGTGGCGCCCGGTCAGGCCGTGCCCGGCCGCCGGGTGTTCAAGGCCAGCACCAGCGCGCGGATGCGCCAGTTGCTGCGGATGATCGTCGACGTGGGCACCGGTCGCAATGCCGATGCGCCCGGCTTCCGTGTCGGCGGGAAGACCGGCTCGGCCGAAAAGCCGGGGGTGGGCGGCTATCGCCGCAGCTCGCTGGTGGCGACCTTCGCCGCAGCCTTCCCGATGGACCGCCCGCGCTATGTCGTGATCGCCATGCTGGACGAGCCGCAGGGCACTGCCGCCACGTCGGGCCAGCGCACCGCTGCCTGGAACACCGCGCCGGTGGTCGGCCGGGTCGTCCCGCGCATCGGCCCCCTGCTGGGGATCATGCCCGACGCCAACCACGACGTCGATATCTCCGACATCGCCCCGCTGGTCGCGCGCGGGGACGGCGAATGAAGCTGCGGGCGCTGGCCGGGCGCATCGGCGTTCAGCTGCCCGAGAATGCCGACCGTGCAGTAACCGGCTTCGCCATCGATCATCGCAAGGTCGCCCCCGGCACCGTGTTCGGCGCCTTTCCGGGCGCGCGGGTCAACGGCGAGGATTTCATTCCCGCCGCGATCGCCGCCGGGGCCGTGGCCGTGGTCGCGCGGCCCGGGGCCCGGGTCGAAGGCGCGGTGCACATCGCCGATGCCGAGCCGCGCCGCGCCTTCGCGCGGCTAGCTGCTGGCTTCTATGTCCCCGTGCCCGAAACCGTCGTCGCTGTGACCGGGACCAACGGCAAGACCTCTACGGTCGAGCTGGTCCGCCAGCTCTGGCGGATGGCCGGGCACCACGCCGCCTCGATCGGCACGCTGGGCGTGACCACTGCGGACGAGAGCGTTTCGACCGGGTTGACCACGCCCGATGTCGTCACCTTCTTCGCCAACATGACCGGCCTGGCGCGCGAAGGCGTGACCCATGTTGCCTATGAGGCGTCCAGCCACGGCCTCTCGCAGTTCCGCAACGAAGGGCTGCGCGTGCGGGCCGGAGCCTTTACCAACCTCAGCCGCGACCATCTCGATTACCACCCGACGATGGAGGACTATTTCGCCGCCAAGATGCGGCTGTTCGACGAGGTCGTCGAACCCTGCGGCGAGGCGGTGATCTGGGCGGACGACGAATGGTCCGCGCGCGCCATGGCCCATGCCGAGCGGCGCGGGCTGGGGCTGCTGACCGTGGGCACGCGCGGCAATGGCATCCGGCTGATCGCGCGCCGACCGACTACCCTTGGCCAGGTGCTGGAGATTGAGTACCAGGGCGAGGGCCGGCGGATCGAGTTGCCGCTGATCGGCGCCTACCAGGCCGCCAACGCGCTGGTCGCGGCGGGGCTGGTGATCGCCAGCGGCGGGGATTCGGCGCAGACCTTCGATGCCATGGCCCGGCTCCAGCCGGTGCGCGGACGGCTGGAACGCGCGGCGATTTCGCGCGCCGGCGCGCCCATCTACGTTGATTACGCGCACACGCCCGATGCGCTCGAGGCCGCCATTGCGGCGCTGCGTCCGCATTGCGTGGGGCGGCTGATCGTGGTGTTTGGCGCGGGCGGCGACCGGGATGCCGGCAAGCGTCCGCAGATGGGCGCGGTGGTGGCGGCGCAGGCCGAGCTCGGGATCGTCACCGACGACAATCCCCGCGGCGAGGAGCCCGCCGCGATCCGCGCCGCCGTGCTGGCGGGCGGAGCGGGGGCCCTGCGCGAGGTTGCGGATCGGCGCGAGGCTATCGCGGCGGCGATCGCCGAAGCCAAAGCTGGGGATATCGTGCTTGTCGCCGGCAAGGGGCACGAGCAGGGGCAGTATGTCGGTGCGGGCGAAAGCCTGCGGGTGCTGCCGTTCGATGATGTTACTGTTGCCAGGGAGTGTGCCTGATGAATGCCCTAGCCCGGATCCTCGAATGGCCCAGCGAAGCCGAGGACGCACTTGGCCTGGCGTTGTGGGACGCGGCCAGCCTGGCCCGGGCGATGGGTGGAACGGCGCACGGCGAATTCCAGTGCTCGGGCGTGGAGATCGACAGCCGCGACGTGGTGCCGGGCGACCTGTTCTTCGCGCTGAAGGGCGAGGCGATGGACGGCCACCGCTTCGTGTCCGCCGCATTCCAGAAGGGTGCTGCGGCCGTGGTCGTGGACCGTGCGGTGGAGGGGCCGCACATCCTCGTTTCCGACACCTCAAGGGCGCTTGAGCTTCTTGCCGCAGCTGCGCGCGCGCGGGTCGATGCCCGGGTCATCGGCGTGACGGGATCGGTCGGCAAGACCGGGGTCAAGGAAGCCATCTTCGCCGCGCTCGACCGCGCCAGCCGGGGCAGGGCGCACCGTTCGGTCAAGAGCTACAACAACCATGTCGGCGTGCCGCTCAGCCTCGCGCGGATGCCCGCGCGCAGCCGCTTCGGCATTTTCGAGATGGGCATGAACCACGCGGGCGAGATTGCGGCCCTGACCCGCCAGGTCCGCCCGCACGTGGCGGTCATCACCACCATCGCCCCCGCCCACATCGAGAACCTGGGCAGCGAGAAAGCCATCGCCGACGCCAAGGCCGAGATTTTCGGCGGGCTGGAAGCCGGCGGCACGGCGGTAATCCCCGCCGACAGCCCGCATTATGAGCGACTGCGCGCGGCGGCACTTGCACTTGGCGCGAAGGTCGTCTCGTTCGGCAAGGCCGCTCATGCTGATGTGCGCCTGCTCGATGCCGTTTCCGCCCCCGGCGGCGGATCGCTGGTGACTGCCGACCTTGGCGATCGGCGCGTGTGCTACACCGTCGCCGCACCGGGCGAGCACTGGGTGGCCAATTCGCTGTGCGTGATGGCCGCAGTGCGCGCCGCCGGCGGCGATCTGGGCGCGGCCGGCCTGGCGCTGGCGGAACTGGCAGGGCTCAAGGGGCGCGGGGCACGCTTTGCCTGCAAGACCCAGGGCGGCGGCATCGCCATGGTGATCGACGAAAGCTATAACGCCAATCCCGCCTCGATGCGCGCAACCCTGACCCAATTGGGCAAGACCCCGGCGAACCGGCGGATCGTCGTGCTGGGGGCGATGAAGGAACTGGGCGAGCATGGCCCGGCCTATCACGCCGCGCTGGTCGAACCGCTTGCCGCCGCCCAGGCGGACTACGCGATCCTGGTTGGCGACGAGATGCAGCCCCTGGCCGACGAACTGGGGAAAGGGGCTGCCTCCGCGCTTGGCAAGGCGCTGCCCTTCGCGCATTGCGCTAATGCCCAAGAAGCGCTGGCCGTCCTTGAGGCATTCGGCGTGGAAGGCGGCGACGCGATCCTCGTCAAAGGGTCGAACTCCGTCGGGCTGGGGGCCCTGGTCTCCGCGCTCGAACAGAACAAGGAATAAGGTCAGGCATGCTGTACCTGATCGCGCAGTATCTGCAATTCGAGGGGCTCGCGAACCTCATTCGCTACCAGAGCTTCCGCGCGGGCGCCGCGCTGATGACCGCGCTGATCATCGGCCTGGTGATCGGCCCGCGCTTCATCAACATGCTGCGCCTGCGCCAGGGCAAGGGCCAGCCGATTCGCGAGGACGGCCCGCAAACCCATTTCGCCAAGCGCGGCACGCCGACCATGGGCGGGCTGATGATCCTGATCGCGCTCGTGATCTCGATGCTGCTGTGGATGGACCTGTCCAGTCCGCTGGTTTGGGCCTGCCTGGCAGTGACCGGCGGATTCGGGCTGATCGGGTTCCTTGACGATTACGACAAGGTCAAGAAGCGCAGCACTGCCGGGGTTTCCGGGCGGGTGCGGCTGCTGATGGAATTCGCCGTGGCGGGGGTCGCCGCGTGGATCATCGTCGGGCAGGTCGGCTCGACCGATGTCTACGTGCCGTTCTTCAGCGACCGGGTGATCCCGCTGGGGCCATTCTATTACCTGTTCGCCGCTCTGGTCATGGTTGGCGCGGGCAATGCCGTGAACCTCACCGACGGGCTGGACGGCCTCGCGACCATGCCGGTGGTGATCGCGGCGGGGACATTCGCGATCATCGCCTATCTGGCGGGCCGCGCCGACTTTTCCGCCTATCTCGGCATTCCGCACGTGCCGCGCGCGGGTGAACTGGCGATCCTGTGCGCGGGGATCATGGGCGCCTGCCTCGCCTTCCTGTGGTTCAACGCGCCGCCTGCCGCCGTGTTCATGGGCGATACGGGCAGCCTTGCCCTGGGCGGAGCGCTGGGCGCGATCGCCGTCGCCGCGCATCACGAGATCGTGCTGGCGATCGTCGGCGGGCTGTTCGTGGCCGAGGCGCTGTCGGTGATCATCCAGGTCGCGGTCTACAAGCGCACGGGCAAACGGGTGTTCAAGATGGCCCCGATCCACCACCATTTCGAACAGCTCGGCTGGAAGGAATCGACCGTGGTCGTGCGCTTCTGGATCGTGGCGATCATCCTGGCGATGATCGGCCTGTCGACGCTGAAGCTGCGATGATCACTACCCCCGCCTTTGCCGGAAAGCGCTTTGCGGTCCTCGGTCTCGCCCGTTCGGGGCTGACCGCGGTCGAAAGCCTGCTGGCGGGCGGGGCGCAGGTCACTGCCTGGGACAACCGCGAGGAACCGCGCCGCGCGCTCGAAGGCAGGGTGGATCTGGCCGATCCGCTGGCGATCGACCTGGCGGGCTTTGCGGGCGTCGTCGTCTCCCCGGGCGTGCCGCTCAATACCCATCCGATTGCCGCTCACGCCGCTGCGGCGGGGGTGCCGGTGATCGGCGACATCGAACTGTTCGCCCAGGCGAGAGCGCACCTGCCCGCGCACCGGGTGGTGGGCATCACCGGGACCAACGGCAAGTCGACCACCACCGCGCTGGTCCACCACCTGCTGCAATCCGCCGCGCTGCCGGTGCGGATGGGCGGCAATATCGGCCTGCCGATCCTGGGGCAGAACCCGCTCGATCCCGGCGGAGTCTATGTCCTGGAGCTGTCCAGCTACCAGATCGACCTGACCCACAGCCTTGAGTGCGAGGTTGCGGTGCTGCTCAACATCACCCCCGACCACCTCGACCGCTATGACGGGTTCGAGGGTTACTGCGCATCCAAGGCGCGGCTGTTCGCGATGCAGCGCGCCGATCAGGTCGCCGTGTTCGGCACGGGCGAGCCGGAGACGGTCGCCATTGCGGAGCGCGAGCGGGCGCGCCGGGCGGAAGGCAAGGCGCTCAGCGTCGATGGCGCCGATCTCGCCGCGCTCCAGCCGGGCTGGCCCTCGCTGCAGGGGCCGCACAACCTCCAGAACGCGGCTGTCGCGGTGGCCGTTGCCGAGGCATTGGGGCTGACCCGCGCCCAGTGGGCACCCGCCATGGCAACCTTCCGCGGCCTGCCCCACCGGATGGAGCGCGTGGCCGAGGCGAACGGCGTGCTGTTCATAAACGACAGCAAGGCGACCAATCCGGCCTCCACCGCGCCCGCGCTGGCCGCCTTTCCCCCTGCGCCGGAGCGGCGGATCCACTGGATCCTTGGCGGCCTGCCCAAGGGCGATGATCTGGATGAATGCGCGCCCTCGTTCGGCAATGTCGCGCGCGCCTATGTCATCGGCGAGGCCGGCCCGCGCTTTGCCGAACTGCTGGGGCCGTACATGCCCGTCGTGCGCAGCGAGATGCTGTGCGAAGCCGTGCGCGATGCGATTGCGGCGGCCCGGCCCGGCGACGTGGTGCTGCTGTCACCGGCCTGCGCCAGCTTCGACCAGTTCCGGGACTACGAGGCGCGGGGCGACAGCTTCCGCCAGATCGTTCAGGCCCTGCTGGAAGGCGATCCGGCGGGCGGCGGAGGTCCGTGCTGATGGCCACCGTTCCGCCCTTCGTGCCCCATTCCGGCCAGACCGCCGCCGCTTCCGGCCCGCGCTACAAGCGCACCCGGCGCGGCGACTTTGCGATCTGGTGGCGCGAGATCGACCGGGTGCTGCTGGGGCTGGTGCTGACGCTGATGGCGATTGGCACCCTGGCCGTGGCCGCGGCCTCACCCGCCAGTGCGCGGCGCCTTTCGACCTCGGCCGTGCGGCTGGATGACCTGCACTTCTTCTATATCCACCTGCGCTGGCAGTTCCTGGGGCTGGTCGCGCTGATCGGTGCCTCCATGCTGCCGCGCGATCTGGCGCGGCGGCTGGGGATCGTGCTGGGCTTTGCCATGCTGGTCGGGCTGATGCTGGTCCCGGTGGTCGGCACCACGGTCAACGGTGCGCGGCGCTGGCTGAACCTTGGCATTTCGCTGCAACCGTCCGAATTCCTGAAGCCCGCCTTCGCGATCATGGTCGCCTGGATCCTCAGCTGGCGGGCGCGCGATCCGAACCTGCCGGTGATCGAGCTGTCGACCGGACTGATGGGCCTGATCGCACTGCTGCTGATGGCCCAGCCGGACTTCGGCTCGACGATGCTGTTCGTGGGCGTGTGGTTCGTGATGGTGCTGATGTCGGGCATCTCGCTCAAGAGGATCGGCCTGGCGGGGGCAGCCGGGCTCGGCGCGGTGGTTGCGGCCTATCTGTTCTATGACAACGCCCGCCACCGGATCGACGCCTTCCTGGGCGGCGGCACTGCCTTCGACCAGGTCGACCTTGCCAGCCGCACGCTGCTGTCGGGCGGCTGGACCGGTTCGGGCCTGTGGCTGGGTACGCGCAAGCTTGGCCTGCCCGAGGCCCATACCGACTACATCTTCTCGGTCATCGGCGAGGAGTTCGGCCTGCTGGTCTGCGCACTGATCGTGATCCTGTACCTTGCGCTGGTGGTGCGGGTTCTGGTCCGCCTGCTGGATGAGGAAGACCTGTTCACCACGCTTGCCGCTGCCGGGCTGGCCGCGCAGCTGGGCGGGCAGGCCTTCATCAACATCCTCGTCAATCTGCAACTCTTCCCGTCGAAGGGCATGACCCTGCCGCTGATTTCCTACGGTGGTTCGTCCACCATCGCGCTGTGCCTGGGGGTGGGCTTCCTGATCGCCATCACCCGGCGCAATCCGTTTATCCGCCGCGAGCCGTTCTCGCTGGAAAAGTTGGGGCTGGGCAAATGAGCGCGGTCAGCCGTCACTACGTCCTCGCCGCCGGGGGCACGGGCGGGCACCTGATCCCGGCCTTTGCGCTGGCGGTGGAACTGGAGCGGCGCGGCCACCATGTCGCGCTGATCACTGACGAGCGCGGCGCCAGGCTGCCGGGCAAGCCCCATTCGCTGGTCGCCCATATCCTGCCCGCCGGGCGGCTGGGCAAGAACCCGCTGCACTGGCCCAAGGGCGTTGAGGCAATCCTGGAAGGACGGCGCATGGCGCTGCGCCTGTTCGAAAGCTTCCAGCCTTCCGCCGTGGTCGGCTTTGGCGGCTATCCGGCCTTCCCCGCGCTGTGGGCCGCGACCAGCGCCGGCGTGCCGAGCGTGATCCATGAGCAGAACGCCGTGCTGGGCAGGGTCAACCGCCTGCTCGCGGGCCGGGTGGATGCGATCGCCACCTCCTACCGCGACGTCGCGCGGCTGAAGCCGAAGCATCTGGGCAAGGTGCACGTAGTCGGCAATCCGGTGCGCGATGCCGTGCTGGCGCTGCGCGACCAGCCGTTCCCTGCCTTTGGCCCCGACGGACTGCTGCGCGTGCTGGTCACGGGCGGCAGCCAGGGCGCCTCGGTCCTGTCCGATGTCGTCCCCGATGGCCTCGCCATGCTGCCCCCCGCGCTGCGCGGGCGCCTGCAGGTGACCCAGCAGTGCCGCCCGGAGGATATCGAGGCAGTGCGTGCACGTTATGCCAGCCACGACATCCCGGCAGAACTCGCCACCTATTTCGAGAACATGGCCGAGCGGCTGGCCGACGCGCACCTGTTCATCGGCCGCGCGGGCGCCTCGACCATTGCCGAACTGACCGCCGTGGGCCGCCCGGCAATCCTGGTGCCGCTGCCGATCGCCACCGACGATCACCAGGCCGCCAACACGCGTGAGATCTGCGCGGCGGGCGGTGCGCGGATGATCCGGCAGGACCGTTTCACCTCCGCCGAACTCGCGAAGCAGATCCAGGCCATCGCGCAGAGCCCGGAAACCCTGGCCAATGCCGCCCACGCGGCATGGAATTGCGGCTATCCCAAGGCGCTTGGCGACCTGGCTGACCTGGTCGAAAGCTTTGGCGGCGCGCCGCTGATGGACGTAATCCAGGTTGCGCGCGGCGGCGCGGCGGCCGGGCAGGAGGCAGTGGCGTGAAGGGCGTAGGCACCGATATCGGCACGATCCACTTCGTCGGCATCGGCGGGATCGGCATGTCCGGCATTGCCGAGGTGATGCACAACCTTGGCTACATGGTGCAGGGCAGCGACATTGCCGAGGGCTATGTCGTTGAAGGTCTGCGCAAGCGCGGGATCAAGGTGATGATCGGCCATGCCGCCGAAAATCTGGGCGAAGCGGCCGTGGTCGTCACTTCCACCGCCGTGAAGCGCGACAATCCGGAAGTTGCCGCCGCGCTTGAAAACCGCATCCCGGTGGTCCGCCGCGCGGAAATGCTGGCCGAACTGATGCGTCTGAAGCGCACGGTCGCGGTGGCGGGCACTCACGGCAAGACCACGACCACGAGCATGGTGGCCGCCCTGCTGGATGCGGGCGGTGTGGACCCCACCGTGATCAACGGCGGGATCATCAATTCCTACGGCTCCAACGCCCGCCTTGGCGCGAGCGAGTGGATGGTGGTCGAGGCGGACGAGAGCGACGGTTCGTTCCTGCGGCTCGACGGGACCATCGCGGTGGTCACCAACATCGATCCCGAACACCTCGACCACTACGGCAGCTTCGATGCGGTGAAGGACGCCTTCGTCGAATTCATCGAGAACGTGCCGTTCTATGGCTGCGCGGTGCTGTGCATCGATCATCCCGAAGTCCAGGCCGTGATCCCCAAGGTCCGTGATCGCCGCGTCGTGACATACGGCTTCTCCGCCCAGGCCGACGTGCGCGGCGAGAACGTGCGGCCCTATCCCGGCGGCAACCGGTTCGATGCCGTGCTGCGCCAGCGCGACGGCAGCTTCCGCCGGATCGAGGGGATCGACCTGCCGATGCCGGGCCGCCACAACGTCCAGAACGCGCTCGCCGCGGTCGGCGTGGCGGTGGAGATGGGCTGCGCGGACAGCGTGATCCAGTCCGGCTTTGCCAAGTTCACGGGCGTCAAGCGCCGCTTCACCAAGGTCGGCGAGGTAGACGGCGTGACGGTGATCGACGACTACGGCCACCACCCGGTCGAAATCCGCGCCGTGCTGGCCGCCGCGCGCGAGGGCGTGGGCACGGGGCGCGTGATCGCCGTGGTCCAGCCGCACCGCTACACCCGCCTGCGCGATCACCTCGACGAGTTTTCCGCCGCCTTCAACGATGCCGACATGGTCTATGCCGCCCCCGTCTATGCCGCGGGCGAGCAGCCGATCGAGGGCGTGACGTCCGACGCGATGGTGGCGGGCATGAAGGCGCGGGGGCACCGTTCGGCGCAGGTCATCGCCGGGCCGGATGCGCTGGCCGATGCCCTGGCAACAGTGGCGCAGCCGGGCGACATGGTCGTCTGCCTTGGCGCGGGCGACATCACCAAGTGGGCGGCGGGCCTTGCCGACGCGATCCGGGCACGGAGGGGCGGGTGAGCCTTGCCGAGCTTCCCAAGGTCCGGGGCAAGCTGACCCCCAACGCCCCGCTGGCCCCGCTGGTCTGGTTCAAGTCCGGCGGCATGGCGGAATGGCTGTTCGAGCCTGCCGACCTTGCGGATCTCCAGCAGTTCCTGGGCGAGCTTGATCCCGTCGTGCCGGTCATGGCGCTGGGGCTTGGCTCCAACCTGATCGTGCGCGATGGCGGCGTTCCGGGCGTGGTGGTGCGGCTGGGCAAGGCGTTTGCAAAGGTTGCGAAAAGCGCTGAACTGACGCTGGATTGCGGGGCAGGAGCCTCGGGCATTCTTGTGTCCTCGACCGCGCGCGATGCCGGGATCGCGGGGCTGGAATTCCTGCGCTCGATCCCTGGCACGGTCGGCGGCTTCGTGCGAATGAACGGCGGGGCCTATGGCGGCGAGGTGAAGGACATTCTCGTCGATTGCGACGTGGTGCTCCGCGATGGTTCGCTGCAAACCCTGCCGGTCACCGATCTGCACTATACCTATCGCCATTCCGACCTGCCGGACGGCGCGATCGTCGTTGCCGCGCGGTTCAAGGGGCGTCCTGGCGAACCTGCGGCGATCCAGGCCGAGATGGACCGGATCGCCGCCAGCCGCGAGGCAAGCCAGCCCCTGCGCAGCAAGACCGGCGGATCGACCTTCAAGAACCCGCAAGGCCACAAGGCCTGGCAGCTCGTTGATGAAGCCGGGTGCCGGGGCCTGACCCTGGGCGGGGCGCAGGTCAGCGAAAAGCACACCAACTTCCTGCTCAACACCGGCAACGCGACCAGCACCGAGATCGAGGCGCTGGGCGAGGAAGTGCGGCGGCGGGTCAGGGACAAGTCGGGCGTCGAGCTCGAGTGGGAAATTCAGCGCGTTGGCACCCGTGTCAAAGCGCCAGACGAAGAAGGTGTAGGTAACAAGTGAGCCTTCCGAAGCTTCATGTCGCGGTGCTGATGGGCGGCTGGTCGAACGAACGGCCGGTTTCGCTGATGAGCGGCGAGGGCGTTGCAACGGCGCTGGCGGAGCGCGGCCACCGCGTGACCCGGATCGACATGGACCGCGACGTTGCCGCACGGCTGGCCGAGGCCGCGCCGGACGTGGTGTTCAACGCGCTTCACGGCACCCCCGGCGAGGACGGGACCGTGCAGGGTATGATGGACCTGATGGGCCTGACCTATACCCATTCCGGCATGGTCACCTCGGTCATCGCGATCGACAAGGAACTGACCAAGCAGGCGCTGGTGCCGCACGGCATCCCGATGCCTGGCGGACGGATCGTCGAAACGCGCGAGATCTTCGAGCGCGATCCTCTGGCCCGCCCCTATGTGCTCAAGCCCGTCAACGAAGGCTCCTCGGTGGGCGTAGCGATCGTCACCGACGAGGGCAATTACGGCAATCCGATCAGCCGCGATGCCAAGGGGCCGTGGCAGGAATTCGACCGTCTGCTGGCCGAACCGTTCATTCGCGGGCGCGAACTCACCACCGCCGTGCTGGGCGACCGCGCGCTGATGGTCACCGAATTGAAGCCCAAGTCCGGCTTCTACGATTTCGACGCGAAGTACACCGAAGGCATGACCGAGCACGTCTGCCCGGCCGATCTGCCTGAGGACATCACCCAGGCCTGTCTCGACATCGCCCTGCGCGCCCACAGGCTGCTCGGCTGCAAGGGGTGCAGCCGCACAGACTTCCGCTGGGATGACGAGCGCGGGGTGGAGGGTCTGTTCGTGCTGGAAACCAACACCCAGCCCGGCATGACCCCGCTCAGCCTGGTGCCCGAACAGGCTGCGAAGCTTGGCATTTCCTACGGCGAACTGGTCGAGATCATCATCGCCGATGCGCTGGCCGAAAAGGGGAAACCGGCATGAGCCAGAAGGTCAAGCGCGGCGGCAAGAGCGCGCGCAAGGTCGCGGCGGCCCAGGGCAAGGCGCGGCAGGTCCGCGCCGCGAAGCAGCGCACCGGCACGGCCCTCGATGCAGCGATGAGCTGGCTTCCGTTCAGCGAAGAGCAGCTCCAACGCGGGTTCCTTGCCGTGATCCTGGGGGCGGCGGTGGCGCTGGCCTGGATCGTGGCGAGCTTCGCCGGGGTTCCAGCCATGGCCAGCCAGCAACTGAGCGCAGTTGCCGCCGATGCCGGGTTCGAAGTGCGCCGTGTGGAAGTGCGCGGGGTAAAGCAGCTCAACGAGCTCAAGGTCTATGAACGCGCTCTGGCCGAACGCGACCGGGCGATGCCGCTGGTCGACGTGGAGGCGCTGCGCGGGCGGCTGATGGAGCTGTCCTGGGTCGCGGACGCGCGCGTTTCTCGCCAGATGCCCGACACGCTGGTGATCGACATCGTCGAGCGCAAGGCCGTCGCCGTGCTGCGCAAGGCCGACCGGCTGGTGCTGATCGACGCCGAAGGGCACGAGCTTGAGACTGTCTCGGCGGAACGCGCCAAGGGCAAGCTGGTGATCGGCGGTTCTGGTGCCGGCAAGCAGATCAAGGCGCTTGCCGCGCTGCTCGATGCCGCCCCGGCGCTCAAGCCCCAGGTGCGCGAGGCGGCGTGGGTGGGCAATCGGCGCTGGAACCTGACGTTCAAGACCGCCCAGGTGCTTGCCCTGCCCGAAGGCGAGGAGCAGTCGCGCAAGGCGCTGGTCAAGTTCGCGGCGATGGACGGCAGCAACCGCCTGCTCGGCGGCAAGGCCATCGCCTTCGACATGCGAGCCAGCGAGCGGCTCTACATTCGCATGCCCAGCCGCGTCGACCAGCCCCGGACGGAAGGAGCGGCGGCGCCTGCCACGAAGGTTGCCGAAGCCGGTACGCCAGCGGCGGCCAAGCCGACCCCGGCCAAGCAGGAGAACAACTGATGGCGCCTCCGCCCCGCATCTCCCGCGTGTTCGGCGCGGTCAACCTTGGCTCCTTCCGCATTTCGGCGATGATCGCCGGCCTGACGGAAACCGGGGAAATGGTCGTGCTCGGCTCCAGCCACCGCGCCGCGCAGGGGATCAAGCGCGGTTATGTCACCGATATGCAGGCCGCCACCTATGCCGTGCGCGACGCGGTCGAGCGGGCGGAGAAGATGGCCAACACCTCGATCTCCAGCGTCTGGATCGGCTGCTCGGGCGCGGGACTTGCCAGCCAGGTCGCGCAGGTTGAGGTCGACGTCGGCGGGCGGCGCATCGAAGCCGAGGATATCGAGCATCTGCTGGTTTCCGCGCGTGACGTCATCCAGCCTGACGGACGGATGGTGCTGCACGCCCAGCCCGCGCACTATATGCTCGACGGGGCGGACGGGGTGGCCGATCCCAAGGGGCTCCACGCCGAACGGCTGGGCGTCGATATCCACGTCATGCTGGCCGATGGCGCCCCGGTGCGCAACATCACCGAGGCTGTCCAGAACGCGCACCTCCAGGTCGAGGCGGTGGTCGGCTCGCCCGTCGCGGCGGGCCATGCCTGCCTGACTGCCGAAGAGCGCGAACTGGGCGTCGCGCTGGTCGAGTTCGGCGGCGAGGTGACCAATGTGTCGGTCTACGCGGCGGGTATGCTGCTGGGCCTGGCGACGATCCCGATGGGGTCGGGCGACATTACCGACGCGATCGCCAGCGCCTTCGGCATTCGCCGCTTCCAGGCCGAACGGTTGAAGTGCGTGCATGGCTCGGCGATTCCCAGCCCCGCCGACCACCGCGAGATGATCCCGGTCAACGCCCCCGGCGAGGAGGCGACCGGCCCGCTGGCGCGGCATGCCGATGACAAGAACCGCATTCCCCGCGCCGAACTGGTCTCGGTCATCACGCTGCAACTGGGGCGCCTGATGGAAGAGGTCGGCAAGGCGCTCAAGGGCCTGGGCTTCACCGGGCAGCGCGGTCAGCAGGTGGTGCTGACGGGCGGCGGCGCCGAGCTGGCAGGCCTCGCTGATTTTGCCCAGTCGGCCCTGGGCAAACCGGTGCGTGTGGGCAAGGTGCAGCACCTCAAGGGCCTGCCCGAGGCGCACGCGACGCCGGGCTTCGCCACGCTGGCGGGGCTGGTGCTCTATGCGGCGGCTGACCCGATCGACATTCGCACCATCGGGCCGCGTTATACGCCGACCTTCAATTACAAGGGGCTTGCCGTGGTCAGCCGGGTCTACCGGGCGCTGCGCGAGTACTTCTGACGTCGTTATGCCGCATCCGGGCTTGCCGGTTGTGGACAAACTGGTGGATTACCTTTGATTCGATGAATCGAAGGGTGCAAGAAATAGACGATTAGCAAGTGTTGCATTCGCTTGCCGGACAGGAGAGCGCCATGAGCATCAATATCGGACCGCCCGCCGTCGAGGAGCTGCGCCCGCGCATCACCGTGATCGGGGTTGGCGGCGCCGGCGGCAACGCGATCGCGAACATGATCCAGGCGGGGATCGAGGGGGTCGACTTCGTCGTCGCCAATACCGATGCCCAGGCCCTGAACAATTCGATCGCCGAAAACCGCATTCAGCTGGGGCCGGACATCACCCAGGGCCTGGGTGCCGGATCGCGCCCAGAAGTCGGGCGCGCCGCGGCCGAGGAAACCATGGCCGAGATCGAGCGTGCGCTCGAAGGGGTGCACATGTGCTTCATCGCTGCAGGCATGGGCGGCGGCACGGGCACCGGCGCTGCTCCGGTCGTCGCCAAGCTGGCGCGCGAAAAGGGCGTGCTGACCGTTGGCGTGGTGACCAAGCCGTTCCTGTTCGAAGGCACCCGGCGCATGCGCTCCGCCGAAGCCGGTATCGAGGAACTGCAGCGGCACGTCGACACGCTGATCGTCATTCCCAACCAGAACCTGTTCCTGATCGCCAAGGCCGAGACCACCTTCAAGGAGGCCTTCCAGCTCGCCGACGAGGTGCTTCAGCAGGGCGTCCGCTCGATCACCGACCTGATGGTCATGCCGGGTCTGATCAACCTCGACTTTGCCGACGTCCGCTCGGTCATGGCCGAGATGGGCAAGGCGATGATGGGCACGGGCGAGGGCTCGGGCGAGAACCGTGCGCTCGAAGCCGCGGAAAAGGCGATTGCCAATCCGCTGCTCGATGGCGTCTCGATGCAGGGCGCCAAGGGCGTGATCATCTCGATCATCGGCGGCGAGGACATGAAGCTGCTGGAAGTCGACGAGGCTGCGAACCACATTCGCGAACTGGTCGATCCCAACGCGAACATCATCTGGGGCAGTGCGTTCAATCCCGACCTCCAGGGCAAGATCCGCGTATCGGTGGTTGCCACCGGGATCGAGCAGAGCGCCGAGCAGGCTGAAGAGGCGGGCCGTCCGTTCAGCCTGGGGGCCTCGCGCGGGCCGGCGCGGCCGCCGGTAGCGGCGCCTGCCGGCCAGCCGTTGTTCGAGCGCGGCGCATCCGCGCCGGCTCCGGTCGCGGCAGAACCCGAACCCCGGCCGGCGCCAGCGCCGGTGATGCAAAGCGAGCCGGAACCGGCTCCCGCTCCCGCGCTGTCGTCCGAAGATGGCGGCGAGGACTGGGGAACCCCTGCGCAGGCCGAGGGCGCTGCCGCAGACGAGCCGTTCGAGCTTGAACAGGAAGCAGGCGGCGCTGGCGGTGACGAACTGCTGCTTGATGCCTCGCGGCTGGTCAGCGGCGAGGCGTCGGCTCCCGAAGACGATGACGGCCAGCCGCGCCGCCGCCGCGGTCTGCTGGCACGGGGCGACGACACGGGCGCAGCCGGTGGCCCGGCCAGCGCGGCCGAGCCGGAGGCTCCCGTTGCTCCTGCATCGCCTGCGCCGCGCGCACCCCGTCTTGGCGGGGGCAGCAGTGGCGGCGGTGCCACGCTGTTCGAGCGCATGGCCAACCTCTCGCGCGGGGGGCGTTCCGCCCAGTCCGAGGATGAGGACGAGGATGAAGGCGATTCGGGTCCGTCGATCTCGATCCCCCGGTTCCTCGGCCGCCAGAACAACCAGTAATCCGCACCCGTCCGGCTCGGCAAGGTCCGGTCCGTTCCAGTGCGGTTCAGGCGCAGGCACCATGGTGCGATCGGGCTCGATCGCTTAAGGTGCTGCAGGATTGAACGACGCGGGAATGATCGTGACCATGCCGATTCGGGGCCAGGGAAGGGAACGCGGGCGCCGCGCGCGGCTGTTGCTGGGCGGCGTGCTCGCCCTGGCCGTCGCTCCGGCGCTGCGGGCGCAGCAACTGGCCGCGTCGGGAATCAGCCAGCCGGTCGTCCAGGCCATTCCCGGCGGTGAGAGCGCGCGCCTCAACGCCGCGCTTTCGCGCCTTGCGAAGGACTCTCGCGATATAGCCGCCCTGATCGATGCGGGGCAGGCCTCGCTCGACCTCGGTGATGTCCAGGCGGCGATCGGGTTCTATCAGCGGGCCGACGCGATTGCGCCCGGCAATGGCCAAGTCAAGGGCGGCCTCGCCGCAGCCTACGTCCAGGCCGAAGATCCGCTGAGCGCGATTCCTCTGTTCGATGAAGCTGCGAAAGGCGGGCCGCTCGACCCGCAGCGGCTGTCTGACCGCGCGCTGGCCTATGATCTGGTCGGCGATGCTGTCACCGCGCAGCAGTTTTACCGCCAGGCACTGGCCGTCCGGCAGGATGACGAGACGATCCGGCGACTCGCGCTGAGCCAGGCCATTTCCGGTGACAAGCGCGGCATGGAAATCACGCTGGCGCCGCTGCTGCAAAAGCAGGACAAATCGTCGTGGCGCACCCGCGCCTTCGCGCTCGCGATCGTCGGCCAGGCGGAAGAGGCAGAGGCGATCGCCCGCTCCACCCTGCCGGCCGACATGGCCGGGGCGATTGCGGCCTACCTGCGCTTCATGCCGCGGCTCACTCCCTCGCAGCAGGCGGCGGCCGCAAACCTCGGCCGGTTTCCGCGCGCGGCGGACATCGGGATCGATGACCCTCGCTTTGCCCAGTATGCGCGGCCGCGCACGGTTCTGGCCAGCGCCAGCCAGTCGCTGACGCCCGCCGGCGTGCCGCTGGGGGCCCGGCCCGAGAGCCGCCAGTCGCGGCGCGAGCGGGAGCAGGCGGCCAAGACTGCCGCCAAGACTGCGGCCAAGACTGGGGCCAGGCCGGGCAAGGCCGAGCCGCGTCCGGTCCAGGTGGCTGCGACAGCTCCGCCCGATCCTCGCCCGGGCCGGGAGACGGTCCTCGCTTCTCCGCCCCCGCCCATCAGCGCGCCGACGTCGGCTCCAATTCCGCCCAGGGTCGCGCTTGCTCCCGTCCCGGCGCCGGCTCCGGTCAAGGTCGCTTCGGCACCGACACCGGCACCGGCACCGGCACCGGCCCCCGCACCGGCGCCATCAGGCCCGATCCCTGCGCCCGGTTTCGGCTCGCTGGACGGCACCGGTGGCAAGGCCGCATCCAGCTTCGACCTTCGGCAGGTTCCTGCTGCGCCCGTGCAGGCGGCCCCGGCAGTCGCGCCCCCAGCCGCCGCTTCCGCGCCGGTGCAGGCCAGCGCGCCGGTCGAACTGCCCGCCGTGCCGCCGGTGAAGGCCGCGCCGCCTCCGGTGACCAGGTCCGCGCCGCCAAAGGCCGCCTCGCCTGCGCCGCGCCCGCGCCAGCTTGCGGACGTCTTCGCCGATCTCACGCCGCCCAGCCGCCAGGCCGAAGCGGCGGCCGGCGCGGTCGACGTGCGGCGGATCAAGCCGGTGCGGGTCGAAACCCCCGAATCGCTCGCAAAGGCTTGCGAACCCGCTCCCGATCCCAAGGCCAGGGGTGCCAAGGCCGCGCCAAAGGGCAAGCAGCCGGTCGCGCGCCCCGCCAAGGGCGCCGCTGCGACCCAGTGCGTCGACGTCAAGAAGCCAGCCGCGCCCAGCCACCCCAGTCGGATCTGGGTGCAGGTGGCGACCGGGCGCGATCGCAAGGCGCTCGCTTTCGACTGGCGGCGGATGCTCAAGGACGAGCCTGCCGCGCTTGGTGGCCGCAAGGGCTTTACCAGTGCCTGGGGCCAGACCAATCGCCTGCTGACCGGCCCGTTCGACACCGAGGCCGCGGCCAACGCCTTCATCGGCAAGCTGAAAAAGGCCGGCGTGAACGGCAGCTTCCTCTGGACCAGTCCGGCTGGACAGGTGGTCGACGCCGTCGCGGCAGGGGGCTAGGTTCTGGCGCGCTGCCCGGCCCACTCCGTTTTTTCCACACCTTGTGAACAGGCAAGCCGAGTTTTGCGCAGGCGCGTCGATGGGGGTCATTGTCGCGGCGGGCGCGCCAATGCATCCAGCACCCATATCGCGATCACCGCGATGGAGCCGTACAGGGCCGGATGATGCACAGCAGGGAATTTGAGCGCGAAGAGGATGCGGCTCCGGTCGACATGCTTGCCTCCCTGTTCGAGGCGCGCGGCTGGCCGTGCGAATTCGTGGCTGAGGACGAAATTTCAGGCGAAATCAAGGGTTCCTGGGCCAGCTATACCCTGCGCGGGGTCTGGCGGCGCGAGGATCACGTGCTGCAGCTGCTGTGCCTGCCGGACATCCGCGTGCCCGAGGACAAGCGCCCGGCGATGTGGGAACTGCTGGCGCTGGTCAACGAACAGCTGTGGGTCGGGCACTTCGACATGTGGTCGAACGGCTCCGTCCTGCTCTATCGCCACGGCCTGCTGCTGGGTGACGAGGGCTTGCTGAGCCTCGCCCAGGCCCAGGTCGCGGTCGAGGCCGCGGTCGAGGAATGCGACCGGTTCTATCCCGCCTTCCAGTTCGTCCTGTGGGGTGACAAGACCCCGGCAGAGGCGCTTGCCAGCTCGATGGTGGACGCCGCCGGCGAAGCCTGACAAAGCGGCCCTGTCATTTCAGGCAGGAACAGACGCAGTGAATTCGATCCTCATCTTCGGTTGCGGCAACATGGGCGGGGCGATGCTCGCCGGCTGGCTGCGGGGCGGGCTGGACCCGGCGCGTTTCACCGTGGTCGACCCTTACCTGGAGTCGGTCCCAGCCGGCGTGACCCTGCTGCGCGAGGCGCCCGCCGGGCAATTCGGCACGGTGATCCTGGGGATCAAGCCGCAGATGCTCGATGAAGCCGCGCCGGTCCTGGCGCCGCTGGCAGGACCGGGAGCCGTGCTGGTATCGATGCTGGCCGGGGTCGAACTGGCAAGTCTCGCCGCGCGCTTGCCGGATGCCGGGGCGCTGGTGCGGGTCATGCCCAACCTAGCCGCCGCGATCGGCAAGTCGCCCATCGCCCTGTTCGGGCAGGGCCTGGACGAGGCACAGCGCGGCGCGCTCGATGGGCTGATGGCGCCGCTCGGCACGCCGGAGTGGCTGGCGGACGAGGGCCAACTGGATGCCGTGACCGCGCTTGCCGGGTCGGGTCCGGCCTTCGTCTACCGCTTCATTGATGCACTCGCCGCCGCCGGGGCGGAGCTGGGGCTGGAGCCGGACCAGGCACAGCGCCTGGCCCTCGCCATGGTCGAAGGGGCCAGCGCGCTTGCCGCATCGTCACAGGACTCGCCAGCCGAACTCGCCCGCAAGGTGACAAGCCCGGGCGGAACGACCGCAGCGGGGCTTGCCGTGCTTGATGCGGACCAGGCGATGGCGCGCCTGATCGAGGCGACCTTGCGCGCGGCGCGCGATCGCGGCGCCGAACTGGCCCGGGCCGCGCGCTGATCCGCCGCGCCGCGATCGTATCCAATTGTAACAGGTTCCCGGTTTCGCTTGAAAGCAGGGGGCTTTGCCCCGATATTCAGGACTAGCGCCCCGCCTTTGGGGCAAAGGGAGTTGTGAAATGTCGATCTGGAACGAACCCCGGCCCGGAACCACCGGCCTCGGCGCGTCTCCGATGCTCAACGGCCAGTCGATGGGTGCGCAAGCGCTCGACGATGGCCTGCGCCGGCACATGCTGTCGATCTACAACTACATGGCCTCGGGCGTGCTGCTTTCGGGCATCATCGCGCTGGTGTTCGCCCAGTCGGGCATGGCGCAGCAGATGTTCGGTTCGCCGCTCGGCTGGATTGTCCAGCTTGCGCCGCTCGGTTTCGTGCTGGCGATGAGCTTCGGCCTCAACCGCATGCAGACCTCCACGCTGCAGATCCTGTTCTGGTCGTTCTGCGCGGTGATGGGCCTGTCGCTGTCCTTCATCTTCCTGGTCTACACCGGTGGGTCGATCGCCACGGCGTTCTTCTCGGCGGCGGGCGGCTTTGCGGGTCTCAGCCTCTATGGCTACACCACCAAGCGCGACATGACCGGCATGGGCAGCTTTCTGATCATGGGCCTGATCGGCCTGATCATCGCCTCGATCATCAACATCTTCCTGCAGTCGCCGGGGCTCTACTGGGCGATCAGCGCGCTGGGCGTGCTGATCTTCGCGGGGCTCACTGCCTATGACACGCAGAAGTTGAAGGAACAGTACGTCTACGTTCGCGGCACCGACATGGCGGGCAAGGCCGTGGTGATGGGGGCGCTGAACCTGTACCTCGATTTCATCAACATGTTCCTCTATCTGCTGCGCTTCCTCGGCGACCGCCGCTGAGCGTTGACGACGAACTGAACAATGCCCGGTGCGAGCAGGCTCGCGCCGGGCATTTCATTTGCGGCGAAAAAGGGTTAATGGTCTGAAAACCCGGCACCGGAGCGTCAGCGGGGCGCGCGGGCCGGCCAGGTTATAGGGCGGGTACAATGGGCGCACAGATCAAGCGCACGATCCTTGTTGGCGGAGTGGCCGTTACGCTGAGCCTGCTGGCAGCCTGCGGGCCGAAAAGCACGCCCCCGCCGCCGCCCCCGCCACCTCCGCCGCCGGTCGCGATCGTGATCCCGCCGCGGCCGCTTCCGCCGCTGGGCGCTGGTCCGGCCCTGGTGGTGCCGCTCGTCGGTCCGGACGGCGTGCGCCAGACGGTCAATGCCAAGCTCGGCACCGGGCAGACGGTGTGGAACCTGCGTTCGGCCTACAACGTCGCCGCACTCAACTGCATGAAGCCGCAGCACGCCGAGATCCTGACCGGCTACAAGGCGTTCCTGAAGACCCACAAAAAGGGTCTCGCGGCCGCCAACAAGCAGGTCGACAGCGACTTTCGCGCACAATACGGCGCGGCCTTCGTTCGCCCGCGCGAAGCCTACATGACCAAGGTCTACAACTACTTCGCCTATCCCGCCACGATCGACAATTTCTGCGATGCGGCGCTGGTCATGGCGCGCGAATCGCTGGTGACGAAGCCGGCGGAACTGAACGCCTTCTCGGTCCGCAACCTGACCATGCTCGATCACGTGTTCGAGACTTTCTTCCGCTCTTACGAACAGTATCAGAGCAACCTGGCCGCCTGGGACGCCAAGTACGGCCAGCCCGCCGGCCCGGTCAGCGCAGCGGTGGCGCCCGCCCCGCGGTAAGGCACGGGCAAAGTGGGCTGAGTGGCAATTTAGCTCTTTCAAGGGCGCGGACCTTTCGCTAAGGGGGCCGCTCCCGCGGGCGCCTGGCGCCCCCGGAACTGCACTGGAACGGGGCCGTAGCTCAGATGGGAGAGCGCGTCGTTCGCAATGACGAGGTCAGGGGTTCGATCCCCCTCGGCTCCACCAGTGTACTGATAATTGCCACATCCCGGCCTGCGAACGGCAGCTTTCTGCGCTTCCGGTGCTCACGACCCTGATGGTCGCTGCGCGCCGGTTCTCGAAATCCACCATTCTCGGCTCGGGCTGAGGCAATTCTCAGCACACTGGCCAATCCTTTCTGGCCGATCCTTTCTGGTCAGTCCTGTCGTTGCCGCAATCCCGCGCGCGACATTTTCCGCTCAAGCCGCTAAGCTGAACCCATGCATTTTCTCGACCAGGCCAAGATCTATATCCGCTCGGGGCAGGGCGGTCCGGGAGCGGTCAGCTTCCGGCGCGAAAAATACGTCGAATACGGCGGTCCGGACGGGGGCAACGGCGGGCGCGGCGGGGACATCGTGTTCGAAGCCGTGGCCGGCCTCAACACTCTGATCGACTTCCGCTATGCCCAGCATTTCAAGGCGCGGCGCGGCACGCCGGGGATGGGCAAGGATCGCACCGGCGCGGCCGGGCCCAATCTGGTCATCAAGGTTCCCGTCGGCACCCAGGTGCTGGACGATGACCGCGAGACGGTCCTGCTCGATCTCACCGAGGCGGGCCAGCGCGTCACCCTGCTCGAAGGCGGGCTCGGCGGGCGCGGCAATGCCAGCTACAAGACCAGCACCAACCGTGCCCCGCGCCAGCACCAGCCTGGCGAGGCGGGGCAGGAGATGTGGGTCTGGCTGCGCCTGAAGCTGCTGGCGGACGCCGGCCTGGTCGGGCTGCCCAATGCCGGCAAGTCCACCTTCATCAACCAGATCACCAACACCAAGGCCAAGGTGGGCGACTATGCCTTCACCACGCTGACGCCGCAGCTGGGCGTGGTGCGCCACCGCAACAGGGAATTCGTGCTGGCCGACATCCCCGGCCTGATCGAGGGCGCGGCCGAAGGCGCGGGGATCGGCGACCGGTTCCTGGGCCATATCGAGCGGTGCCGGGTGCTGATCCACCTGATCGACGTCCACGGCACCGATCCGGCCGAGGCGCTGCACGTGATCGAAGGCGAACTCGAAGCCTACGGCGCGGGCCTTGACGAGAAGCCCCGCCTGATTGCGCTCAACAAGATCGACCTGGTCGACGCCGAACTGGTCGAGGCCTTCACCGCCGAACTCAAGGCGGCGGGTGCGGAGCGCGTGTTCCCGATCTCCGGGGCGACCGGCAAGGGCATGGACGCGCTGCTTGATGCGGTGCTTGAATATCTCCCCGCCGCCACCGTCACGGAGCGTCCGGACGGCGAGCAGGAAGAGGGCGAGGAACAGCCCTGGTCCCCGGTGTGACAACGCGCCTCGTCCCGGACGCGATCCGGGACCGCTGGCGGGGCAGGGCAGGTGTCAGTCGGCCAGCGATCGCGGGTCCAGCCCGGGATGACGGCAGCGCAGTGCATTGCGCCGCGACGCCCGCTTGCATCCTGCCGCATTTTGCCTAATCCCGCGCGGATGAAGATCGCGCGCCTTTCCGATCTGGCTGACAAGGCCGCCTGCCCCCGGCTGGTGGTCAAGGTCGGCTCGTCGCTGCTGGTCGGTAAAGAGGGCGTGCGGCGCGCCTGGCTGGAAGGGCTGGTGGCCGAACTCGCCGCCGCGCGGGCACGCGGGCAGGAAGTCATCGTCGTGTCCTCGGGCGCGATCGCGCTGGGCGCGGCTACGCTGAGGCTAGACAAGGGCGGGCGCGGAAGCCTGGCCGATGCGCAGGCCGCCGCCGCCGTTGGGCAGATCGCGCTGTCGGGACTGTGGGCCGAACTGCTGGGCCGGCATGGGCTTACCGCCGCGCAGCTGCTGCTGACGCTGGAAGATCTTGAGGATCGCCGCCGCTACCTCAACGCCACGGCGACGTTGACCCGCCTGCTCGATGCCGGGGCCGTGCCGGTGATCAACGAGAATGACAGCGTTGCCACGCAGGAAATCCGCTTTGGCGACAACGATCGGCTGGCGGCGCGGGTCGCCCAGGCCGCCCGGGCAAGTGCCGTGCTGCTGTTGTCCGATGTCGATGGCCTCTATGATCGCAACCCCGCCGAACCCGGCGCGCAGCTGCTGGCCGAAGTGCGCGGGGTAACGAGCGAAATCCACGCCATGGCGACCGGCGGTTCCTCGTCGGGCATGGGCTCGGGTGGCATGACCTCCAAGCTGCAGGCAGCCGAGATCGCGGACCTTGCCGGCATCGCGCTGGTGATCGGCAGCGGGCTCCATCCCGCGCCTATCGCCCGCGTAACCGGGCAGGGGATCGGCACGCTGTTCCGTCCGCGCCGCAAGGCCGGGGCGCGCAAGGCCTGGCTGGGCGGGCGGCTGCGGCTGAAGGGCGCGCTGCTGGTCGATATGGGGGCTGCCGCAGCGCTGGGGCGGGGATCAAGCCTGCTCGCCGCCGGGATCACCGGAGTCGAAGGCGATTTCCAGCGCGGCGACGCGGTGGCGATCCGCGACGGCGAAGGCCGCGTGCTGGCTCACGGCCTGGCGGAATACGACGCGGCGGAATGTGCTCGGCTGGTGGGCCGGCAAAGCGGCGACCAGGCCGCGATCCTGGGCTATGCGCCGCGTTCCGCCGTGGTTCACCGCGACCAGCTGGTGCTGCTGTGACCCTGGCGCTGACGGGAGCCACCGGCTTCGTCGGCTCCACCCTGATCGAGATTTCTGCCGAAGCTGGCGTCGGGCTGAAAGCTCTGGCGCGGCGCGAACAGCGCGCGCAGGCAAGTGTCGAATGGGTGGCCGGCGATCTCGGCAACAAGGAGGCGCTGCGCCGACTGGTGCGGGGCAGCGAAGCGGTGCTGCACGTCGCTGGCGTCGTCAATGCTCCGGATCCCGCCGGGTTCGAGGCGGGCAATGTTACCGGAACGCTCAACCTGATCGAGGCCTGCCAGGCCGAGGGCGTGCGCCGGTTCGTGTTCGTTTCCTCGCTTTCGGCGCGCGAGCCGGAACTTTCCGCCTATGGCGCCAGCAAGGCCCGCGCGGAGAAGGTGGTCATGGCCAGCGGGCTCGATTGGACTATCGTCCGCCCGCCCGCGATCTACGGCCCGCGCGATACCGAGATGTTCGAGATGTTCCGCATCGCGCGCTGGGGGCTGATGCCGATGCCCCCGCGCGAGGGGCGGATGTCGGTGATCCACGCGGCGGACCTGTCGCGGCTGTTGCTGGCGCTCGTGCCCGGCGGCGAAGCGGTCAGCGGACAGGTGTTCGAGCCCGACGACGGGCGGCAGGGCGGTTGGAGTCATTACGAAATGGCCCGCGCGATCGGCTGGGCGATGGGCCGGCGGCCCTGGGTTATCCACCTCTCGCGCCGCTCGCTGGAACGCGCCGCGCGCGCCGACCGGATGCTGCGCGGGGACAAGGCGAAGCTCACCGCAGACCGGGTGGGCTACATGGCTCATCCCGACTGGGTGGTCAGCGATGGGGCCAAACCGCCCGCCGACCTGTGGGAGCCGCGCATTCCGACGCTCGAAGGGCTCAAGGCCACGGCGCAGTGGTACCGCGAGAGCCGCTGGCTCTGACCGCCTAAGCAGCTGCTTACGCGCCCGTGCCTAAGCGCCTGTGGCTTGGCGGGTGCGGACCGTGGCTCCATTTCGGGCTCCTGCACGAAGGAGTACCGGCATGGAAAACACAGCACCTGCGCCGCGGCGCTGGGATCCGATCGTCAAGCTGACCCACTGGGGCGTCGTGATTGCCGTGATCGGCAATGCCCTTGTGACCGAGGAAGGTTCCGGCTGGCATATCTGGGTCGGCTACGGCCTGGCTGCGCTGCTTGGCCTGCGCCTGCTGTGGGGCCTGATCGGCACCCGCAATGCCCGCTTCAGCGCCTTTCCGCCCAGTCCCTCGCGCGCCATCGACCACCTTGGCGAGATCGGGCGCGGTGAAGTCACCCGCCATCCCTCGCATAATCCGCTGGGTGCGCTGATGGCCTACGCGATCTGGGCGACGCTGCTGGTGATCTCCGCGAGCGGTATCGCCATGTCCGGCCCGCCGCCTGCCGATCCGGCGGCCGTCTCAGGCGAGCATGGCGAGGGCGGCGAGAAGGGCGAGAATGAGGAAGGCGAAGAGGCGCGCGAACGGCAGGGTGCGGCCCAGCCTGCGGTCTCTGCGGCCACCACCGCTCCGCTTGCCCGGGGCGAGGAGCGCGAGGACGAGGACGAGCGCGCCGAAGCCCGCGAGCGGAGTGCTGCCAAGGCTGCCGCGCCCGCCGAAGTGCCTGCCGCCAGCGAGGTAGCCGCAGACCGTCTGGCCGCCTACGCCGAAGGTGCAGGGATCCAAGGGGAAGAGGAAGGCGGCGAGGAAATTCTCGAGGAAGTCCACGAAATTGCCGTCAATTTGCTCTATGTCCTGATTGCGCTGCACCTGATGGGTGTAGTGTTCGAGACACGGCGCAGCGGGCGCGAGATCGTTCGCGCGATGCTGCCGGGGGGCAATCGCCCGGCGTGATGGAGTGAGGCATGGGGGGCGACTCCGGAACCACAGAGCGCAGCCGCGACCGGCAGGTGATGCTGGTCGCGGCGACCGTGGTCGTCCAGGCGGTGGCGGCTGCGTTCTTCGTCGCTGACGCAATCGGCGACCTCGCCGAGCGCGGAGTGACCGTGCATATCGCCATCGAAGGGCTGATCGCCATTGCGCTGCTGGCGGGGGTGGTGGTTGGCGCGCGGCACACCCGCCTGATGCTGCAGGATGCGCGCCGCACCGAAGCGGCTTTGCAGATCGCCTCTGGCGCGCTGGCCGAACACATTGCTGCCCGGTTCCGCAACTGGGGGCTGACCGCTGCCGAGGCAGAGGTGGCGCTGTTCGCACTCAAGGGCTGCGACGCGCCGGAGATTGCGCGGCTGCGCGGCGCCGCCGCCGGCACGGTCCGCGCGCAATTGAGCGCTGTCTATGCCAAAGCCGGAGTCGGCAGCCAGGCGGCGCTGGTCAGCCTGTTCATCGAGGATCTGCTGGGTGCTGGCGTGCCGGATCGCAGTGAGGGTGGGAAGGCGTAGCCCGCCCCGTCACGGCCGCTGTTTTGCCTTCGGGCGCAATGGGCATAGTGTTCCGGCGGGACCGCGAGTCGCGAGCGGGAAGGCCGCCGCATTTCCAATGGAAAACCGGGAGATCCCAAATGCGCCACGTAATTGCGATAGCAGCCGTCATTGCCCTGTCCGCCTGTTCGAAACCGGCCACCTCACCGGAAGACGAAGCAGGGGCGTCACCCGCTGCGAGTACACCGCCCACCGCCGCCAACATCGCCGCCGACGGCAAGCCTGCGCCCGGCATGTACAAGATCACGACCGGCGACGGCAAGGTCCGGATGGAAGAGGTGAAGGCCGACGGCACCTATGAAACCAGGGCCGATGGCAAGGTGATCGAGACTGGCAAGTGGGAGCAGAAATCGCCTGCGCTTTATTGCTACACGATCGACGGGCCCAATCCGAAGCAGGCATGCAACGAGGAAAAGATCGAGAACGGGGTGTGGACGTCGAAAGGCCCCGAAGGTCGGACGGCCACCGTCGAACGCGTTGGCTGATCGCTGATGCCTGACGCTCTTCCTGCCCGGCGGGCGGGGAGAGTCAGAAGGCCGGATCGTAGCCCGGCGGCAGTTCGCTGGCGGCGCCTTCGACATGGATGCCGCATTCGGTCTTGTCCCAGCCCTTCCAGCGACCCGAGCGCGGATCTTCGCCCGGTGCGACCTTGGTGGTGCAGGGCGAGCAGCCGATCGAGGGATAGCCCTGCACCACCAGTGGGTGCGGCGGCAGTCCGGTGGCGGCGAAATAGGCCTCGATCTGGTCGCTCGACCAGTCAGCCAGGGGATTGATCTTCAGCCGACCGGCAGTGTCGGTAGTGTCGATCTCGAACCGGGCGAGGCCCGCGCGGGTCGCGCTCTGGAAGCCCTTGCGGCCAGTGAAGCTGGCATCGAACCCGGCCAGCGCCTTGGCCAGCGGCGCGACCTTGCGGATTTCGCAGCAGCCATCGGGATCGAACGACCAGCGCAGCCCGTTGCCGTCGCGCGCGGCAATCGCTTCGGCATCGGGAACGAGGTTGATCAGCTGGGTCAGCCCCAGCCGCGCGACCAGTTCGTCACGGTAGGCCAGCGTTTCGGCAAAATGCTTGTCGGTGTCGAGGAACAGCACCGGCACCGAAGGGTCGACGCTGGCGATCAGGTGCAGCAGCACCGCGCTTTCCGCGCCGAAGCTGGAGACCGATGCAATCCGCCCCGCCAGACCTTCGCTGAGCACTTCGGCCAGCATGTCGCGTGTCGCCACGCCCGCAAAGCGCGCGTTGAGCGCCTCCGCGTCGGCCGGGGTGAAGCGCGGCGCGGTGTCGAGCACGTCGATGCGCCGCGCCGCCTCAGGCATTGACTGCTCCGGGGTGGCGCTTGGCCCACACCGGCGCGCGGCCATCGGTGGTCGGCTGGTAGACATCGGCCCAGCGCGCGAAGGCGGCTTCGGCATCGGCGGGTTCGAGCGGCTGGTCGGGCGCGAAGGAATCGAACCCGCAGCGGCGCATCAGCGCGATCTGGTCGACCAGCACCTGACCCACGGCGCGCAGCTCACCCGCATAGCCCGCCTCGCGCAGGATCCGCGCCGAGGAATAACCGCGCCCGTCGCCGAACACCGGGAAATTGACCTCGACCAGCCGCAGCCGCTCAAGGTGGGGCAGCAGGGCGCGCGCGTCGTCGCCGGGTTCCAGCCGCACGGCGGCGGCATTGGACTGTGCGCCGAACGAATCGACTGTCACGCCGGGATCGGCCACGGGTTCGTCATCGCGAAACCGGTACTGGACTTCAGCCATAGAGCGCCTCCTTGAACGGGGCCATGCCGATGCGGCGGTAGGTATCGAGGAAGCGTTCTTCGCCCTGCTTGTTGGCAAGGTAGACTTCGGTGGCCTTCTCGACCGCGCCGACGATCCCGTCCTCGTCAAAGCCGGGGCCGGTGATCTGGCCGAGCGAGGTATCCGCGCCCTCGCAGCCGCCGAGCAGCAGCTGGTAGTTTTCCACGCCCTTGCGGTCGACGCCGAGGATGCCGATGTGGCCCGCGTGGTGGTGGCCGCAGGCGTTGATGCAGCCCGAGATCTTGAGCTTGAGCTCACCGATCTCAGCCTCGCGCGGGGCCAGCCGCTCGCTGATCTTCTGCGCGACCGGGATTGAGCGCGCGTTGGCGAGGCTGCAATAGTCCAGCCCCGGGCAGGCGATCATGTCACCGATATGGTCGAGGTTGGGGGTGCCCAGGCCATTGGCGTCCAGGATCTGCCACAGCGCGTAAAGGTCAGCCTTCCGAACGTGCGGCAGGACGATGTTCTGGGCGTGGGTCACGCGCAGTTCGTCGAACGAGTACTGCCTGGCCAGTTCGCCCATCAGGCGGATCTGGTCGGCGCTGGCGTCACCGGGGATGCCGCCGACCGGCTTGAGGCTGATCGTCACCGCGATGTAGCCCGGCTGCTTGTGCGCCAGGCAATTGGTATCGGCCCAGCGCGCGAAGGCGGCGTCGCTGCGGTCCAGTTCATCCGTAATGCCGGTTTCGAACGGCGGATCGGCGAAGAAGGCCTTGATCCGCTCCAGCTCCTCGGCGGGCGGTTCGATGTTCTGGGTCAGCAGGTGGGCGAACTCGGCCTCGACCTGGCGGGTGTATTCGTCCTTGCCGAGTTCGTGGATCAGGATCTTGATCCGCGCCTTGTACTTGTTGTCGCGGCGGCCATGGCGGTTGTAGACGCGCAGGCAGGCCTCCGAATAGGTGATCATCTGGCCGATCGGCACGAAGGCGTTGATGCAGGGCGCGATCATCGGGGTGCGGCCCATGCCGCCGCCGACGTAGAACGCCGCGCCCAGTTCGCCAGCCTCGTTCTTCACGATCTGGATGCCGATGTCGTGCAAGCGCATCGCCGCGCGGTCCGTATCGCTGGCGATCACCGCCATCTTGAACTTGCGGGGCAGGAAGTTGAATTCCGGGTGGACAGTCGACCACTGGCGGATCAGCTCCGCATAGGGACGCGGATCGACGACCTCGTCCGCGGCGGCACCGGCGTACTGGTCAGACGTGGTGTTGCGGATGCAGTTGCCGCTGGTCTGGAAGGCGTGCATTTCCACACGCGCGAGGTCGGCCAGGATATCCGGCGCCTCTTCCAGCTTGATCCAGTTATACTGGATGTTCTGGCGGGTGGTGAAGTGGCCATAGCCGCGGTCGTACTTGTCCGCGATGTCGCCCAGCACCTTCATCTGCGCCGAATTCAGCGTGCCATAGGGCACGGCGACGCGCAGCATGTAGGCGTGGAGTTGCAGGTAGAGGCCGTTCATCAGCCGCAGCGGGCGGAACGCTTCCTCAGGCAGATGGCCTTCGAGACGGCGGCGCACCTGGTCGCGGAATTCCTCCACGCGGGTATCGACCATCGCCTGGTCGTATTGGTCGTACTTGTACATCAGATCACCCAGTTTCCGGCCTCGGGATCGGCCGGCTTCAGCGTCAGGTCGGGGCGCACGGTCGGGCCGAGCGCGCGGATGCGATCCTTGATGTGCGCCGGTCGCACCCCGGTTTCGTCCTTCACCGCGTCGATCGCATAGGCGGAATTGACCCGGCGCGCGGCTTCCTCACGCGCGAGGATGGTGTCGGCATGGTCGCCCACGTCCACCGCGTCCTCGACATGGAGCGACCATTGCACCCCGTCCCACCAGGTGACCGCCCCGGTCTTCAGATCATTGCCGGTCAGGATCTTCACTTCAGCACCTCCAGCGCGATGGCGCGCAGTTCTGCGGATTGCGGCTCGGCCGCGACCGCGCCGATCACGATCAGCGCCGGGCTCTTCACCCGGTGCGTCTCGACCAGCGCGGCAAGCCCCGCCACCGGCGCGCGCAGCACGCGCATTTCGGGGCGGGTGGCATTCTCGATCACCGCCACGGGCATCTCGGGCGAGAGACCATCGGCGATCAGCTTGTCGGCAATCGCCTCTGCCGTGGCGAGGCCCATGTAGATCACCAGGGTGCGGCCCTTGCCCGCCAGGCCCGTCCAGTCCTGCTCGGACAGGCCCTTGCACTGGCCGGTGACGAAGGTCACCGCCGAGGCGCTGGCACGGTGGGTGAGGGGAAGCTGCGCCGCCGCCGCCGCGCCCATTGCCGCGCTTATGCCCGGAACGACCTCTACCGGCACGCCAGCCGCGCGGCAGGCTTCGGCTTCTTCGCCGCCCCGCCCGAAAATGAAGGGGTCGCCGCCCTTGAGGCGCACCACGTCCTGCCCGTTCAGCGCCTCGCGCACCAGCAGGGCGTTGATCTCGTCCTGCGGCATGGTGTGGCGCGAGCGGCGCTTGGCCACGGAGATCAGCTTGGCTGCCGGATGGGCCATGGCCAGGATCGCCGGATCGACAAGCCCGTCATGGACGATGATCCGCGCCTGCATGACCAGCCGCGCGGCGCGCAGCGTCAACAGGTCGGGATCGCCGGGACCGGCGCCGACCAGCCAGACCTTGCCCAGCGGGCGTCCGGAAAGAGAGGCGGATTTGCTCATTCTGCCGCCATGGCCAAGGCGCGGGCGGAGAGCCAGTCAGTTTGACTTGGGGAGGGGTAAGGTCAGCTTTACGCGGCGCGCCAGGCGGCGAAACCGCGCTCCAGATCGGCGCGCAGGTCGTCCGTGGCTTCCAGCCCGATCGACAGGCGCACGCCGAAGCGGTCCTGCGGGTCCATGTCCGGCAGGGGCCATTCGGTGGCGCTGCGCAGGTCGGCGGGATCGATCGGCGTGATCAGGCTTTCATAGCCGCCCCACGAATAGCCGATTCCGAACAGGCCCAGTGCATCGATGAAGGCATCGCGCGCCTTGCCGTCCTTGCCGCGGAAAACGAACGAGAACAGCCCGCAACCGCCGGTGAAATCACGCTCCCACAGGTCATGGCCGGGCGATCCGGGGAGCATCGGGCAGAGCACCCGCGCGACTTCACCCAACGAATCCAGCCACATGGAAAGCTCAAGTGCGCTTGAGGTCTCCTGGGCGAGGCGAATCCCCATGGTGCGCAGGCCGCGCAGCGCCAGCGAGGCGTCGTCGGGCGAGACTACCTGCCCCAGCGCCTGCGCGGTGCGGCGCAGCTTTGCATAATACCGCTCTCCCGCCGCAGCGCTGCCCAGCATCAGGTCGCTGTGGCCGCCGACGTGCTTGGTCAGGCTCATCACCACGATGTCCGCGCCGCGTTCCAGCGCCGGGAAACCGAGCGGTCCGGCCCAGGTGTTGTCGAGCACTACGGCAAGGCCGCGCGCGTGGGCGATGGCGGAGAGGGCGGGGACGTCCTGCACTTCCAGCGTCAGGCTGCCGGGGCTTTCCAGCAGCACCGCGCGGGTGCGCTCGCAGATTGCCGCCTCGAAAGCGGCAGGGTCCATCGGATCGAACCAGCGTGTCTCGATCCCGAAGTCCCGCAGCAGTCCGCGCCCCATGGTGCGCGTCGGCTCGTAGGCGTTGTCGGTCATCAGCAAAACGTCGCCGGGGCGCAATATCGCAAGCAGCGCGCCCGCCAGCGCGGCAACGCCCGAAGGGTAAAGGACCGTGCCCGCCGCACCCGGCTCAAGCGCGGTCAGCGCGTCAGCCAGCGCCCACTGGGTCGGAGCGCCGCGCCGGCCATAATAAAAGTGCCCGTCCTTGTTCGGCTTGCCCGCGTGGAGCGCTGCGCTGTCTGGATAGAGATGAGTGCTGGCCCGCCAGACGGGCGGATTGACCACCGCGCCCGGCTCAGCCGGAGTGCCGGTCCATTCCGCGCGCCGTCCGGCCGTGACCAGCCGCGTGGCGGGGCCGAGTTTCGATTCTTCGGCCCCGCCCGCCATGGTTCAGGCTGCCGGCTTGACCGCCTTGGGCGTGTCGGGATCGGCGCCCCATTCGGTCCAGCTGCCGTCGTACAGCGCCATGTCTTCCTTGCCGAGCAGGTGCATGCCGAACAGCAGCACGCAGGCGGTGACGCCGCTGCCGCAGGAGGTGATGACCGGCTTCGCCAGGTCGACGCCAGCGCCTTCGAACGCGGCCTTCAGGCCGGCCTTGTCCTTGAAGGTGCCATCGGCGTTGTAGAGTTCGGTATAGGGCACGTTGAACGAGCCGGGGATGTGGCCGCTGGCAATGTTCGGACGCGGATCTTCCTCCGCGCCGGACCAGCGCGCCGCGCCGCGCGCGTCGACGACCTGTTCGTCCTTCGAATGAAGGTTGGCGAGGACGTGGGCCTTGCTCCGCACGTTCTTGTCATCCTGCCAGACGGTGAAGTGGCGGTGACGCAGCGTTTCCTTGCCTTGGCTCAGCGGGCGGCCTTCAGCCTTCCACTTGGCGAGACCGCCATCGAGGATCGCCACATCGTGCGCGCCGAACATCTTGAGCATGAACCAGGCGCGCGCGGAGGTCTTCACCGCGCTGTCATCGTAAAGGACGATGCGGCTGCCATCGCCGAGGCCGAGAGACTGCATCCGGCTGGCGAACTTCTCCGCCGGGGGCAGGGTGTTTTCGATCGGGGCGTTGCTGTCCACGAGGTCGGCCAGGTCCATGAACACGGCGCCGGGAATGTGACCGGCTTCGTATTCGGCGGCGGCATCGCGGCCGGTGCCAGGCAGGTGGCGGGTGCAATCGACGATCCTGAGGTCGCTCGCGCCCATTTCATTGGCAAGCCATTCTGTCGAAACGAGACTATCCATTGTAGTTGCGTCCTCCTCGCGCGGGGTGGGCCGGAATGGGCCCGGGCAGCGTCCCTCTCGCTGCACTTGCGAAAAAGACTAGCCTTGGAGGAAGGCGGCGTCGAGGGGGGAATCGCCGCGAAAGGCGATCAGGCTACGGCGCGCTGGCCGATCCTGGAATAGACGCGCGGGCCAAGGTCGAGCCGGAACGGACGCAGTGCCGCGGCCGGATTTTCGGGCACTTCGCCTACCACGAAGGTCTGTACCCGCACCTGCGATCCGCCGCCGGGTATGCCCGCCTCTACCCGGAACCGGGCGAGGGGCACGAAATAGGCGGCGTCGCCCGCGCGAATCGGGGTCACCGCGCTCAGCGGGAGGCGGAAATCGCCGGTGAATTCGGCGCTCTCTCCGGGCGCGAGTTCGACTGCAGCGTGGCGCAGTTCCAGCTTCTGGCCATCGCTGGCGATCTGCTGTTCGGGCGGGAGCGAGGCGTGGGCGGCGATCATGTCGCCCTCGACCGCGAGCGCGGAAAGCGGAACCGCACCGTGGTTGGTCAGGCGCAGGGTGTAGCTCAGCGTGGTGGCCATCAACGAGGCGCTCATCCGGCGCGCTTCAAGCGTGATAACCAGGCCCTGCGCCTCGGGAGCAGGAGGGGGTGCGGGCTGCGCAGCCGGTTCGGGGGGCAGCGGTGCGCGGACCGGCGCAGCGGCGGCGGGCGCAGGCTGCGGCTCGGGGACCGGAGGCGGGGCGGCTGGCTCGCGCCGGGGCACGACCGGCGGCTCGAAGGCCAGCGCCAGCGGCTGCGTCTTGCGGCGGTGGAGCAACCATCCGCCAGCCCCGCCAGCCAGCAGCGCGGCGATCACGGCGATCCAGGGCCACATCGGCGCTTCCTGCGAGGCCGGTTCGGCCGGTACGGTCACCGGCACCGGTGCTGGTGCGGCGCTGGGCAAAGCGCTCGGCAGCGCGGCGGGGGCAGTTGTCGGCGCCGTGCTGGGCGCGGGGCTCGGCAGGCTGGCCGGCGGTGTGGGCTGCGGCTGCACTTCGCGCCCGGTCGGCGATGGGCGCGGCGCAGCTTCGCGGCGCGGTGTCGCGGCAGGGGCCGGTGTTGGCCGCACGGCCACCGGGGCGCTCGACGCGGCACTCGATTCCGTGGCTGCAGGCCGCTCGTCCGGCTGCGCGGGAGGAACCCGAACGGCGGGGGCGTCGCTATCAACCGGGCCGGGAGCGCTGCCCGTCGGCTGCGTCGTCACGGTGCCGGGGAGGCGGTATTCGTTGACGGTCTGCGCGGCCAGCGGCGTTGCGGCCAACAGCAGTGCGACAAGCGCTGCCGCTTGCGTCCCGGCGCGGATCAAACCCCCAACGGATGTCATTGTCTTGTCCATGCCTTGCGTGCGGCCTTGCGTGACGGGCGCCTAGCGCCCGCAGCAGTGAATGGGAAGTGAATGCGCGCGGCGCAACCGCCGACTTGTGCGCGCGGCGCGATCGGGGCATGGCGCGTGACATGGCTGACACACCCCGCCCGCTCCATCTGGGCCAGACTAGCGCGCTTCCGGCATCGCCCGAGGCGGCAGTGCTGGACTATGTCCCCAATCCGCGTCCCGGCGCGCTGTTCCTGGCCCGCTTTGCCGCGCCGGAATTCACCTCGCTGTGCCCGGTCACGGGCCAGCCGGACTTCGCGCACCTGGTGATCGACTATGCTCCCGGCGAGACGATCGTCGAATCGAAGAGCCTCAAGCTGTTCCTGGGCAGCTTTCGCAACCACGCCGGTTTCCACGAGGATGTGACCGTGGGCATCGGCCAGCGCCTGTTTGCCGAAATGCAGCCGCGCTGGCTGCGGATCGGCGGCTACTGGTATCCGCGCGGCGGCATCCCGATCGACGTGTTCTGGCAGAGCGGCACCCCGCCCGAAGGCCTGTGGGTGCCGGACCAGGGCGTGCCGGGTTACCGGGGGCGCGGCTGATCCGCGCCCCGGCCAGCCCTAGGGCCGGCCAATGCTCGCATAAGTGAACCCCTTGGCCCGCACTTCCGCTGGGTCGTAGATGTTGCGCAGGTCGACCAGCACCGGGGCCTTGGCGAGCGACTTGATCCGCGCGAAATCGAGCGCGCGGAAAGCATCCCATTCGGTGACGATGGCGACCGCGTCCGCACCTTCGATCGCGCCATAGGCATTGGCGCACATTTCAACGCCCGGCATCAGCGGCCCGGCCAGTTCCATGCCCTCGGGGTCATAGGCGGCTACCTCCACGCCTGCATCCTGGAGCGTCTGGGCGATGGCGATCGCAGGCGAATCGCGCATGTCGTCGGTGTTGGGCTTGAAGGTCAGACCAAGCAGCGCGACGCGCTTGCCGCGCGCTTCTTCCACGCCGCCCAGCGCCTCGACGACCTTGCGGCCCATCGCCCGCTTGCGGGCGTCGTTGACCTTGACCACCGCCTCGACGATCCGGGTCGGCGCTTCGTAGTCCTCGGCGGTCTTGAGCAGGGCCAGCGTATCCTTGGGGAAGCATGATCCGCCATAGCCTGGTCCGGCGTGGAGGAACTTCGGCCCGATGCGGTTGTCCATGCCGATCCCGCGCGACACGTCCTGCACATCGGCGCCGACCTTCTCGCACAGGTCCGCCATCTCGTTGATGAAGGTGATCTTCACCGCCAGGAAGGCGTTGGCGGCATACTTGATCAGCTCGCTAGAGCGGCGGCTGGTGAACAGGATCGGGGACTTGTTGAGGAACAGCGGGCGGTAGACCTCGGTCATCACCTGCCGCGCCCATTCGTCGTCGGTGCCGATGACGATCCGGTCGGGATGCTTGAAATCGCCGATCGCCGCGCCTTCGCGCAGGAATTCGGGATTGGAGGCTACCGCGAAGCGCACGCCCGGGTTGGCCTCGGTCAGGATCCGTTCGACCTCGTCTCCGGTGCCAACCGGCACGGTCGATTTGGTGATGATGACCGCTTCCTGACGCAGGTTCGCGCCAACCTCGGCGGCAACGGCGTAAACGAACGACAAGTCGGCATGGCCGTCACCGCGCCGGCTTGGTGTGCCGACGGCAATGAAGATGGCCGATGCCCCCGCGATCCCTTCGGCCAGGTCGGTGGTGAACGACAGGCGCCCCGCCTTGACGTTCGATCCGACCAGTTCGGCCAGGCCCGGCTCGTAGATCGGCATGATCCCCGCCTTGAGGCTGTCGATCTTGGCCGGATCCTTGTCGATGCAGACTACGTCGTGCCCGAAGTCGGCGAAGCAGGCCCCCGATACCAGCCCGACATAGCCCGAGCCGACCATTGCGATCTTCATCAAATGCTCCTTTGCGCGGTGCGGATCGCCCCGCCGCTGTCTTCGGCCTCGACCAGCCAGCGCGAGGTGCCTTCCAGCCCCAGCGCGGTCAGCCGTCCCGAGGACCAGGCCCCGGTATCGATGCCGATGCGGTTGTGCCGGATGTCCGGCACGTCGAAAATGGTATGGCCATGTACCACCACCAGCCCGAATTCGGCGGGGTGGGACAGGAAAGGTTCGCGGATCCAGCGCAGATCCTGGCGGGTCTGCTCGGACAGCGGCACGCCCGGCCGAACGCCCGCGTGGACGAACAGATAGTCGCCGATCTGGATCCTGTCCTCGAAGCCGCGAATGAAGGCCAGGTCCTCTGCGGGCACTGCCCCCCGGATCATCGCCAGGCATTCGGGCAGATCGGCGGCGACATAGGCGCTGCGGTCGATCCCGTAGCTCAGCACTGTCTCCCGCCCGCCAAAGCGCAGGAAGGGGCGCAGCACCTCGATATCCTCGAGCGAATCGAGGAACATCTCCTCGTGGTTGCCCATCAGGATGCGCACATCGCGCTGTTTCTGCCAGTCCCGCGCAGCGCCGATCACGCCCGCGCTGTCAGGCCCGCGATCGATCAGGTCGCCCAGCAGGATCACCGTGGTCTGCGCCGGCTCCCGGGCGGAATCGTCTGCATCGACTGCGTCCCGCAGCGCGGCGATCAGGTCTGCGCGGCCGTGCACGTCGCCGATCGCATAGACGCGCTGCCCCGCCGGGATTGCGGCAGCCGGAGCGCTGTCGGTCGCGCGGAAGAGCTTGCGGATGGCGGATAGCATGGCGGTTTGTCTGGCTGCGGCGGGGCTATAAACCCGTGAGGATTAATGAACAATCCTAAGCGTGGGGCGCCGTGTCGGCAGCAGGCGTTGCGGCAAAGCCACACCTGGTCGGCCAAGGCGCAACAAAGTGGCGATTTCCCCTTGTGCAGCGCAGCAAATGTGTGCGACCGGGGTTTCGCACGGGACGAAGGCTTCCACCACAACGAGAAGCACCGCCCGGGCGCAGGTGGGACGAAGCGAAAACAATCACAAGGAAGATTGCAATGCTCACGTCCGTCCGCGGCCTCGTTGCCGCTACTTTTCTGTTCGGCTGCGGATTGGCCGCCACTCCGGCCCTCGCTGACGAAACCGATCCGCCTTCGGAATTCACTGTCACCGGCAATGTCGCCGGCGTCACCGATTACCGGTTCCGCGGCCTGTCGCTGTCTGGCGGCGATTTCGCGGTCCAGGGCGGGATCACCGTCAACCACTCGAGCGGCTTCTATGTCGGCACCTGGGGCTCCAGCCTCGAACAGGACCCGCTCGACATCTACGGCTCGACCGAAGTCGACGTGTTCGGGGGCTGGACCGGTGAAGTGACCTCGGGTCTCACCGCCGACGTCGGCCTCCTCTACTACGTCTATCCCAGCGGCGGCTTCGGCGATGGCAACGTCTTCGAACCCTATGCATCGCTCAGCACCAGCCTGGGCCCGGTGACCGGCAAGGTCGGCCTGGCCTATGCCTGGAAGCAGGATTCGCTGGGGGGTGACGACAACCTGTACCTCTACACCGACCTGTCGGCCGGCATCCCGAACACGCCGATCTCGGTTTCGGCCCACCTCGGCTACACCGATGGCGCCTTGTCGCCCAACCTGCTGACGCTGAAGTCGACCAAGGGCGGCTTCGACTACAGCCTGGGCGCCAGCTGGAACATCACCAAGAACCTGTCGCTGGGCGCCAGCTATGTCGGGGTCGATGGCAATTCGATCGACGGCTATTCGAACGACACGGTCGTCGGCACGCTCAAGCTGAGCTTCTGATCCGTCCTCGCTTCGTCACACTGCGGCCCGTCCGGCATTGCCGGGCGGGCCGTGTGCTTTGAACCCCGTCGGTCAGCGCAGGTAGAAGTCGACCGTGGTGACCACCCGGACCTTCTTGTAGGGGGTGTCTGATACGCCCCAGCCGCCGCCACTGTCGCCATCGCGGGCCTGGACTTCGAAATAGCCCTGGGTCGCGCTCTTGATCGTGCCGACGCTGGTGCCGCTGTCCTTGGCGAACTGTTCGGCCGAGGCGCGCGCGTCCCTGGTTGCGTCGGCCACCATCGCCGGCTTGATCGCGTTGAGCTTGGTGAAAGTGAAGGCCATGCCCGACCCTTCTTCCAGCACCACACCGCGCCGGACCAGTTCGAACTGCCGCTTCACCGCGGACTGGGCGCGCTTGATGTCGGTGGAACGCAGGGTCATCCGCTGGCGCACGGTAAAGCGCTGCACCCCGTTGTCGGTGAACTGGCTGACGTTGGCACCGGTCGGCTGCAAGTCGTCCGCCGGAAAACCCAGTTCCCGGAAGAAGGCGCGGATCGATTCGGTATCGCGGTCGACGCTGGCCTGGGCCGTGGCGAAGTCTTCTGACGTTGCGGAATAGGCAATCGTCCAGGTGGCGAGATCGGCGGTCACCTCGCGTTCGGCAAGGCCGCGCACGGTGACGGAGCGGTCGGCATCCTTGGCACGGACCAGGCCGTTGCCCAGCAGGTAGCCGCCGACCACCAGGCCCACGGCCAGCACTCCGGCGCTCGACAGCCAGCGGCGGGTTGTCGGATCCCGCCAGAAAGCGCTGGCAGGGGCGGGGTCATCAAGGCTAGTTTCAGGCATCGCAGGACTCCCTCATGGTGCGGGCCTCATGGTGCGGGCACAGTGCCCCTCGCATGCTGTCTGCGCGATGAACCGTTTTTTATCAGCGACGAACCGAGTTGGAAACCGCATGACCGCCTTCCTCCATACCATGATCCGGGTGACCGATCCCGATGCCACCATCGCCTTCTTCGAACTGATTGGCGTGAGGGAAGTGCGCCGCTATTCCAGCGAACAGGGCCGTTTCACCCTGATCTTCCTGGCCGCGCCGGGGCAGGAGGGCGTGGCCGAGGTGGAGCTGACCTGGAACTGGCCGGATGAGGACGGCAAGGCCGAAACCTACACCGGCGGGCGCAACTTTGGTCATCTCGCCTATCAGGTCGATGACATCTACGAGACCTGCCAGCGGGTGATGGACGCCGGGCACATCGTCCACCGCCCCCCGCGCGACGGGCACATGGCCTTCATCAAGTCGCCTGACGGGATTTCGGTCGAGCTACTCCAGAAGGGCCGGCTCGAACCGCGCGAACCCTGGGCCTCGATGCCCAACACGGGCAGTTGGTAGGCGGTCAGCGGCGGGACGCCGCGCCTGCGCCGCGCAGCACCACATAGCCTGCCAGCGCCGACAGCAATGATCCCATCAGCACGCCCAGCTTGGCTTCCTCGATCAGCGCCTCGTTGCCGGGGAAGGCCAACTGGCCGATGAACAGGCTCATGGTGAAGCCGATCCCGCAGAGCAGCGCCATGCCCCACAGCTGGCGCCAGCTGGCGCCTTCCGGGCGGGCGGCAAATCCGGTGCGCTCCGCCACCAGGATCGCGCCAAGCACCCCGGCCTGCTTGCCCAGCAGCAGGCCTAGCGCGATGGCGAGCGGCAGCGGGGCGGCAAGGCCCTCAAGCCCGATCCCCGCCAGCGAAACCCCGGCATTGGCAAGCCCGAACAGCGGGACGATGGCATAGGCGCTGACCGGAGCGAGCGCGTGTTCCATCCGCAGCAGCAGGCTGTCGCCGCGCGCATCGAGCGCCATCGGCACGGTCAGCGCGGCTAGCACGCCCGCCACCGTGGCGTGGACGCCGGAATGGAGCACCGCGTACCACAGCGCCGCGCCGACCAGCATATAGGGCAGGCCGCGCGCCACTTTCATCCGGTTGAGCACCACCATCAGGGCCAGCATCGCCACCGCGCCGCCCAGCCAGGCCAGCTTCAGGCTGCCGGTATAGAACAGGGCGATGATCGCCACGGCCCCCAGGTCATCGGCGATCGCCACGGTCAGCAGGAACAGCCGCAGCGAGGGTGGCGCGCGCTTGCCCAGCAGCGCCAGCACTCCCAGGGCAAAGGCAATGTCGGTTGCAGCCGGGATCGCCCAGCCGGGCCACAGATCCGGATCGCCGCCGGCCACCACCAGGTAGACCAGCGCGGGCGCGGCCATGCCGCAGGCGGCGGCGAGCACCGGCAGGCGCCGCCGCTCGGGCGAGGAGAGCTGTCCGTCCAGCACCTCGCGCTTGATCTCGAGTCCCACCACGAAGAAGAACACGGCCATCGCCGCGTCGTTGATCCACAGGTGCAGCGTGTCCAGCTTGGCAACCGGCGTCCACGGCAGGGGCGCGTGCAGCACGGCATGATAGCTGCCCGACAGCGGCGAATTGGCAAACGCCACTGCCAGCGCGGCAACCACGATCAGCAGCACTCCCGCGCCGGCCTCTCCTCCGGCCAGGCGGACGGCAAGCGCGGCGAGCGAATGGAAGGGATGGCGGCTGCGGATCATCCGCGCTTGAATCACGGTCCGGCCCCACATGCAAGCCGAACCGGATTGCCCCCAGTGCCAATCCCCACTAGGCTTTAACCCGTAGGTAACGCATTCAACCAGGGGCGGTGAATGGCGGGGGCGGATTCCGGGATTGCTGCGGCGCTGCACTGGCTCTCGCTTGCGGAGCGGGAACTGCTGCTGTTTGCCGGCTTCTGGATGGCGATCGGCCTGCTCGACGAGTTCGCGGTCGATGCCGTCTGGCTGTGGTGCAAGCTCACCGGCCGCGCGCGCACCACCCACCTGCCCGAAGGCTACGGCGCCCAGCCGCTCGCGGGGCCGGCTGCGATCATGATCCCGGCTTTCCAG
>CALMJG010000029.1 GCA_937864195.1 uncultured Novosphingobium sp.
CGAGGCGCTCCATGATCCGCAGCACCGCAGCCCAGTGCACCTTGCGCAGGTACTCGGCCCGCGCGGTCAGCATCGCGATCTCCTGGATCCAGTAACGCTCGATCAGATTGCACGGATGCAAGTCCTCGGTCAGCAGGCGGATCAGCTCATGCACCCGCATCGGGTCCTGACCCGGGAGCGTGGCACCATCGAGCCCTCCGAACTCCGGACCGCGCAGGACCTCGCCGCCTTCCATCGGCGCACACGGCAAACCCGAAGGATCGGGCTTGTCCTTCTGCGGATTGGCCGCTTCCCCGTTATCGGGTTCGCCTTGCGACTTGTTACTCATGACATGCCTCGCTTCGCTTCCGAATCACCGGGAGCGAGGCTGCTGTCACGACCTTGCGGGGCCAAACCCAGGACCGGTCGTGACAAGCACAATCTGGGGTGCCAAAGGGGTTTTTCCAGTTGGTGAAGTTTCTGACACACGGTCACTTAACTGGCTGTTTGGACTAGACCTTTCCTCAAGTTGCCGCCATGTCCGCTTCCAGCGCTCCGCGTCGGAGCCATGCGCCCCCGCAGGTCCCCTCAGCGGGGCTTGGGTCATTGAGAGCAGCAATCCCGCCGCTCTCACCTGGACCCGATGCATGCCACTTCCTACTTCAGCAGCCGATTTATCCAGCCCAGCATTCCCGCCCGATCTCGATGCCGAGCTTGCCGCAATCCCGGAGATGTCGTGGCCAGAGCTGTGCGAGCGCTGGACCGCCCTGACCGGCCTGCCAGTCCCACGAATCAAGCAGGGCCTGCTGCGCCTCGCGCTCGCCTGGGAACTGCAGGCAAGCCGCTACGGCGGGGTGCCGCGACGCACAGAGCAATACCTCGAGCGACTGGGCAGCCCCGGGAAGGACAAGGCGCCCTCCTCGCTCAAGCTCGTGCGCGAATGGCGCGGCGTCCTCCACACGGTCGAAGTCGATGCGGAGCAGCGGGTCCACTGGAACGGCCAGCAATGGCGCTCGCTGAGCGAGGTCGCCCGGGCGATCACCGGCACGCGCTGGTCGGGCCCGGCGTTCTTTGGCGTCAAGCAGAAGGGCAAGGCCGCATGAAGCCGGTGCGCTGCGCCATCTACACGAGGAAGTCGAGCGAAGAGGGGCTCGAGCAAGGATTCAACTCGCTCCACGCCCAGCGCGAGGCTTGCGCCGCCTATGTCATGAGCCAGGCAAGCGAAGGCTGGACCTTGCTGACCGAGGAGTATGACGATGGCGGACTGTCAGGCGGCACGCTCGAGCGCCCTGCCCTCCAGCGCCTGCTCGGCCATGTCGCCGCCGGGCTCATCGACATCATCGTGGTCTACAAGGTCGACCGGCTGACCCGCTCGCTGCTCGACTTTGCCAAACTGGTCGAAGCGCTCGACAAGGCCGGGACCAGCTTCGTCTCGATCACCCAGTCGTTCAACACCACCACCAGCATGGGGCGCCTCACCCTCAACATGCTGCTTTCCTTTGCCCAGTTCGAACGCGAGGTCACCGCCGAGCGGATCCGCGACAAGCTTGCCGCCTCCAAGGCCAAGGGCATGTGGATGGGGGGCGTGCCGCCGCTCGGCTATCGCGGTGAGGGCCGGACGCTCGCCATTGTCGAGGAGCACGCGGCCATCATCCGCCGGATTTACGCCCGCTACCGCCGGCTTGGCAGCGTGCGGCTGCTGTCCGAGGAGCTGCAGGCAAAGGGCGTTGTCACGCCGGTGCGCACGACCGGAACCGGGCGCGAGCTCGGGGGCAAGCCGTTCTCGCGCGGCCAGCTTTACGCGATCCTGCGCAATCCGGTCTACGTTGGCGATATCGCCCACCGCGACAAAGTCTATCCCGGCAACCACCCGCCGCTGGTCGGTCGGTCCGAGTGGGAAGCCGTGCAGCGCCAGCTTGCTGGACACATCAAGGGCGAGCGCTGCTCCCGGGTTCCAAGCGCCAGTCTGCTCGGCGGGATCCTTGTGGGCAGCGATGGCGAACCGCTGATCGCCACCCATTCGCGCAAGAATAGCAGGCGCTATCCCTATTATGTCAGCAAGGGGCTGCATCTGCGCACCGCTGACATCGGAATGCGTCTGCCGGCAGCGGATACCGACAATCTCGTCATCAATGCCCTCAGCGAACTGCTCGGCGATCCGCTCCATCTCGCGGGTCTCGCGCAGCTCAGCCTCGAGCCAGCGACGCTCAGCGTGCTGATGGAGCGCGCCGCCACGCAGAAGGCAGCCCTTGCCGCAGAGCCCAGAACGCGTCCCACTTACCTCGACAAGGTCTGCATCGGGGCGGAAGGGGTCACGCTGACGATCAATGCCGCAGCGCTCGCATCCTGCTTGTCGGCTCCGCTTGAACCAGATGCACCAGATGAGTTCGTCCACGCCTGCGCAGTGCGTCTGACCCGCACCGGCCGCGCGATCCGCCTGGTGCATGACAATGGCGCGCGCGTGGTGGGCCGCGACCGGACCATGCAGACGATCCTGCGTCACGTCATCAAGGCGCGCGGGTGGTGGCACGAACTGCGCGCCGGGACGATTGACCCGACCGGGCTTGCCAAGCGCGAAGGAGTGACGGACTCCTACGTCGTCAAGGTCGTGCGCTTTGCCTTCCTCTCGCCCCGGGTGCTCGATGCATTGGTTGCGGGGACTCTGAAAGCCGAGGTCGATGCCAACCGATTGCTGAAGCCCGGGGCCATATCGCCGGACTGGCTGGTGCAGGAGAACGCGCTGATTGCCGGGTGAAACTGTCGCTCACATGCTGGTTGTGGTCTCAGCGACAAGCAGATCCGGTCAGCCCGTTCCGGTTCAAGGCCGCCTGTGAACCAGATCGGGCTCAGCCGATCGGAGCATAGGCGAACTCGCAGCCGCCGCTGGGCGCGCGCACTTCCTCGCGCATCAGGTAGCCCCGCTCCCAAAGGTGGCGCAGCCGGGTGCTGGCATTGGTGATCGACATGTGCTGCGCGGCCGCAAGGTCGCGCGCAAAAGTCTGCCTGCGGCCAAGAGCAAACGCGAGTGCACTCCGCGCGGTCGCGCTGGGCGCCGGGCCAAGGACTTCGGCCCTCTCGCCGTGCCAGACCGTGACGGGAACATCCATGCGTTCGGCTGCCGCGGCGATGTTGGCGGCGACATCTTCGCTCTCGAGGTCGACGAGGCAAATGCGCCGCGAAGCACGGAAGTGCTGAACCACTCGGACCAGCGCCCTGGCGGCAAAGGTTACATCGATCCGGGTCACGCCCTTGAGCGAGAGGTGCCAGACCAGGTCGTCCGGCGCGGCTGCGATGCGGTTGATCAGGACCTGCCCGATCTTCTCGCCCGCCATCTGCCCCCAGCACTCCGGGGCAAGCGTGAGATTGCGCAGCACCTGGACCTGCCCCGGCCTCGCGATCTGTCCGAACATCATTGGGTCGCACTCCGCAATGAAGTCCTGTTCATTGCTGGACCTCCGTCAATCATGCTGGTTTCCGGTTCACATTGCGCCGACAACCAGATTTGCGGGCTGCGGCCCGGTGCCTCACCCGGGATCAATGCATCGGCCGGAGAGGCGTTACGCGAAGGCGCCCAGGCGTAACACGCCGCGCCGCAGATGCGGCAAAATCGGGCTTTAGACCCCTGCCAAACACCCCCCTGGCACCCCTGCAACACCTGCGTAACACCCTCGCGGCACACCCGCGGCGAGCGCGTAACACCCTTGCGCCCCACCTTGCGCGGGCGATCTGCGATGGTCGGGACACGGGCCTGTGCTGCCTGCATCCAAGGCAGCCGCCCTTCGCTCGCAGGGCCGCTCCGCTTCAGCATGCCCGTGCGCTCGCCAGGGCCATGATCTTGCGCATGGCGCGGTCACGGCGGCCGCGCAGGCGGCGCTCGTAGCGCGAAAGCCGCAGCAGTTCACCAAGCCGGCGGCCAAGCAGCAAGGACTTCGCCGCATCAGAAGACAGCAACGCGGCAACCTCTTCGCGGATGCGGCGCACCAGGCTCTCCGCGCGCTCGAGGCGAATGGCAGCATCGAGCGCGGCTTCGATCAACGCGCGGGCTTCCCAGCTTCCATCGGACCGGTCCCGAAGCTCTCGGGCCAAGGCAGCAACCCTGTCCGATAAGGCTTCGCCATCCTCAAATCCGGTCCGAAAGAGTCCGTGCTTCAGTGAATTGCGCGCCGATCTCCGCTTGCCCCTGGCACTTCGCGGCCCCTTGCTCCGTGCGCCATTGGCCCGGCTCGCCTGTGCTGCCGCCTGCGAGCGGCCCTTCGTCTCATTCACTTGCCGCGCCCGTGTTCACCTCATCGCTCGCATCGGCGGCTTCCGCGCCGCTTTCGGTCGGAGCGGCGAGCGCGGCGTCCTCGCCCCCTTCGAGCAGGGCCAAGCGGTGACGCGCTTCAGCCAGCTTCACGGCATCCATCACCGCCTGGCGGCGGCGCCGCTCGAACTGGCGGATGATCCGGTCGCGCTCCTGCACCTCCTCCCGCTCGAGCTGCTGGAACTGGCGCAGCATGTGCATATCAAGCGGATCGACATTGCCGAGCAGCCAGGCAAAGTGCGGATCATCGAGCCAGTTGTTCAGTTCGGCCGGGACCAGGCCAAACCGGCCCCAGCGGTTCAGCGCACCACGTTCGGCCTCGCTGAGGTCAGGACCGTAGAACGCCTCCACGCCTTCGATCGTATTACCGAGCTCTTCGCGCTCCTTCGCGCGGCCTTTGAGCTTCTCAAGCAGGGTCCTCAGCACGCGCGTGCGGTATCCGGCAATCTGCGCGCGCAGCACTTCGATCGCCGCGACCCGGTAGGCGAGATCTTCGATCCAGATGTGTTCGAAGCGATCCTTCGGACCGAGCTCCTGGCTGAACTCGATCCGCAGTTCCTCTTCCCGCATCGGATCCTGTCCGGGCAAAGACAGGCGGCTGCCAGCCTCAAGCCGGGCAAGACGGGACAGGTTCGGCTTATAGGTCATGATCGGGCCTCGGACGTGATTGGAATGGCTGCTGGCAGGCTGCTGTCACGACCAGGGATGGCCAAAGGGAAATGCGAGCGGACAATCCAACTATTGAATTACCTCATTTTTGTCCGACTCACCTGTGCGCCTCGCGTGATCTGTCACGACCTGCGAGAGTCAAGCGAGGGACGGTAACTTTCCACTGCGTGAGCCCGCGCGAGGGGTGACCTCAAAAACTGCAAAACGAACCCGGGCATGCCCGATTGCCCCCGCGAGCCGGCGCGTAGCTTGACGGTTCAGAGGTCGTGACAGCATCCTCGTTGAGAATCGAAGCGGTGACTTGCGCCGCGACCGGATCGGAACTGGAGGTGATGATCAGGGCTACGATGAGCCCATGCTGCCCGCAAGGCTGGCGACCGCTCGGGGGTTTGCGGAGGCGTAGGCTTGTGCGGTCCGTACTCCGGGTTCGCACAATGTCCTGCCGGGTAGCAGTCGCCCCCGAAATGCGAACCGCTCTCCGCAGGCGGTTTCTCTCTCCGCTCTCGCCGGGGCGGTGAAGCAGCTCACGCGAGGCGCGTTATCGCTCTCCGGCGCGCGCGAGCAGCCGCGATAGATGGCAGGAAACCCGGGCTTTGCGCGGCGATCTAGGGGGAGGCGGGTTCGGAGGCGCGAGGACCTGGCGGAGAGGGTGGGATTCGAACCCACGGTACGGTTGCCCGTACACCGCATTTCGAGTGCGGCGCATTCGACCTCTCTGCCACCTCTCCGCGAGATCGCCAGTGCCGCGTGAGCGGCGGTCTTGGTCGAAGAAGCGCGCGGTTAGCGGATGATGCGGGTCTTGCCAAGCCCTTTCCCGCGAAATCGGGGGAACCAGATCGCGCGGGCGTTGTTTCGCACCTGCACAAGCCCTATATCTGCACTTATGGATCGCGCGAGTTTCTTTTCCGCCCAGGCCGGACGCAAGGTCGATGCCCCGCTGCGCACCCGCGCGCGGTTCGGCATCGGGGAAGTCGTCCGCCACCGCGTGTTCGATTTCCGGGGCGTGGTGTTCGATATCGATCCGGTCTTCGCCAACAGCGAGGAATGGTACGAAGCCATTCCCAAGGAAGTGCGGCCGCACCGCGAACAGCCGTTCTACCACCTGCTGGCCGAGAACGGCGAGGCAAGCTATGTCGCCTACGTCAGCCAGCAGAACCTGCTGGCTGACGCGGAAGGCGGGCCGGTGGATCACCCCAGCCTGGCCGAACTGTTCGAGGATTTCGACGGCGCCCGCTATCCGCTGCGCCGTTCACTGACGCACTGAGGGCCGCCGGGGCCTCATTTCCGCCAGCGCAGCACCAGCGATTGCGATGCTGTCGCCATCAGCGTGCCGTCCTGCGAGAACAGGCGCAGGTGGCCATGGGCAAAGCCGCGGTCGGCGCTGCTCATCTGGATGTCGCACAGAATCCAGTCGGTCGGCACCACCCGGCGCAAACGCAGGGTATTGTCCAGGCTGTTGCCGCCGCCATCGATGCCCAGCGCCACCCCGGCCCCGGTCGGCACGAAATCGCCCAGCAGCGCCAGCAGCGTGGCATCGACCACAAAATCCTCGCGCGGGCGCATCCACATCTGCATCCGGCCTGACGGATCAGGCACCCCGGTGCGCGGCGCGAGCGCAATGCTGCCGGGCGCAACGCGGATTTCCAGCCGCCGCATCAGTTCGCCCGTCTGGTTGTTCCAGACGTTCCACGGGGTGCAGTCTTCGGGCGCGGGCATGGCGGGCAGGTCGAACCACTGGTGTTCGGGGCAGTCCGGCCGGTCGCCCAGCGCGGCCGTGGCCGAGATGATCACCTCGTCCCCGCAGTGCAGGTTGATCACCGCCTGGGTGATGTTGTTGCCCTGCACCGGCAGGCGCACGTCCACTTCCAGCATGGAGCCGGGGCGGGCGTAGGAGAGGTATTGCGCGGTCGCCCAGATCAGTTCGCGCCCGGTCACGCGCTTGGCCGCCTCGACCGCGCTGGCAAGGCCGACGCCGCCGAACATGAAGACGTGGCCTTCGCCGACGCAGATTCGTGGGGTCACTTCCAGGCGGAAGCGCATGGGGTCAGCCGTGGGCTGCAGGTCCAGCAGGGGTTGGATCATGGGGGCAGGCCTAGCTCTTCAGCTTCCAGCCGCTGCGCAGCAGGCGGTAGAGCACCAGCGCAACCACCAGGTTGAGCACGCCCAGGCCAAGCGCGCCGTGCAGCACGGCGGTGTTGGTAGAGCCGATGTCGCTCTGCCCCAGGAAGCCGAAGCGGAAGCCCGAAATCACGTAGAAGAAGGGATTGAGCCGGCTGACCGCCTGGAACGCGGGCGACAGGTTGTCGATCACGTAGAAGGTGCCAGACAGCAGCGACAGCGGGGCGATCACGAAGTTGGTCACCGCCGCGTTGTGATCGAACTTTTCCGCCCAAAGCGAGGTCAGCAGGCCGATCAGCGACAGCAGGATCGCGCCCATCAGGCCGAACCAGGCGACGGCCCAGGGGTGGGCCATGCCCAGGTGCACTCCCGGCCACAGCAGCATCGCGGCGGCCAGCGCCAGCCCGACCAGCACCGAACGGGTCACTGCGGCGGCGCTCATCGCCAACATCAGTTCGCCTTCCGAAAGCGGCGGCATCAGGTAGTCGATGATCGTGCCCTGGATCTTGCCGGCCAGGAAACTGAAGCTGGCATTGGCGAAGGCGTTCTGCATCATCCCCATCGCGATCAGTCCGGGCGCGATGAAGGTGGCGAAATTGACGCCAAGCACCATCCGCCCCTCGCGCCCCATGGCGACCGTGAAGATCACCAGGAACAGCAGGGTGGTGATCGCCGGCGCCCAGATCGTCTGGGTCTGCACCTTGAAAAATCGGCGCACTTCCTTCATATAGAGCGTCCAGAGCCCCAGCCAGTTGACCTGGTGGATCACGGGCACTCCCTGGGCCGGAAAGCCGCTACTCGCACTGTTGCCCATGGGCGGGGGGCTTGGCGGGGCTGCGGATGCAGGAACAGGTTGATCGGACATGGTGTGGCGACTATCCGCACACCGGCCGCAAGGCAAGCGCGCGCCCGCGCTGGGCGCGTCGAAGGAAGTGGAACGCAGATGAGCTGGACCGACGAACGGATCGAAAAGCTGACCAAGATGTGGGAAGGCGGCTCCACCGCCAGCCAGATCGCCGAAGTGCTCGGCGGGGTCAGCCGCAACGCCGTGATCGGCAAGGCGCACCGCCTGGGCCTGAAGGCCCGTCCCAGCCCTGTGAAAGCAAACGAAAAAGCGGAAAGCCCCGCACCTGCGGCCAAGCCGGTCAAGCCAGCGGCTGAGCCTGTGCAGCGCGCCGCGCCCGCGCCGCGCCCCGCGCCGGTCGCTGCGGCCGCACCGATCGCCGCCCCGCGCCCGCCTGCCCCGGCCCCGGTTGCCGCCGCCCCAATGGGCGATGCGCCCCCGGCACCGCCCCAGCCGCGAATCGTTTCGGTCGGTCCCGGCGGCTTCCTGCGCCAGGGCCCCGGCGATCAGCAGGCGCCGATCCCGCCCGCGCCGCCGCGCCGCCTGGTTCCGGCCAAGCCCAGCCCGGAAATCGCCGGCAAGACCAGCCTGCTCGATCTCAATGACCGGATCTGCCGCTGGCCGATGGGCCACCCGGGCGAACCGGACTTCCACTTCTGCGGTGAGAAGGTGAACCCCGGCTTCCCCTATTGCGTGGAGCATTGCGGGCGCGCCTTCCAGGCCCAGCTGCCGCGCGGCCATCGCCGCCCGACCCCGCCGATGCCGTTCGGCGGACCGCGGGTCCGCTAGGCTTCGGGATTTTCGGCCCGGCCAGTCAGCGCACGGCGGTGCGGGCTTAAAAACCCGCCGCGCCGTCCGTTAACCATGGCATGACCGCGCATGATCCTTCGCTGGCCCGATCTTCTGGCGGGCTTTTCGGCTGGCTGGGCCTCGGAGCCGGCCGCACCGCAGGCCGGCACGCCGCCGCCCCCCCGCTCCAGAGTGAACGCCCCGAGCCGCCGCGCCTGCGCCAGCTGGAGGAAATCGGCTCGTTCCTGTCCTACCACCAGCTGGAGGTGAGCGCGAACACGCTGACCATCGCCTGGAATTACCTGTCGGGCGCCGATCCGCAGCTGGCGCGGCTGATCGACCGGCAGATGCAGGCGCGCAAGCCGGTGACGCTCGCATGGCTGGACGAAGTCCTCACCCGGCCCGACGAGATCGACGCGGAGATCGCCACGCTGACCAGGCTGATGCAGCGGCTCGAGACGACCATCGACGAATTCGGCAAGACCAGCCGCGATGCCCACCAGGCCACCAGCGAATATCATTCGGCGCTGGAGGAGCACGTCACCGAACTGGAGCAGGTGACCCGCGCGGGCGCGGTCATTTCCGAACTGGCAACGATCGCCCGGGTGATGCTGAAGCGCACGCGCGGGATCGAACAGCAGATGCTGCGCAGCGAGGCTCAGACCCGGACCCTCCGGAAGCGGCTCGACGAAGCGCGGCGCAGCGCGGAAGAGGACCACCTGACGGGCCTGCCCAACCGCCGTGCCTTCGAAGCCCGGTTTGCCGACGAATTCCGCCAGGCCCGCGCTGCCGCCGAGGCCCTGAGCGTGGCCTTCTGCGACATCGACCATTTCAAGGCGGTCAACGATACCCACGGCCATGACGCAGGCGACCGGGTGCTGAAAGTCGTCGCCGAATCCCTCGCCCGCATCTCGGGCGACAGCTGCCATGTCGCCCGCCACGGCGGCGAGGAATTCGTGCTGCTGTTCCGCGATTGCACAGCCGAACAGGCGCTGGAAAGGCTGGACAAGCTGCGCGAGCAACTGGCCGAGCGGCGGCTGGTCAACCGGGCGACCGACGTGCCGTTCGGGCAGATCACCTTTTCCGGCGGGATCGCGGATGTCTTCGCCTGCGGCGATCCGCGCCGCGCGCTGAAGGCGGCGGACGCCGCGCTGTACCGGGCGAAGCAGGAAGGCCGCAACCGGATCTGCATCGCCCAGCCCGAAGACTGCGCGCCTGCGGCGCTGGCGGCTTGAATCAGGGCATCACTGCTGCCCGGCGCGGTCCACCAGGAATACCACATAGCCGCGAAACAGCGGGTGCGCGGCAAGCCCCGCCGGTTCCCGCCACTCGCCGCCCTCGACCAGGCCGACCTTCCACGGCACCGGCACCCGTTCCATCCGCGCCAGGTAATCGGCGTAGCGCGGGATGGTCGCGCGGCCCTGATAGGTTTGCACCACCATCTCGTCGACCACTCCGGCCAGGCTGCCCAGCGCAACCGTGCCGTGCGCGCTCCAGTCGAGCAGGCCGGTGATCGACAGCCGCCAGCGCGGCGGGAGACGGCGGCGCAGCGCGGCCAGGAACGCGGCGTAGCCCTCCAGCCCGCGCGTTGCCGCGTCGAAATCAATCTGGAGGCCCGTCACGCGGTTGCCGAGCGCTTCCCAGCGCCGCAGTTCGCCCAGCAGGCGCGCATAGACCCCCTCCCCCCAGTCCAGCCGTTCTGCCCGCAGGGTCAGCCACAGGCGCGGCCTTACTGCGCGCGGCGGCTGGGGGCGCAGCGGCACGATTCCATCGGGATCGCCCGCCCGCACCTCGCCCATCAGCACGTAGACCTCTTCCGCCTCGCCCAGCCAGTCAGGCGCGCGCACCCCGGCCCAGAGGAAGAAGGCGCGGTAGCGGCGCGGATCGACGCGGCTTTCCCCGCGCGGCGCGCAGGCCACCGCCGCGAGCGCGCCCGCCAGAACGGCGCGGCGACCTACCAGTAGACGCTGAGTTTTCTGGCCCACGGGCTGCCCGGATAATCGCGCTTCAAGCGCTGGAACCAGCCGCGCCGGACCGACTGTTCCACGCCCTCGCCCCCGCAGCCATTGTTGCCGGCCGGGGCATAGCAGCGCACCGCGCGGTAGAGCGCATAGGCCCGATCGCCGGGCGCGGCGGCCTTGTCGTCCATGATGGCGGCATAGATCGCCGCGCGCTGCAGCGGCTGGCCGGGGAACTCATTGGCTGCCCCGCCAAGGTCGCGCTTGTCGGGCCGCGCATCGAGCGTGTCGAAATCGTCGAAACCGCCCAACCGAAGGAAATCGCCCAGGCACAGCCGCGCTTTCACGTCCGATGGCTTGGCCGCCAGCGTCCGCGCGGTCTGGACCAGCGCCGGGCATGGGTAGCCATCACTGACCCGGCCCGCGCGGAACAGGCCCACCGGGATCTCTTCCTGGTTGGTGAACGACCACAGGCCGGCATCCGCGTTTGCCCCCCGCGCCACAAGCGCCATGTCGCTGGCGAAGGCGGCATAGCGGCCCCGCGTCAGCTGCTTGTAGAGCAGGGTGAACAGGGCGATGTCCCGCTCGCGTGCGGGCCGCGCGGCATTGCCTGCCTCGGCCCGCAGCAGGTCCGGCCCGGCGGAATGCTGGAGCAGCTGCGACCGCACATTGGTATCGCCGACCGGCGATTCCCTGGCAAAAACCTCGGCCAGCTTGCCGTCGCGCTCAAGGCTCATGGCCAGGGCCAGTTCGACCAGCGGGCGCTGATGCAGCGGATCGGCCCCGCCCAGCAGTTCGCGCCAGAAGCCGCTTTCGTTGGGATCGTCCAGCTGGGCCAGCGCCATGCCGCGCAGCACCTGGCGGCTGAAGGCAAGCGGGCCATAGCGCTTCTGCCGCGCATCGTCGGGCAGCAGCCGCAGGACCGAGCGCATATCCCCCGCCGCGTAATAGGCGTGGTTTGCCTGGAGGAAGGCATAGAGCTCGGGCCAGGTGGCAAACGCGGCCTGCTGGCTGGCCAGTTCGTCGGCGCTGATCGTGCCCTTGGCCGCAACCGTCTCGCCGGTTTCCGGATCGACCTCCCACGAGCGCAGCGCCATCAGGTCGAGCGTCGCGAGCAGCATGGGACTGGCGCTGGCCCTGGCAGCGTCCTTGGTCATCAGGAACTTGTTGTCGATTTCCTGGATCAGTTCCGCCGCCGCGTCCTCGCCCGCCGGAGCGGCGGCAAGCAGGCGGTCGTATTCGCCGGACAGGCCGGAGAGATCGCCTTCCAGCCAGAGCACCCGCCGCAGCAGGCCACGCGCGGAATCGGCGTAACGCCCCTGCGGCCAGGCCTTGAGGTAGGAAGCAAGGCCATCGCGCGCGGCAGTGGCGGCAGCCTTGTCGACCCTGGCCGGGCCGCCGAACCCGCCCCATTCGTCGAAGGCCTTGTCCTGCGCCGCATTGAGCGCGCTGCGCCCGACCATGTAGCTCGCCGCCTCGCGCACCCACGGATCGCTGGCACCGCCGGCCAGCGCGGCAAAGGCCGGAGTCGCCTCGTCCCAGCGCGCGCCGTAGAAGGCGTCGGCGGCCTTGAGGTAGCCCAGGAAATTGCGCCCCGCCGCGCTGGTCACGGCAGCATCGGGCCAGGGGCTGAGGTTCTCGGCGGAAGAGCAGGTCTGAGCCAGCCGCCCGCGCGCTGCGGCAAGGACGCTGCGCTCCCCCTCCCCCAGCGCGCGGTTGGCAGCCAGCGCGGCCTCGAAGGCCGGGGCGGCGGCGCTCACGCTGTCGCAGCGCGATCCTCCATAGCTTGCCTCCCCGCTGGTCTCGGGGCGCGGATAGAAGGTCGCGCGCAGGTAGTTCCAGTCAAAGAAGGTGCCGCCATAGCCTGCCTCGTCCCAGCCGGGCTTGGGCAGTGTCAGGTTCTTCGCGGCGATGCCCTGCCGGTCGCGCAGCAGCAGCAGCAGGTTGATCCGGGTATCGTTGCCGGGCGAAATCGCCGCCTTGCCGGCGCAGCCGAGGTCGCGGATGTCGAGCCGCCACTCGGGATAGCAGGTCGTGTCGGCACTGGCCTGCAAGGCAGAGGGAACGGCAAGCGCGGCAAGGGCCGCAGCGCCAAGCAGGGCAAGCTTCTTCATCGGGTGTTCCTCGCATCGGGCAAAGGTGCGCGCCTGCCGATATGTTCCGCGCAAGTCCCCGTCTTGCAAGCAAAAAGGGGGCCGCCGCAGCGACCCCCTTCCTGAATTTCCCGAACGGGAGACGGTGCTTAGTCGTCGCCCTTGAGGAAGGCCGGCAGGTGATCCGGATTGCCGCCCTCTTCACGGTCACGGCGCGGGCCGCGATCGCCGCCTTCACGGCGGGGACCACGGTCACCACCCTCGCGGCGCGGGCCGCGATCGCCGCGGGGACCACGGCGGTCGCCGCCACGGTCGCCGCGGTCACCACGGGGCTCGCGCGGTTCGCGGGCCGGACGGGTGTCTTCCAGCTCGGCGCCGGTTTCCTGGTCGACGACGCGCATCGACAGGCGAACCTTGCCGCGCGGATCGACTTCGAGGACCTTGACCTTCACTTCCTGGCCTTCGGAGACGACATCGGTCGGCTTCTCGACGCGCTCGTTGCGCATTTCCGAAACGTGGACCAGGCCGTCCTTGCCGCCCATGAAGTTCACGAAAGCGCCGAAGTCGACGATCGTGACGACCTTGCCGTTGTAGATCTTGCCGACTTCCGGTTCCTCGACGATGCCGAGGATCCAGTTCTTGGCGGCTTCGATCTGGCTAAGGTCGGACGACGAGATCTTGATCACGCCCTCATCATCAATGTCCACCTTCGCGCCGGTTTCGGCGACGATCTCGCGGATCACCTTGCCGCCGGTGCCGATGACGTCACGGATCTTCGACTTGTCGATCTGGATCGTCTCGATGCGCGGGGCATGGGCCGACAGTTCGGTGCGGGCAGAGCCCAGCGCCTTGGTCATCTCGCCCAGGATGTGGGCGCGGCCGCCCTTGGCCTGGTTCAGCGCGGCGGCGAAGATTTCCTTCGTGATGCCGGCCACCTTGATGTCCATCTGCATCGTGGTGATGCCTTCGCTGGTGCCGGCCACCTTGAAGTCCATGTCGCCCAGGTGATCTTCGTCACCCAGAATGTCGGACAGCACGGTGAACTCGTCGCCTTCGAGGATCAGGCCCATCGCGATGCCCGAAACCGGGCGCTTCAGCGGCACGCCCGCGTCCATCATCGCCAGCGCGCCGCCGCAGACGGTCGCCATCGAGGAGGAACCGTTGGACTCGGTGATGTCCGAGACCACGCGGATCGTGTAGGGGAACTCTTCCTTGCTGGGCAGCACCGCCTGGAGCGCGCGCCAGGCCAGCTTGCCGTGGCCGGTGTCGCGGCGGCTGGGAGCGCCGAAGCGGCCCACTTCGCCGACCGAATAGGGCGGGAAGTTGTAGTGCAGCATGAAGCGCGAATAGGACAGGCCTTCCAGCCCGTCGATCATCTGCTCGCTGTCCTTGGTGCCAAGGGTGGTGGTGCAGATCGACTGGGTTTCACCGCGGGTGAACAGCGCCGAACCGTGGGTGCGCGGCAGGAAGCCGACCATCGATT
>CALMJG010000030.1 GCA_937864195.1 uncultured Novosphingobium sp.
GCGTGATCGGCACCGAACGCCACGAAAGCCGCCGCATCGACAACCAGCTGCGCGGGCGTTCGGGCCGTCAGGGTGACCCGGGTCTCTCCAAGTTCTACCTGTGCCTCGAGGATGACCTGCTGCGCATCTTCGGTCCGGATACGCTGTTCTCCAAGATGATGAACTCCAACCTCGCCGATGGCGAGGCGATCGGATCACGCTGGCTGTCGAAGGCGATCGAAACCGCGCAGAAGAAGGTCGAGGCGCGCAACTACGACGTGCGCAAGCAGGTCGTCGAATACGACGACGTGATGAACGACCAGCGCAAGGTGATCTACGAACAGCGCGCCGACATCATGGACGCCGAGGCGATCGACGACGTGGTGGTCGACATGCGCCACGATACCGTCAACAGCCTGGTCGGCAGCGCCTGCCCGCCGGGATCCTATCCCGAGCAGTGGGATCTGGAAGGCCTGCGCGCGCGCTCGATCGAAGTGCTGGGAATCGATCCGCCGTTCGAGGAATGGCTCAAGGAAGACGGGATCGAGCCTGACGTTTTCGAAGAACGTATTGCCGAGGCTGCCGACGCCAGGATGGCCGCCAAGATGGGCGAGGACCACACGGTCTGGCGGCAGATCGAGAAGCAGGTGCTGCTGGAGCGGCTCGACCATTACTGGAAGGAGCACCTCGCCACGCTCGATGCGCTGCGCCAGGTGGTGTTCCTGCGCGCCTATGCCCAGAAGACCCCGATCAACGAGTACAAGCAGGAAGCCTTTGGCCTGTTCGAACGCATGCTGGAAGCGATCCGCGAGGACGTGACCCGCATCCTGATGAACGCCGAGCTGCGGATGCCGGAGCCTGCCACCCTGCCGGACCTGCCGGACTTCCTGACCACCCACATCGATCCCTTCACTGGCGAGAACGACGCCAGCGGCCAGCGCATGGCCGGGGCCGACGCGATGATGGGCATGCTGGGCGCGGCCGAACCGCTCGCGCTGGCCCAGGGAAGCGAGGATCCCTACGCCCACCTTGGCCTGTCGCGCAACGCGCCGTGCCCCTGCGGTTCGGGCCAGAAGTACAAGCACTGCCACGGCGCCGCCGGGTGATGCAGGCGCGATGCGAAAGCATCGCACCACAAATCCCCCTCCCGCCTGCGGGAGGGGTTAGGGGAGGGCGTGTTGTGCTTTCCCCGTACCCTTGGTTGACGAACATTCCCTTCCCCGGCCCCTCCCGCAGGCGGGAGGGGAGCCTGTTGGCATCCGCGCTGCGCCGGCCGGTTTGATCATGGACTGGCTGCCCCCCGCCTTTTTCAGCACCGCGCTGCTCTACGCCTCGGTCGGGTTCGGCGGGGGCTCGACCTATAACGCGCTACTTTCGCTGGCGGGGTTCGATTACCGGCTGCTGCCGATTGTCAGCCTGTGCTGCAACGTGGTGGTGGTGACGGGCAGCACGATCCGGTTTGCCCGCGCGGGTGAAATGCCGTGGAAGCGGGCACTGCTGCTGGCGCTGGTCGCCGCGCCGCTGGCGTTTCTGGGCGGGTTGACCCCGATCCGCGAGGCAACGTTTCTGATCCTGCTGGGCCTCAGCCTGGTGGCTGCGGGGCTGGCGCTGTTCCTGCCGCGAAGCGACGAGGGCGAGCCCACCCGCGCCGCGCGGCTGATGCCGCTTGTCGCAGGTCCGCTTGGCTACCTGGCCGGGCTGGTCGGGATCGGCGGCGGGATCTTCCTCGCTCCGCTGCTCCACCTGACCCGCTGGCAGGGCGCGCGGCGGATCGCGGCCACGACCAGCCTGTTCATCCTGATCAATTCGCTGGCGGGGCTTGCCGGACAGCTCGCCAAGAGCGGACCGCAGACATTCGGCCTGGCCCTTTCGGGCGCACTGCCGCTGCTGATCGCGGTGGTGCTGGGCGGCCAGCTTGGCAGCCTGCTGGCGCTGCGCTGGCTGCCCGAACGCGTGATCCGCTGGCTGACCGCCGCGCTGACCATCTGGGCGGGGAGCCGCCTGCTGCTGGGCTGAGCCGCCTCAGGCCAGCGCCATCAGGCTGGCGTTCCCGCCCGCCGCCGTGGTGTTGACGGACAGCGTTACCTCTTCGAGCAACAGGTGGAGCGGCCAGAGCGGCCCGCCGGCACCGGGCAGCGCAGTGTGCAGGGTGACGACCGCGCCATCGCGTGCGGCCAGTTCACGGGAAGCGGCGCGGACCAGATCGTCCGGCCCTTCGACCAGCGCGGCGGAGAGGTCCGGTGCCTCCGTGAGACTTTCGCCGGTGACGACAATCCGGCTCCGCAGCATGGCGGGGAGGCGCGCCAGCGCGGGCACGTCAGGATTGCCGCGCACGACCACGGCCACGTTGCCGGTCGCCAGCACCGCCGCGATCTGGCTCCACAGTGCCGTCTCGCTCGCTGCCAGCAACCCGATCCGGCCGCGCGGGTGAAAGCGCAGGACATTGCGCTCACCGACCGGGCCGGGCAGTTCGCAGGCCTGGACCAGCCGCGAGCCTTGCGGAAGCGGCACATCCAGCCCCGTTCCGGCGCCCCAATCGGCAAGGGCTGCCAGCGCCGGATCGGCCTCGGCCGGGGAGCCGGGCAGCACTGCCCTGCCATCCCGCGTCAGGCGCGGCACGTAGAGCGGGCCCCCGGCCTTCGGCCCGGTCCCGGACAGGCCGCGCCCGCCGAACGGCTGCACGCCCACCACCGCGCCGATCATGTTGCGGTTGACGTAGAGGTTGCCCGCAGCGACCCGCGCGGTCACCCGCTCCACGGTGGCATCCATCCGGGTGTGCAGCCCGAATGTCAGGCCGTAACCGGTCGCGTTAATGGCATCGATCAGCGCGCCCAGCCGGTCGCCACGGAACCGCACGACGTGAAGCACGGGGCCGAACACTTCGGTTTCCAGTTCGGCAATCGATTCTATCTCGATCAGCGTCGGGGCGACGAAGGTGCCCCGCGCGGCCTGGATGCCGAGCGGCACCTGCGTCACCCGGTGGCCGCGCGCGCGCATCGCCTCGATATGAGCAAGGATCCCGCGCTGCGCCCGCTCTGAAATGACCGGGCCGACATCGACTTCCAGCCGGTCGGTGCTGCCCACCCGCAGCTGCGCCATCGCTCCTTTCAGCATGGCGAGCGTGCGGTCGGCCACGTCTTCCTGCAAACACAGCACGCGCAACGCCGAGCAACGCTGTCCGGCGCTGTCGAAGGCCGAGGCGAGCACGTCGGCCACCACCTGCTCGGTGAGCGCGGAGCTGTCGACCACCATCGCGTTCTGCCCGCCGGTCTCGGCAATCAGCGGGATCGGCGCGCCATGGGGAGAGAGGCGCCCGGCAAGCTGGCGCTGGATCGAACGGGCTACCCCGGTCGAACCGGTGAAGACCACGCCCGCCGTTTCCGGCGCGCCGACCAGCGCGGCACCAATCGCGCCGCCGCCGGGGACAAGGTGCAGCGCGTCCTGCGGCACGCCTGCGCCGTGGAGCAGGCGCACGGCCTCTGCGGCGATCAGCGGGGTTTCGCTCGATGGCTTGGCCAGCACCGGGTTGCCCGCCGCCAGCGCGGCGGCGACCTGCCCGGTGAAGATCGCCAGCGGGAAATTCCAGGGGCTGATGCAGACCACCGGCCCCAGCGCCGCCGCCTGTTCGCAGGAAAGCCGCGCCTGCTGCGGGTAATAGCGCAGGAAGTCGACCGCTTCGCGCACCTCCGCAATGGCATTGGCGGCGGACTTGCCAGCCTCGCGCATGATCAGGCCCATCAGGCGCGGTATCTGCGCCTCCATGGCGTCAGCGGCGCGTTCCAGCATGGCGCAGCGCTGGTCCAGCGGGGTGGCGGCCCAGCCGGATGCGGCGGCGCGGGTGGCTGTCTGCAGAGCCTGATCCTCGCTCATTGGCCAGACATGGCCGACGATGTCGCCGTGATCGGCGGGGTTGCGGATTTGCTCGGGATCGGTTCCATCGACCGACTGTCCGGCGCGCCAGTCTTCGCGGGCAGACTCCCGCAGCGCTTCGCCCAGTTCGGCCAGGACCGCCTCGTTCGACAGGTCGAGCCCGGCGGAATTGCGCCGCTCGGCGTAGAGCGCGCTGGGCAAGGCAATCGCCGGATGCGGCGCTCCCGGCTCCGGCATGGCCAGCACGGCTTCGGCGGGATCGGCGATCAGTTCCTCCACCGGCACCTCCGGATCGGCGATGCGGTGGACGAACGAGGAATTGGCGCCGTTTTCCAGCAGGCGGCGCACCAGATAGGCCAGCAGCGTCTCGTGCGTGCCCACGGGGGCGTAGATCCGGCACGGGCGGTTCAGGCCTTCGCGGCCAACGACCTGATCGTAAAGCGGCTCGCCCATGCCGTGGAGGCACTGGAATTCGTAGTCCCCGGGGGTGAAGTCCGGGCCGGCGAAGGCCAGTACCGAGGCCACGGTCTGGGCGTTGTGGGTGGCGAATTGGGGGAACACCGCATCGCGCGCGGCCAGCAGCTGGCGGGCGCACGCAAGATAGGCGGCGTCAGTGTGGACCTTGCGAGTGTAGACTGGAAAGTCGGCCAGCCCATCGACCTGCGCGCGCTTGATCTCCGCATCCCAGTAGGCGCCCTTGACCAGCCGCACCATGATCCGCTTGCCCGATCGGCGGGCGAGGGCGACGATCCAGTCAATCACCGCTGGGCAGCGCTTCTGATAGGCCTGGACGACGAAGCCGAGGCCATCCCAACCCGCCAGTTCGGGATCAAGCGCTAGCGCCTCCAGCAGGTTCAGCGACAGCTCCAACCGGTCGGCCTCTTCCGCATCGATGTTGAGGCCCATGTCATGGCTGCGTGCCAGCAGGGCGAGGTCGCGCAGGCGCGGCAGCAGCTCAGCCATCACCCGGTCCGCCTGCGCGCGGGCGTAGCGCGGATGGAGCGCGGAGAGCTTGATCGAGATGCCGGGGCCGCCATGGACCCCGCGCCCGGCCGAGGCTGCGCCGATGGCGAGGATCGCCGCCTTGTAGGCCGCGCAATAGGCCGCCGCATCCTCTGCCGTCGCCGCTGCCTCGCCCAGCATGTCGTAGGAGAAGCCATAGCCGCGCGCCTCGCGGCTGCGGGCATTGGCCAGCGCCTCGGCGATGGTCTGGCCGGTCACGAACTGCTCGCCCATCAGCCGCATCGCCACGTCGACCCCGCGCCGCACCACCGGCTCGCCCAGCCGCGCGACCAGCCGGGTGAGCGAGGCGGCAAGGCCGCTGTCGTCGACGCTGGCGGCGAGCTTGCCGGTGAGGACCAGTCCCCAGGTCGCGGCATTGACGAACAGCGAGCGGCCCGATCCCAGGTGCGCCTGCCAGTCGCCGCCGGCCAGCTTGTCGCGGATCAGCGCATCGCGGGTGGCGTCGTCGGGAATGCGCAGCAGGGCCTCGGCCAGGCACATCAGCGCCACGCCCTCGCGGCTGGAGAGCGAGAATTCCTGGACCAGCGCCTGAACCCCGCCGGGGCGGTGGGCGGCGCGCAGCCGTTCCACCAATTGGCGCGCCGTGGCGGCGATCGCGGCGCGGGTCTCTGCATCCACCTGCGCGGCACGCGCCAGCGGGGGAACGCAGTCAGGCTCGGGCCGGCGGTGCAAGGCAGTGATCGCCGCGCGCAAGGGATCGCAGGCATGAAGCGGCGGGGCGAAACGGGCAAAGGCCTCGTAAGGGCGGTCGCTGGACATCGGCGGAGGATAGCATTTGGCGCTTGGGCGATCCGACCAAACATCGCTATCAAAACGGGCGATCTTACCAGAAAGGCCCGAAGCCATGCCCCAATCGGCAAGCAGATTCGCCGCAAACAGTGATCTGGACCGTCATGACCGGGCCATGATCGATGTTCTGGCGCAGGACGGACGGATATCGATCACCGACCTTGCTGAGCGGATCGGCCTGTCAAAGACGCCGACCCAGGTGCGGCTGCGGCGTCTGACCGAGCGCGGCTATATCCGCGGCTTCCGCGCAGTGCTGGACCCGGTGCTGCTGGGTATGGACCATGTGGCCTTTACCGAGGTGAAACTGTCCGACACCCGCGAGGCGGCGCTGGAGGAGTTCAACCAGGCCGTGCTGCAAGTGCCCGAGATCGAGGAATGCCACATGATCGCGAGCAATTTCGACTATCTGCTGAAAGTCCGCACCGCAGACATCAAGCGCTACCGGATGGTGCTGGCAGAGAAGATCTCCGCCCTGCCGCACGTCGCCAGCACTTCGACATATGTCGTGATGGAAGTGGTGCGGGATGCGTGGCGCTAGACCGACAGGAGACGCGGCAAGCCGTGCTGGCTGCGCCGTTGGGTCAAAAGCTGGAGCCGGATTTTCCGCCCTGCGGCGCTTTCGCCGCAGCCGGAAAATTAGTGGCTCCCCGAGTAGGATTCGAACCTACGACCAAGTGATTAACAGTCACCTACTCTACCGCTGAGCTATCGGGGAGCAGTCCGTGTGGACAGGAGCGCGCCTATAACAGCGCCGGAGAGTTTGGCAATACGCCCCGGCACGATTTTTTTGTCAGAACTGGAATTGTTCGGCAAAAATCCTCTCTTCCAGCGTCTTGCCGGGGTCGAACAACAGGGTCAGCTGCTGTGCGCGCGCGACCTTGACCTTCACGGCCAGGATGTCGCGCAGTTCCTTCTGGTCGGCGACGGCGGCGACCGGGCGCTTTTCGGGATCGAGCACGCGGAAGGCGATCTCGTAATGATCGGGCAGAATCGCCCCGCGCCAGCGGCGGGGGCGGAACGGACTGATCGGGGTGAGTGCCAGCATGGCCGAGCCAAGCGGGAGAATCGGGCCGTTGGCGGACAGGTTGTAGGCGGTCGAACCCGCCGGAGTCGCCACCAGGATGCCGTCGCAGGCCAGCGCCGGGATACGCACCTTGCCGTTGACCGACACTTCCAGCAGCGCGGTCTGGCGGGTTTCGCGCAGCAGCGACACCTCGTTGATCGCGCAGAAGGTCTGTTCGGTGCCGCTCCCGGTGGTTGCCGTCATCGACAGCGGCGTGACGGCGAGCGGCCTGGCACGGGCAACCCGTTCGGCCAGGGCGCGGTTCGACTTGGGCTTGTTCATCAGGAAGCCGACCGTGCCGAGATTCAGGCCATAGGCGGGGATCACCCGGCCCATGTCGAGCATCTGGTGGAGGACGTGGAGCATGTGCCCGTCGCCGCCCAGCACCACGGCTACATCGGCTTCCTCCAGCGGCACGAAATCGTGCGCCTCGGCCAGCGCGGCGGCGGCTTCTTCCGCCCGGGCGGTCTCCGATGGAAGGAGGGCGAGACGCAGGCTCTTGCTCATGGCAGCGGTGGATATGGGGGAAGGGCGGGTTTGGCAATCGCCGGATCGGCCCGGACGCCAACGCTTTGGTAGGCACTTGGGTGCTAGGCGGGCGGCCATGGAAGGCTTTGTGCGCGACGACAGCGATGACAGCCGCGATGCGGTGACCGGCCTGATCGGCCGCGAGGCTGCGCGTCGGCGCCTGGCGCAGTGGCTGGCGCGGGGGGAGCAGGCCCACGGCCTGGTGGTCGGCCTGCGCCGGTTCGATGCGGTCAACATCGCTTACGGCGCGGCGGTAGGCGATGCCGCGCTGGCCGAAGTCGCGATCCGGCTGAAGCACTTTGCGGGAGACGAACTGGAAGGTGGCTGGATCGCCGCGCGCAGCGGGGGCGGGCAGTTCCTTCTCCTGACCAGCGAGCCCTGCAGCCGCGAGCGCTGGCAAGTCGCCGCCGCAGGGTTGCTCGATGCGCTGGCCCGCCCGATCCCTTGCGCGGGCACCACGGTGCGGCTGTCGCCGCGCGGTGCGCTGCTGCGGGGGCTGGACGGGGAGAGCGCGGATTCGATGCTCGACCGGCTTGGCCACGCCCTGTCCAGCGTGATGGCCCATCCGGGGCGACGCCTGCTGTGGGCCGATGGCGAGGCGACCCGCGCCGGGCGCAGCGCCGCCCAACTGGAAAGCGACCTGCTGCGCGCGCTCGACGGGGATGAAATCGAAGTGGTCTACCAGCCGCAGTTCGGTTGCCTGGACGACCGCCTGGTGGGGGGCGAGGCGCTGGCGCGCTGGAACCATCCGCAGCTTGGGCGAATCGGCGCGGGCGCGCTGTTCGCGATTGCCGAGCGGGCGGACCACGTGGCCCAGCTTTCGCGCCACATCGCGCGGCTGGCGCTGACCGGGGCGCGGGGCTGGCCGATGGATCTGCGGCTGTCGCTCAATGTCACGCCCAGCGATCTGGCGCAGGGCGATTTCGCGGGCGATTTCGCGGCCCTGGCGGAAAGCTGTGGCTTTCCCGCCTGGCGGCTGACGCTGGAAGTGACCGAGCAGGTGCTGCTGGCCGACGCGGCCCACGCGGCGCAGGTGCTGGGGCGGCTGACCGCGCGTGGCATGCGCGTGGCGCTCGACGATTTCGGGGCGGGGTTCTGCAACTTCCGCTATCTCAAGCTGCTGCCGCTTCACTACCTCAAGCTCGACCGGGCGATGATCGACGGGATCGCGGGCTCCTCACGCGACCTTGCCGTGCTGCGCGCGATCATCGCCATGGCCGGGGCGCTGGAGCTGAAAGTGATCGCGGAAGGCGTGGAAAGCGAAGCCCAGCGCGCGCTGGTCGCGGCCGAGGGCTGCTCCAGCTATCAGGGATTCCTGCGCGCCCAGCCGCTCAGCGCGGAGGACTTCGCGGCGCTGGCGGAGGCGCGGTGAGTTCCGACTAGCCTGGTAATGTCTCCGTTCGGGTCGAGCGCAGTCGAGACACCTTGGCGCCAGCGTGTCTCGACTGCGCTCGACCCGAACGGAACCTGGAAGGCGGGGGCGGGCGGGCCTTAGCCCTTCGCCTTGCGCGCAATCCCGCTCAGCCCCTTGGTCAGCTGGAACAGGCCGTTGAGCCGCGCTTCGGCGCTGCCCCAGGCGCGGGTGACGGCGATCTTGCTGTCGGGGCGCAGCTTGATCGTGCCTTGCAGGCGCTCGGCATAGGCGATCAGGCCGGCGGGATCGGGGAAGCGGTCCTCGTGGAAGCTGACGAGGGTGCCCTTGGCGCCGACGTCGATCTTGGCGATGTTCGCCTCGATTGCCTGGCGCTTGATCTGGATGAGCTTGACGAGGTTCGCGGTCGGCGCGGGCAGGGGGCCGAAGCGGTCGATCATTTCCGCCGACAGCGCCTCGATCTCGCGCGTGTCCTCGGCATCGTTGAGGCGGCGGTAGAGCGCCATGCGCACCGCAAGGTCCGGCACGTAGTTTTCCGGAATCATGATCGGCGCATCGACCGTGATCTGCGGCGAGAGCGCGTGGCGTTCCTTGGCCAGTCCCATGTCGCCCGCCTTGGCGGCGAGGATCGCGTCCTCCAGCATCGACTGGTACAGTTCGAACCCGACCTCGCGGATGTGGCCGGACTGTTCATCGCCAAGCAGGTTGCCCGCGCCGCGAATGTCGAGATCGTGGCTGGCGAGCTGGAAACCCGCGCCCAGCGAATCGAGATCGCCCAGCACCTTCAGCCGCTTTTCCGCCACTTCCGACAATTGCGTGTCGGCGGGCGTGGTCAGGTAGGCATAGGCGCGCAATTTCGAGCGCCCGACCCGCCCGCGCAGCTGGTAAAGCTGGGCGAGGCCGAACCGGTCGGCGCGGTGGATGATGATCGTGTTGGCGGAAGGGATGTCCAGCCCGCTTTCGACGATGGTAGTGGCCAGCAGCACTTCGTACTTCTTCTCGTAGAAGGCGCTCATCCGCTCTTCCACTTCGCTGGCCGCCATCTGGCCGTGGGCGCTGACGTGGCGGATTTCGGGCACGAATTCGCGCAGCCAGGCCTCCACAGCCTCCATGTCGGCGATGCGGGGGACGACGATGAAGCTCTGCCCGCCGCGGTGGTGTTCGCGCAGCAGGGCCTCGCGCATCACCATGTCGTCCCATTCCATCACGTAGGTGCGTACCGCCAGGCGGTCGACCGGCGGGGTCTGGATGGTGGACAGCTCGCGCAGGCCCGACATTGCCATCTGGAGCGTGCGCGGGATCGGCGTGGCGGTGAGGGTGAGGACGTGGACGTTGGAGCGCAACTGCTTCAGCGCCTCCTTGTGGCCCACGCCAAAGCGCTGCTCCTCGTCGACGATGACCAGGCCAAGTTGCTTGAACTTCAGTGTTTTGGACAGCAGCGCGTGGGTGCCGACCACGATGTCCATGGTGCCCTCGGCCAGCCCTTCGCGGGTGGCCTTGGCTTCCTTTTCCCCGACGAGGCGCGACAGCCGCCCGACCTTGAGCGGGAAGCCCGCAAAGCGCTCTGAAAATCCGGTGAAGTGCTGGCGCGCCAGCAGGGTGGTGGGGGCGATCACCGCCACCTGGTGCCCGGCCATCGCCGCGACGAAGGCGGCGCGCAGCGCGACCTCGGTCTTGCCAAAGCCGACATCGCCGCAGACCAGGCGGTCCATCGGGGTGCCTGCGGCAAGGTCTTCCAGCACGTCCTCGATCGCGCGTTCCTGGTCCTCGGTCTCGGCCCACGGGAAGCGTTCGGAAAACTGGTCGTAGCTGGCCTGTTCGACGGGAAGGATCGGCGCCTGGCGCAGCGCGCGCATGGCGGCGGTGCGCAGCAACTCATGCGCGATCTCGCGGATGCGTTCCTTGAGCCGGCTCTTGCGCTTTTGCCAGGCCTCGCCCCCCAGCCGGTCGAGCGCGACGCTTTCTGCATCGCTGCCATAGCGGCTGAGGACGTCGATGTTCTCGACCGGCACGTAAAGCTTGTCGCCGCCCGCATATTCCAGCGCTACGCAGTCGTGCGGGCTGTCGCCCACGGGGATCGATTGCAGGCCGATGTAGCGCCCGATCCCGTGGTCCATGTGGACGACGAGATCGCCGGGGGTGAGCGCGGACAGTTCCGCGAGGAAGGCATCCGCGCCCTTGCGGCGCCTTTTGCGGCGCACCAGCCGGTCGCCCAGGATGTCCTGTTCGGTGACAAGCTCGATGTCATCGTTGGCGAACCCGGTTTCGAGCGGCAGGACCAGCGCCACCGGCGCGCCCTTGGCGGCGAGTCCCAGCGCTTCCTGCCAGGTATCTGCCATGACCGGCACCGGCCCTGCCGCTTCGCCCAGGATCGCTGCGAGCCGCGCGCGGCTTCCTGCCGAATAGGCGGCGATCAGCGCCTTCTTGCCGCGCTTGGCCGCGCCGGTGAGATAGCGCGCGGCGGCTTCGTAGACATTGTCGCCGCGCGCGCGTTCAGGCGCGAAGTCGCGCCCGCTGCCGAAGCCGAAATCGACGACGCCCGCGCTTTCCGGTTGGGCGAAGATGTCCGCGCGGTGGACCGGGTGGCCGGTCAGAGCTGCGTCCAGTTCCTCGCGCGCAAGATAGAGCGAGGCGGGATCGAGCGGGCGGTAGGAACCCGGCGCCTTGCCGGAAGTGTCCGAGCGCGCCGCGAAATAGTCGGCAATGTCGCTCAGCCGCTCATCCGCCGCGCCTTGCGCCGCGCTGTCGATGACGATCAGGTCGTCCGGCCCAAGGTGGTCGAACAGGGTAAGCAGCCGGTCCTCGAACAGCGGCAGCCAGTGCTCCATCCCCGCCAGCCGCCGCCCGTCGCTGACCGCCTGGTAGAGCGGGTCGGACGTGGCGTTGGCACCGAACAGTTCGCGGTAGCCGCTGCGGAAGCGCTTCACGCTGTCCTCATCCAGCAGGGCTTCGCTGGCGGGCAGCAGCAGGTGCTGGTCGATCGGCCCGGTCGAGCGCTGAGTATTGGGATCGAACAGGCGCAGCGTTTCCAGCTCGTCGCCAAAGAAGTCGAGCCTGAGGCCCGCGTCGAGGCCCGAGGGGAAGATGTCGAAGATCGACCCGCGCACCGCATATTCGCCCGCGTCGACCACGGTATCGGTGCGGCTATAGCCCTGCCGCTGGAGCAGGGCGATCAGGCTCTCGCGGCCGATTTCCATGCCGGGCTTCAGCAGCCGCACGTTCTCGCGGATGCGGAACGGGGTGAGCACGCGCTGGAGCAGGGCGTTAATCGTGGTCACCACCAGCTGCGGTGCGCTCGTCTTGCCTTGCAGGCGGTGCAGCGTCGCCAGCCGCCGCGCGGAGATCGACAGGGCCGGGCTGGCGCGGTCATAGGGCAGGCAGTCCCACGCCGGGAAAGTCAGCACCTCCAGTTCGGGCGCGAAAAAGCCCGCGCTGTCGGCCACCGCCTGCATCGCCGCCCCGTCCGCCGCGACGAACACCGCCCGCGTCTTTGCCGCACGGGCGAGGTCCGCCATGACCAGTGGCTGCGCCCCCCGGGCAAGGCCGGCCAGCGTCAGCGGGGTCTTGGCGTTCAGGATCTTCGACAGGTCAGGCATGGTCCGCGCAACAGCAATTGCCCCGCGGGCCGTTTGGCAGGCCAGCGGGGTGGGAATCGGGAGACTGCCTTAGCGGCAATCACGGGCGCTTACCAATTCAACCGGAAAGACAAGATTCCTACCTGTCCGTTCGTGTCGAGCGTAGTCGAGACACGTTGGCGCGTCGTGTCTCGACCACGCTCGATACGAACGGCGGTTAAGTTGTGGACCCTGGCAGGGGTCAGCGCGGGATTTCGACGAAGTCCAGCTTGCGGAAAGCATCCATCTGCGCGCCCGCATATTCCGGCGGGATTGCCAGCGTGCCCAGCGCCCAGCCCAAGATGTCGACGTCTTCCTCGTCCAGCAGCGCTTCGAACCAAGCGATCTCCGCCTCGCCCCAACTGGCGCCATAGCGATCGAAGAAGCAGCCGATCATGTAGTCGGCCTCGCGCGTGCCGCGGTGCCAGGCGCGGAATTTCAGGCGGCGGAGGCGGTTTTCAGCTTCGCTCATGCGCGCTGCGGTAGGCGCTGGCGCCTCGCGAAACAACCCCCGCCGCACGGGGCGGCGGCGGGGATTTGCCTCGCCTGCGATCAGCAAGCGATTGCGGTCAGTGGTTCTCGCGCAGCGCGGCGAGGATTTCGGTCGGCTTGCGACCAACCAGATCCTTGGCCACTTCCTTCAGCAGCGCGACCTCGGTCTGCTTGTGGTAGTGCTTGCGCACTTCGCCCAAGGTGCGGGCGGGGGCGAACACCACCAGCTTGTCGATCCGGTGGCCCAGCACTTCGCTGTTGAGCCAATGGACGGCGGCAGAGGCATGGGCATCCTCGTCAACCTGGCTGTTCGCGTGGTTGCCCGGACTGGAATGATGGCCGGCGCCTGAATGGTTGCGGCTGTCGAGCGTCGGGGCATCAAGCGCGGTCAGTTCCGGCTCTGCCTCGTTTCCGGTATTGCGGTAAAGTTCGAAATTCCGTCCATCGACCAGCGCGATGACGGTGCCGTGCGGGAGCAGCATGGGGTTCTCCTGTCCTGTTTCAGTTCCAAGCCCTTGGGGCATGGGGGGATGAAACGCCTTTCCCCCGCAAATGTCCATGCGCTGGGTCAAAACGTCCAGTTTCCCTCTCCCCAGTGCCGCCCGCCTCGCTATGACGGGGCGATGCGACCCGAGCGGCTCAATCCCCTGTTCATTGCCGCCGACAGCCTGAAAGGCGTCGGCCCCCAGCTGGCGCGCCCGCTGGAGCGGCTGGGGCTGACCCGGGTGCGCGACTTTGCCTATCACCTGCCGGATCGCTTCGTGTCGCGCCGCGCCGTGGCCGATCTCGACGAGGCGAGCGTGGGGGAGCAGATCGTCGTTTCGCTGACCCCGCTGGAATACCGATCGAGCGCCGGGCGCGGGCCGTTCCGCGTGCTGGCGAGCGACGCGGCGGGCAATGTCTGCGCGCTCACCTGGTTCGGCCGCAATGCCGGCTGGGCGAAGAAGCAGCTGCCGCTTGGCGAGCCGCGCTGGGTGGCGGGAAGGCTCGACCAGTTCGGCCAGACGCTCCAGATCGTCCATCCCGACCATGTGGTGGCGGAAGGCGGCGAGGCGCTGGGCCAGCTGTGCGAGCCGATCTATCCGCTGTCCGAAGGGCTGACCCAGGGGCGACTGGCGGCGCTGGTCCAGCAGGCGCTCGGCATGGCGCCGGACCTGCCGGAATGGATCGAGCCCGGCCTGCTGGCGCGCGAGGGCTGGCCGGCTTGGGCCGATGCGCTGCGCCTTGCCCACCAGGGCGAGCACGCCGTTGCGCGCGACCGCCTGGCCTATGACGAACTGCTCGCCAACAGCCTGGCGCTGATGCTGGTGCGCGGTGCCAACCGCGCGCGCAGCGGCACGCCGCTGACCGGCGATGGTTCGCTGCGCACCCGGCTTGACCTGCCCTTCGCGCTGACCGGCGCCCAGCGCCGCTCGATCGCGGAGATCGAGGCGGACATGGCCCAGGCTTCCCCCATGCTGCGGCTGCTGCAGGGCGATGTCGGATCGGGCAAGACGGTAGTGGCGCTCGAAACGATGCTGCTGGCGGTGGAGGCGGGGGCGCGGGCGGCACTGCTGGCCCCCACCGAAATCCTTGCCCGCCAGCACCACGCCACGCTGTGCCGGATGGCGGCGGGGACGGGCGTGACGATCGCCCTGCTGACGGGCCGCGACAAGGGCCGCGCGCGCGAATCGACCTTGCTGGGGCTGATGGACGGTTCGATCCCGATCGTGGTCGGCACCCATGCGATCTTCCAGGAGGCGGTGACATACCGCAACCTCGCGCTGGTGGTGATCGACGAGCAGCACCGCTTCGGCGTCGGCCAGCGGCTGATGCTGACCCAGAAAGGCAAGCGCACCCCGCACTGCCTGGCGATGACCGCCACTCCGATCCCGCGCACCCTGACGCTTGCCCAGTACGGCGAGATGGACGTGTCCAAGCTTGACGAGATGCCGCCGGGCCGCCAGCCGATCGACACCCGCGTGGTCGCGGTGGAGCGGATCGACGATGTCGTCTCCGCCATCGCCCGCCACATCGCGACCGGCGAGCAGGCCTATTGGGTCTGCCCGATGGTCCGCGAACTGGAGACCGAGGATCTTGCCGCCGCCGAGGCCCGCTTTGCCGAGCTATCCGCGCGGTTCGGGGACCAGGTCGTGCTGGTCCACGGGCAATTGAAGCCGGAAGTGAAAGACGCGGCGATGGAACGCTTTGCGCGAGGAGAGGCCAGCCTGCTGGTCGCGACCACCGTGATCGAGGTGGGAGTGGACGTGCCCAACGCCACGCTGATGGTGATCGAGCAGGCGGAGCGTTTTGGCCTTGCCCAGCTGCACCAGCTGCGCGGGCGCGTGGGGCGCGGCACTGGCAAGAGCACCTGCCTGCTGCTGCGCGGCGAGGCCCTGTCCGAAACCGCCCGCCGTCGCCTGGCCCTGATGCGCGAGACGCAGGACGGCTTCCGCATCGCCGAGGAAGATCTGGAACTGCGCGGCGGCGGTGAGCTGCTTGGCACCCGCCAATCGGGCGACACCCCGTTCCGCGTCGCCAGCCTGGAACAGATCCAGCGCCTGCTGCCGCTGGCCCATGATGACGCCCGCCTGCTGATGGACCGCGACGGCGGCCTTACGGGCGCGCGCGGCGAGGCGGCGCGGCTGCTGCTCTATCTGTTCGAGCGCGATTACGGGGTGCAATTGCTGCGTGGCGGATGATCAGCCCTTGGGCAAGGCGCGTACCCAGACCCCGCCGGTCTCGCGCGGCTTGACTTCGAAGCCGCCGACCTTGGCGACCAGGCTGCTGAGTTTCGCGAAGCCGTAACTGCGCGGATCGAAATCCGGCGCCAGCTTGAGCAGGTAGCTGCCGACACCGCCCAGGGCCACCCAGCCGCCATCGGCGTCGAGCTGGGTAACGGCCTTGTCGATCAGCGCGCGGGCCTTGGCTGGCTGAAGCAGGGATTTGACAGGCTTGTCCGGATTTTCGGGCTGCTGCTCCACGACCTGATTGCCTAGGTTCTCCACATAGATGAAGCGGTGGCACGCCTTGCGCAGGCTTTCCGGCGTCTGCTGCTTGCCGAAGCCGTAGACGTGCAGGCCCTGTTCGCGGATCCGCGAGGCGAGGCGGGTGAAATCGCTGTCCGAAGAGATCAGGCAGAAGCCATCGAAGCGGCCGCTGTGGAGCAGATCCATCGCGTCGATCACCAGGGCGATGTCGGTTGCGTTCTTGCCGGTGGTATTGGCGAAGTTCTGGCTGGGAATGATCGCGTGGTTGGGCAGGGACTTCGCCCAGCCGGCAAGTTGAGGGCTGGAAAAGTCACCGTAGATGCGCCTTACGGCCGCCTCGCCGATCTTGGCGACTTCCTCGAACAGGGCGTCGGCGATCTGGTAGGAGATATTGTCCGCGTCGATCAGTACGGCGAGGCGTTCGGGTCGTTTGTCAGCCATGCCGGACAGGCTAAACGCATGATCCTTAAGATTTCCCGCTCGATGCTATCGCGTCAGGCCTTCGCCGCGAACAGCAGGCGGCCCTGGCCCAGCTTGTCGAGCAGTTCGCCGATGTCCGCCCGCGATACCGCGAAGCAGCCCTGGCTGCGCCCGACGCGGCCTTGATTCTGCGCCATCGCCTGGCTGACGTAGTCCGCCCCGTGGATCACGATGGCGCGCGGTTCGGCGAGGCAGTTTTCGGGATCGAGCCCGATCAGCTTGCGCGAGCGCCCGTGCTTGCCGGTATAGGTGGTGCCGGTCAGGAAGGCGCCCGGGCACGAGGCGTTGGAGCCGGGGCGGTTGGAGAAACGCTGCACCCAGCCGCTGTTGCCCGGGT
>CALMJG010000031.1 GCA_937864195.1 uncultured Novosphingobium sp.
AACCGGGTGGACGGCAAGCCGCTCGCCCCGGTCAGCGCCGAGGCGCGGGCGCTGCACAAGACGCTCCAGATCGTCGACCTCCATTCCGACACGCTGATGTGGGACCGCGACCTGCTGAAGCAGGCCGACCGCGGGCACGAGGACCTGCCGCGCCTGCAGGGCGGAAACGTCGCGCTGCAGCTGTTCTCCAGTGTCACCAAGAGCCCGCGCGGGCAGAATTACGACGGCAACACCGGCGATACCGACAATATCACTCCGCTGGTGGTGGCCCAGCTGCAGCCGCCGCGCACCTGGACTTCGCTGCTGCAGCGCTCGCTCTATCACGGCGAGAAGCTGGACCGGGCGGTGGCGGGATCGTCCGGCGCGCTGGGCAAGGTCGACAGCGCGGCCAGCCTCGACGCGCTGATCGCCGCGCGCGCCTCGGGCGCCGCGGACAAGAGGCCGGTCGGCGCGATGCTGACGATCGAGGGGCTGCAGAACCTCGAAGGGAAGATCGAGAACCTCGACAGGCTCTATGCCGCCGGCTTCCGCATGGCGGGCCTGACCCATTTCTTCGACAACGACGTCGCCGGATCGATGCACGGGGTGAAGAAGGGCGGGCTCACGCCTCTCGGTCGCAAGGCCATCGCGGCGATGGAGGACAAGGGCATGATCGTCGACATCGCCCATTGCAGCCACCAGTGCGTCAGCGAGATCCTCGCCATGGCGCGCCGCCCGGTGGTGTCCAGCCACGGCGGGGTCCAGGCGACCTGCAAGGTCAACCGCAACCTCACCGACGAGGAGATTCGCGGCGTTGCCCGCACCGGCGGAGTGGTCGGAATCGGTTACTGGGACGCCGCGGTCTGCGACACCGATCCGCGCGCCGCCGCCCGCGCGATGAAGCACGTGAAGGACCTGGTCGGCGTGCAATACGTTGCCCTGGGCAGCGACTATGACGGGGCGACCACCGTGCGGTTCGACACCGGCCAGCTGGTGCAGGTCACCCAGGCGCTGCTCGACGAGGGCTTCACGCCGGACGAGATCCGCGCCGTGATGGGCGGCAACGCGCTGCGCGTGATCCGCGCCGGGCTGGTCCCGCTCGCCCAGCTGAAGCCGGAGCAGATGCAGCAGCAATGACGATTCCCCGCCTTTCCGCTTGCGATCCAATGCCCGAATCCCTGCGCGGCGGGATGATTGCGCTCGGCAATTTCGACGGCTTCCACCTTGGCCACCAGGCCGTGGCCGGCGAGGCGCTGGCCTGGGCCCGGGCCGAGGGCCGCCCGGCGATCATCGCCACCTTCGATCCCCACCCGGTGCGCTATTTCGCGCCCGATGCCCCGCCGTTCCGCCTGACCACGCTGGACCAGCGGCAGGAACTGTTCGAGGCGGCCGGCGCCGACGCCATGCTGGTGTTCGAATTCGGCACCGAGCTGGCCAGCACCAGTGCCGAGGATTTCATTGCCCTGCTGCTGGGCCAGCGGCTGGGCGCAGCCGGGGTCGTCACCGGCGAAGACTTCACCTTTGGCCGGGGGCGCGGCGGCAATACCGAAGTGCTGCGCGCGCTGGGCGCGCTCCACGGGATTTCCGCCCGCGCGGTCGGCGCGGTGAGCGAGGAGGGCGAGGTCGTCTCCTCCAGCCGCATCCGCGAGGCGCTGCGGGCCGGCGATTGCGGCACGGCCACCCATCTGCTCACCCGCCCCTTCGCGATTCGCGGCGAGGTCCAGCACGGGGACAAGGTGGGCCGCACCATCGGCTTTCCCACTGCCAACCTCGCGCTCGGCAATTACCTGCGCCCGCGTTATGGCATCTACGCCGTCACGGCGACCCTGCCGGGCGGCCGCGTGGTCCATGGCGCGGCGAACATGGGCATCCGGCCCAGCTTCGACCCGCCGAAGGAACTGCTGGAGCCGCACTTCTTCGACTTTTCCGGCGACCTCTACGGGCAGGAGATCGAGGTGGAGTTCCACCACTTCCTGCGGCCCGAGGCGAAGTTCGACAGCCTCGATGCGCTGACCGCGCAGATGGAGGCCGACTGCCAGCGCGCGCGCCAGCTGCTGGGCTCACCCGCATAGCCAACAGGCCGGCGCAACATCCTGCGCCGGCCTGCCTGGTTCGATTCGAGCTGCCCTCCCCCGGTTTCAGAGGGGATTGTCGAGCTTGATCACCTGTTCGGTGGTTTTGCGCTTGCCGTCCCACGGCTTGCGCGGCGCCGCCAGCGAAGCGATCACCGGCGCATCGCGGCCATAGATGTCGCGGAAGGTGCCCATCTTGCCGTTGATGTCGGTCGCCATGGTGAAATAGGTCAGGTAAACCGGGAACTGGGTGGTCATCGGCACCTTGGTGTACTGCTTCGACAGGAAGATGTCGGTCACTTCCTGCGGGGTCTTGCCCGCAGCCAGGATCGCCATGGTCATGCCCAGTTCCACTGCGCGTTCAGTGCGGATGCAGCCGTGGCTGTAGGCGCGCACCGGGGTGTTGAACAGCGACTTCGACGGGGTGTCGTGCAGGTAGATCGCGTGCTCGTTGGGCATGTCGATCTTCATCCGGCCCAGCGAATTGCCATCGCCCGGCTGCTGGACGACATAGATCGTGCCGTCCTTGGCCTTGGTCACCTTGTAGTTCTCGCGCGCGGCGCGGGCCGGGTTGGCCAGCAGCGCCGGGCCAAGCCCTTCGCCCACCACGATCGACTGCGGCACGGTCCAGGTCGGGTTGAACACCACGTTCTCGACCATTTCGGCCAGCTGCGGGGTCGCCGTCTTGCCGGGCTTGCCGACGACCGTGCGGTACGAGCGGATCACCTCGTTGTTCACGGTCAGGCGCAGCTGGAATTCGGGCACGTTGGTCAGCAGGTAATACTTGCCGAGATCGCGCTGCAGCCACCGCCAGCGGTCCATGTTGGCGCGGATCAGCGAACGGCCCGCCTTGTTGGCGACAGGCGTGCGCGCCAGCATCGCCTTGAGAGCACCGTAGTCGGCGTGGCTGGGGGCCAGCTTCGCAATCTCCCCGGCGATATCACCCGTGGCAAGCGCGCGGGCCATCACCTCGTGCGTCGGGTTCGCCTCGACATCGGGATCGACCACGAACCACTGCACGCGGGCATCCATCCGGGTGCGGCCGTCGCGCACGTCCTCGACCACCCAGGCGAAGACCTTGCTGGCCTGGGCGTCGAGCGCCGGGCCAGGGCCGGCGGCAATCGCCGCAGCCAAGGCCTTGGGTTCGTAATCGGCCGGGAACAGCCCCTCGGCGTCGAGGCCCTTGATCACGCCCAGCAATTGCTGGGCATCGGCGACGGTCCAGGCCATCACCGGCTCGTCCAGCGGCAACTGCGGAGCGATCACCGGCGGGGCAAGGTCGGTCGCGCTGGCACTGGGGGTCGCGGTGGGCACCGGCGCCGGGGTCGCGGCGGGGGAGGCTGCCGGCTGAGGCGCTGCGGCGGGCGCCGGCTGCGGCTGTCCGGCGGCCAGGGCCGTGGCCGAAACCAGCCCCAGTCCCAGCGCAGCGCTCCACTTGAATCCAGTCCGTCCCAGGTACTTCATCTGCAAACTCCAGCCGTCAGGCAACGCGCGCTAGCACGCGAAGTCTGTACCCAATATTGCCACGTATTGCCTTATCGCCGCTGGGGGCTTCGGGTTCAAGCGTGTCAACGGCCGAGTAACAGGTCCAACCACGCATCGCCCAGCAGCGGGGCCAGCGATTCGCGTGTCTCCGGGGCCCTTGCGCCGGATCGGGCGGAACGATTCCGCGATCGGGATGGCGCTCCTCCAGATCAGCGGGGTCGAATCATTGTCATGGTGGCCGTCGGGATAGCGCAGCACCGCGCGCATCTTCAGCGAATAGGGTGAACCGAGCGCACCGTAGAGCGTATACATGGCAATCGTCTCCCGCCCGGGCATGATGGCGGCGGCGGCGCGGCTGTCAATTGGCCGGATCGGCACCTTTGGCCAGTTGCGGGCCGCCGCGCGGCACCTATATCGGCTGCGGAAGGGGCGCTGGAGCAAACATGAGCAATATCCTGCATTTCGTTCGCGCGCCGCTGGCGATGATCGCCGCGCTTGCCCTGCAGGGGGTGGCCGCCGCGCAGACCGTCGCCGGCCCGCCGCAGGGCGCGGCGCCCCCGCCCGACCGCAACAGCCTGACCATCGGCCTGGGCGGCGGGATCGGCCCGGACTACGAAGGGTCCAACGAAACCTCGTTCCAGCCGGGCGGAGTGGTGCAGGGCCAGGTCGACGGGTTCGATTTCCAGGTGCGCGGCACCAACCTCTATGTCGATCTGCTGCGCGACGCGCCCCGCGCCCGCACGGCGCTGACCCTCGGCCCGGTGGTGCAGGTGCGGCTGGAGCGGACCGGCAAGATCCGCGATCCGCGCGTTGCCGCGCTGGGCGATCGCAAGACGGCGGTGGAACTGGGCGCCTATGCCGGGGTCAGCCAGCGCGGGGTGCTGAACCGCTATGACAGCGTGAACGTGGAGCTGGCTTTCCTGCATGACGTCGCGGGCGCACACCGCAGCTTTCTGCTGACCCCCAGCGTCTCCTATTCCACCCCCCTGTCGCGCCGCACCTTTGCCCGCGCGATTGTGTCTGCGGACTACGTTGGCGAGGGCTATGGGCGGACCTATTTCGACGTCACCCCGGCGGGCGCGGCAGCATCGGGCCTTGCGCCCTATGCGGTGAGCGGCAGCGGCTTCAAGAGCGCGGGGCTGAC
>CALMJG010000032.1 GCA_937864195.1 uncultured Novosphingobium sp.
CCGACAGCGCGTGGCAGCGCTGCCCGAATGGCCGGCAGACCCCCCATTCATTAGGTGCTTTTACCGAGGCTCTCTTCAGCGTTTGCTTGCAACCATGGTTAACGGGCCGGCGCCGTTTGTTAACGAAGCCAGGTAAAGCAAGCCTTTGAAACGAAGGGATTACAGGTTTTTTCTAGATTCCGCCGCCGGTAAGGCGCTGACAGATCAGGTCGAGCTGATCGAGCGTGCGATAGCGGATGGTTACCGTTCCCGAACGCGGATCGGCATCGGTGTTGATGCGGACCGACAGGCCGAGGAACTCTTCCAGATGGGCCTGGACCGCCGCGATGTCGGCCGAAGCCGCCGGTTCCCGCTCGGCCCGGGCGCGGCGCGGCGCGGCGGGCGTCTGGTTGCGGCGGCGCAGCAGCTTTTCCACCTCGCGCACCGACAGGCCCTTGGCCACCGCCTCTTCGGCCAGAACCAGCGCATCGTCGGCACCGATCAGCGCGCGCGCGTGACCCATCGACAGCTTGCCATCCTCGACCATCGCCAGCACATCGTCCGGCAAAGCCAGCAGACGCATCAGGTTGGCGACATGGCTGCGGCTCTTGTCGACCATCCGGGCGATTTCGGCCTGGGTCAGCCCCTCGCTCTCGGTGAGCCGGTGATAGGCGCGCGCTTCCTCGACCGGGTTGAGATCCTCGCGCTGGAGGTTCTCGATCAGGGCCAGGGCCATCACCTCGCGTTCGCTGAGGTCGCGAATCAGTGCGGGAATTTCATGGAGCTGCGCCCGCTGCGCAGCGCGCCAACGGCGCTCACCGGCAACGAGCTGCCACTTGCCCGGCCCCAGGGGCCGCACGATCACCGGCTGGATCACGCCGCGCGCGGCGATCGACGCGGCCAGCTCGTCCAGCGCGGCATCGTCGAAGTGGCGGCGCGGCTGCTGGGGATCGGGCGCAATCGCGGCGACAGCCAGCATGGCCAGCCCCTGACCGACTGCCGGCGCTGCGGCAATCTGCTCACCCTTGGGCGCCGATGCGACAAGCGGCTCTTCACGCCGGGTATCGCCCAGCAACGCTCCCAGGCCGCGGCCAAGCGCCGGGCGCTTGGCCGGTGCATCGTTGCGTGGTGCGGCAATGCGGATGATCGGATCGTCGCTCATGCGGCCTTCCTTTTCGCGGGCAAGCGGGAAATCAGTTCGCGGGCAAGCGCCATGTAGGCGCGGCTTCCGGCGCAGGCGTGGTCATAGACCAGCGCCGGAAGACCGTGGCTGGGGGCTTCGGAAAGCCGGACGTTGCGCGGAATGACCGCTTCGAACACCAGGTTCCCCAGGCACGACCGGACGTCTTCAGAAACCTGGTCGGTCAGGCGGTTGCGCCGGTCGAACATGGTCAGCGCGACACCGATGATTCCGAGATCGGGATTGAACCGCTGCTGCACCCGCTCGACCGTCTGAAGCAGTTGCGACAACCCCTCGAGCGCGAAGAATTCGCACTGCAACGGCACGAGCAAGGTATCGGCCGCGCAGAGCGCATTCAGCGTCAACAGGCCGAGCGAGGGCGGGCAATCGATGAAGGCAATGTCATGCCCGGCATCGCTGGCCAGCGCCTGGCGCAGGCGGTCCGTACGGTTATCGACCGCGACAAGCTCGACTTCCGCGCCGGACAGGTCGACCGTCGCCGGAACGATGTCGAGCCCGGGAATTCGGGTTGGCATGATGCAATCGGCAAGCGGCGCCTGATCGACCAGCAGGTCGTAGGAACTGGTGGTGCGTTCGCTCGCACCAATACCAATGCCGGTCGAGGCGTTGCCTTGCGGATCAAGATCGATCAGCAGCACCTTCCAGCCAGTCGCCGCCATCGCGGTCGCGATGTTGATCGCCGTCGTAGTCTTGCCCACCCCGCCCTTCTGGTTGGCGATTGCCACGCAAATCACGGCTTGTTTCCCTTCCTTGCGCCAAGCGTTCCGACAATGAGTCCGGCATCCGGATCGGTCAGCGAATGTTCCACGTGGAACTTGTGCGCCCAGCCGGACAGTTCGTCCAGTTCCTGCTGCGCGGAACGCCCCTTCGGCAACAGCCACACCGTTTCGGCTGTGGAAAATCGCGCCGACAATTCGACGAGCCGAGGAAGGGGGGCAAAGGCCCGTGCCGAAATGGTGCAGACCTTGCGCGTCTCGACCTGTTCGAGCCGGCTGCCGATTACCCTCACATGATCCAGGCCCATCGCGATTCGCGCGCGCTCAAGCCACTCCACCCTGCGCTTGCGCGATTCGACGAGCAGCAATTCGCATTCGGGCCGAAGTGCCGCGATCACCAGTCCCGGGAAGCCAGCTCCGGTTCCAAGGTCGAGCCATGGGCTGCACGTTCCACGTGAAACATGGACGAGCAGCTGAGCAGAGTCGGCGATGTGGCGCCGCCAGACTTCACCAAAGCTCGCCGCCGACACCAGGTTCTGCCGCTCGTTCTCTTCAGCCAGCAGGCTGACGAGCTTCGTCAAGCGGGTCTCTGACGCGGCATCCCATTCCGGCAGCTGTTCGAGCCAGGCCCGCGCCGAGCTTTCATCGGTCAGGATCATGCGGCGCGCCGCCGTGCCTGAACCAGCAGGGCCGCCAGCGCCGCGGGCGTAATGCCGGGGATTCGTCCCGCCGCGGCAAGGGTCGCGGGGCGGGCGGCACTGAGCCGCTCGACCATTTCGCGAGAGAGCCCGGGGATCGCCGCATAGGGAAAATCGTCACCGAGCTGCAGCCCTTCCCCGGCCCGCAAATCGCGCAGTTCGCTCTCCTGCCGCGCAAGGTAAGGCGCATAGGCTGCGTCTTCCTCAACCTCGGTGCACAGGTCGCGATCGGCAGGAAGTGGCTCTCCCAGCCAGGGAGCCAGATCGCCCAGGCCGACGCCCCCGAAGCGCAGCCACTCCCGGAGTGGCAGGCGTCCGACATCGGGCCGCACAGGCAGCCCCGCATTGGTCAGTTCCGCGCTCGTCGCCGTCCGCTCAAGCGCAGCTTCGAGCCGTTCGCGCTCGGCGTAGCGCTCCGCAAACCAGCCACGGCGCTCCGGACCAACGCACCCGGCCGCGATGGCCAGCGGAGTCAGGCGGCTGCTGGCATTGCTCGCACGCAAGCGCAGGCGGTATTCCGCCCGGGCGGTCAGCATCCGGTAAGGCTCCGAAACCCCGTGCAGGGTCAGGTCGTCGATCATCACCGCAAGGTAGCTGTTGGCGCGGTCAATCAGCGCTGGATCACGCCCCAGCACAGCTGCTGCGGCATGCATGCCTGCGACGAGTCCCTGGGCCGCCGCTTCTTCATAGCCAGTCGTGCCGTTGAGTTGTCCCGCACAGTAGAGCCCGGGAATCGCCCGCAGCTCCAGGCTGCGCCGCAGCGCGCGCGGATCGATGTGGTCGTATTCAACCGCATAGCCCGGCACCACCATATCAACCGCCTCCAGACCCTCCATGGTGCGGAGCATCTCCAGCTGAACGTCGGCAGGAAGCGAAGTGCTGATCCCGTTCGGATAGACCAGATGCGTGTCGAGACCCTCAGGCTCGAGGAAAACCTGATGGCCATCGCGGTCAGCGAATCGGTGAATCTTGTCCTCGATCGAAGGACAATAGCGCGGTCCCAACGCCCCGATCGCGCCCGAGAACAGCGGCGAGCGATGCAGGTTTGCCCTGATCACGTCGTGGCTGCGCTGGTTCGTCCGGGTGATCGCGCAGAACACCTGCGGCAGGGGACGGCCCGGTCCACCATGGTCTGGCGGCAGCGCAGACATGGTCCACGGTTCACTGTCACTGGGCTGCTCTTCCAGTCGCGCCCAATCAATGGTCCGGCCATCGAGGCGCGGCGGCGTCCCCGTCTTGAGCCGGGCCATCGGCAGGTCGGCCTCGCGCAGCTGCACGGCAAGGCGCTGTGCCGATGCCTCGCCAATGCGCCCACCGACGATGCGCTCCTCACCCCGGAACAGTACGCCGCCGAGAAAGGTGCCGGTGCACAGCACAACCGCTTCGCTGGTCAGTTGAGTGCCATCGGCAAGCTCCACGCCCCTCGCCTTGCCGCATTCGATTCGGAGCGCGGCGACTTCGCCCGCGACCTCTGTCAGGTCGCCCTGCCGCTTGAGCAGGGCCTGCACCGCCGCCTTGAACCGCATGCGGTCGGCCTGGACGCGAGGCCCCTGAACGGCACTGCCTTTTGACCGGTTGAGCATCCGGTAATGGATTGCCCCCGCGTCGGCGGCACGGGCGATGATCCCATCGAAGGCATCGACCTCGCGGACGAGATGACCCTTGCCGAGGCCCCCAATCGCCGGGTTGCAGCTCATCGCCCCAATGGCCTCGAGATCGAAGCTGACAAGCGCCACGCGCGCACCCATGCGCGCGGCGACGGCCGCCGCCTCGACGCCGGCGTGACCGCCGCCGACTACGATGATGTCGAAGTGATGCATGATTGCCCGCCTTTAGCGCAGCCGTGTTTCACGTGAAACACTATTTGCCGATGCAGAAGCGTCCGAAGAGCGTATCGAGCATATCCTCGGTGGTGGTGCGGCCGAGCAGAATGTCGAACGCCACCCGCGCCAACCGCAGGTTTTCGGCGATCAACAGCGGATCCCGCTCGACCTTGGCCATCGCCAGGGCCCGCGAGGCCTCGCCCAGCAGGCCATGCTGGCGTTCGCTGAGCGCCGCTTCGCCCGGCTTCGGCATCGCCTTGCGCGCGGTTTCGATCAGATCGTGGCGCAGCGCATCCAGCCCTGCTCCGCTGATCGCGGAGATACGATGGCGGGCGGTGCGCTTGCGCAGGGCATCGGCCCGGTCGATCTGCGAAGCGATTTCCCAGCAGCCCTGCGGCCCCATCCCTTCCGGTCCCAGCCACAGCACCAGGTCGGCCCGGTCAAGCGCCTCGAGCGCCCGCTCTATGCCGATTGCCTCAACCTCATCCCCGGCATTGTCATGAAGGCCAGCGGTGTCGGCAAACAGGAAGGGTATCCCGCCGAGCGACACGGGCCGGGTCAACACATCGCGGGTGGTTCCGGCGATCGGCGTGGCAATCGCGGCATCGGCGCCGACCAGTTCGTTGAACAGCGTACTCTTGCCCAGATTCGGCGGACCGGCGATCACCACCCGGTAGCCTTCGCGCAGCACCTCCGCGCGGGGGCGCGACAGCCAGGCCGCGATATCCTCCTGCAGGGCCGCAAGCTCCGCGGCAAAGGCCGGTGGCAAGGGGGCCACGTCGTCCTCGTCCCCAAAGTCAAGCACGGCCTCGAGACTGGCCGAGGCAGTCAGCAGCCGCTCCCGCCATCCGCCGACCATGGCTGAAAACGTACCGCTGGCCATGGCCATCGCGCTCCGCCGCTGCAGTTCGGTTTCCGCCGAGAGCAGATCGGCCAGGCCCTCTGTCTCGGCCAGGTCGATCCGGCCATTAGCAAAGGCGCGGCGCGTGAACTCTCCCGCTGCGGCGGGGCGCAGGCCGGGCAGACCGCCCAGCGTGCGTTCGAGCGCGGCGATCACCGCGCGTCCGCCATGCAGGTGAAATTCGGCGATGTCCTCACCCGTGGCCGTTCCCGGACCGGGCAACCAGATCACCAGCGCCCGGTCAATCTGCTCACCCTCGGCGTCGATCAGGCGGGCGCTGACGGCGCGGCGGGCGGGCGGGATCTGGCCGCACAGCGCCCGCAGGCTGTTGCCGGCTTCCGGTCCGCTGACGCGGACAACCGCGATAGCCGCTGGCGGTGCGCCGCTGGAAAGCGCGAAGATCGTATCGCTCATGTCTCGCTCTCGCAGAACGGCGCGGCGCCGGGGCGCCTTCGCCTATTCCGCGTCCTTCTTCTTGCCGCCCTTGCCGGAACCCAGGCCGCCGCCTTCCATGAACTGCTGGAACAGGCTCAGCCCGACCTGCCCCATCGGGGCCAGGCCTTTGGCGAATTCCTGCAACTGGTCGACCGAGCCCGCGCCCTTCATCGCCTTGGATATGGCATCGACGTAGAACTGGTTGGCCTTGCCCACATCCGGCAGGCCCAGGAACGTACGCGCCTCTTCCGGAGTGCAGTCGATTTCGACATGGATCTTCATGGCATCTCCTTGTGCCGGCCCGGATGTCCCCCCGCCCCTGCACTTGCTGACACACGCCCTTGGCAAAGTCCACGCCAAGCGTAAGGGTGACCCACTTCCCCCCAATCAACCGGAGTCGAACCCATGACCGAAACCGTGCAGATCCCCGCCTATGACCACGCCGGGTCGATCCCTGCCTATGTCGCGCGCCCTGCCGGCACCCCGCGCGCGGCGATCATCGTCATTCCGGAAATCTTCGGCGTGAACCCCGGCATCCGCCAGAAGTGCGACAAGTGGGCCGCCAAGGGCTATCTCGCGGTCGCGCCTGACCTGTTCTGGCGCTTTGCCCCCGGCGTCGAGCTGAACCCGGACGTCGAAGCCGAACTTCAGCAGGCCTTCGGCTATTTCCAGCAGTACGATGCCAATGACGGCGTCTATGACATCGAGGCAACGATCCGCTGGATTCGCGGCACGCAGGACGTCGCCAAGGTCGGCTGCGCCGGCTACTGCCTCGGTGGACGGCTCGCCTATATGGCCGCGGCGCGCACCGATATCGATGCTTCGGTCGGCTATTACGGCGTGATGATCGACCAGATGCTGGATGAAGCCCACGCCATCGCCAACCCGCTGATGCTGCACATCCCCACCGCCGATCACTTCGTCGGGCCGGACGCGCAGGCGGCGATCCACGCGGGCCTGGATGATCACCCGAAGGTCACCCTCCATGACTACGCAGGGCTCGACCACGGCTTTGCCGCCGAAATGGGCGACCGCCGCGACGAGGCCGGGGCGCAGCTGGCCGACAGCCGCACCGAGGCCTTCCTCACGCAGCACCTCGGTTAAAGGTCAGACCTCACCGATCGCCTGGAAGATGCGGCCGATCGCCTCGCGGTCG
>CALMJG010000033.1 GCA_937864195.1 uncultured Novosphingobium sp.
GGCGGGTGTTCATCTCGATGAAGTAGAACTCGCCGTTTTCCCACAGGAACTCGATCGTGCCCGCGCCGCGATACCCCATATCGGCCATCGCCCTGGCGACGATCCCGCCCATGCGGTCGCGCTCTTCGGGGCTGATGACGGGGGAGGGGGCCTCTTCCAGCACCTTCTGGTGGCGGCGCTGGAGCGAGCAGTCACGCTCGCCAAGATGGATGGCATTGCCATTGCCGTCGCCGAACACCTGGAATTCGATGTGGCGCGGATTGCCGAGATACTTCTCGATATAGACGGTCGCGTCGCCGAAGGCGGCTTTGGCTTCGCTGCCGGCCTGCTGGATCAGCGTTTCGAGCTCGTCCGGGCCGGTGCAGACCTTCATGCCGCGCCCGCCGCCGCCCGAGGCGGCCTTGATGATCACCGGATAGCCGGCACGCTCGGCAATCTCGCGCGCTTCGGCAATGTCGGAAACGGCGCCGTCCGACCCGGGGACCAGCGGCAGGCCGAGCGCGCCTGCGGTGCGCTTGGCCTCGATCTTGTCGCCCATGGTGCGGATGTGTTCGGGCTTCGGCCCGATCCAGGTGATCCCGTGGGCCTCGACAATCTCGGCGAACTGGGCGTTCTCAGACAGGAAGCCATAGCCCGGGTGGATCGCGTCGGCATGCGCGATCTCGGCGGCGGAGATGATCGCCGCCATGTTGAGATAGCTGTCCTTGGCCGCCGGCGGCCCGATGCAGACCGCATGGTCGGCCAGCCGCACGTGCATGGCATCGGCATCGGCGGTGGAATGCACCGCGACCGTCTCGATCCCCATTTCGTGGGCCGCGCGGTGGATGCGCAGGGCGATCTCGCCGCGGTTGGCGATCAGCAGGCGGGTAATGGCCATGGGGTGCGCCGACCTCAGCCGATCACGACCAGCGGCTGGTCGAATTCGACCGGCTGGGCGTTGTCGACCAGCACCGCCTTGAGCGTGCCGGCATTGGGCGCAGTGATCGGGTTCATCACCTTCATCGCCTCGATGATCAGCAGGGTGTCGCCCGCCTTCACCGCCTGGCCAACGCTGACGAACGGCGCGGCGCCGGGTTCGGGCGAGAGATAGACAGTGCCGACCATCGGCGACTTGACCGCCCCCGGATCGTCGGCCGGGGCGGGAGCTGCGGCAGCGGCAGGTGCCGCAGCAGCCGGCGCCGGCGCGGGCGCAGCAGCATAGACCGGCGCCGCAGCGGCGACGGAGCCCTGGCGCGAAACCTTGATCTTGCGATCCCCGTCCTCGACCTCGATCTGGGTCAGTCCGGTCTCGGCCAGCATTTCGGCCAGTTCGCGCACCAGCGCGGTATCGATGTTCATGCCGTCGGAACGGCCGCCTTTTGCGTCGCCCATGCGATCCTCTTGCCTGTTACGTGCCGTGCCTATGCGCGGGGTAGCAGGGAGAGGCAAGCGGGGAATTATGGCTTTCCACGGTGACTAAAGCTGCGCGGCCGCCTCCAGCGCGAGCAGGTAGCTGTTGGCGCCGAACCCGCAGACCGTGCCCTTGGCGGCCATGCCGACATAGCTCTTGTGGCGGTATTCCTCGCGGGTGTGCGGGTTGGAAAGGTGGACCTCGATCACCGGCACCTTGATTGCGCGGATCGCATCGAGCAGCGCGATCGAGGTATGGGTATAGGCGCCGGCGTTGAGCAGCACGGCGTGACAGCCGGTGGCCTGCGCCTCGTGCAACCAGTCGACCAGCGCGCCTTCGTGGTTCGTCTGGCGGGATTCGACCGTGAAGCCCAGCGCCGCTCCGCGCTGTTCCAGCAGGCGGCCGATGTCGGCCAGGGTCTGGCTGCCGTAGACCTCGGGCTCGCGCGTGCCGAGCAGGTTGAGGTTGGGTCCGCTGAGGACCAGGATCTTGCGTTCAGCCATGGGAAATTCCTGCTTGTGCCTGGGGCCGCGCCTGCATACCGGCCCTGCCGCGCGGCACAAGCCCCATGCACGCGCGATCAACCAGGCGCGAGCTGCGGATTGTTGGCCACGGCGGGGTTGGACGGCTCGTTCGGATCGTGCTCCACGACCGTGTCCTCGACGCCGGGTTCGTCGTCGGACTGGACTGAGGCCGTTTGCGCCGGCCTGGCCGAAGGGGCGGCCCTGCGGGCGGCATTCTCGGCCCGGACGGCGGCAGATTCGGCGCGCTGGGCGGCCGCTTCCGCAGCGGCGACCTTTTCGGCAAGGAGTTCGTCGCGGCTAGAGCAGCCGGCGAGGACCAGGCAGGCGCAGGCCAGGATGGCCGGCACGACCGGTCGCGGCAGGCGGGGCTGGGCAGGGCTGATATTCACGTCACGGCTCCCTTGCCCCCTGCGGGAGGGGGCTTGGGAGCCGGGATAGCGCGAAATGATTACGCAAAACTAACCAGACCGGGCAGGCTTTCGTTCGTTACTTGTCGACGCCCGCATTCTTGCCCCACTGGCGCGCGGCGGTATATCCGAGGTAGCCGGTCCCGAACAAGGCGTAGAGCGGCTCGGGCAGGCCGTTGAGGTAGGCGTTCATGCCCTGGGCGATGGCCTGCGCGGCTTCGGGGCGGAATGCGGCAATCACGCCCATCGGCAGTGCCCACAGCAACATCAGGTAGACGACGTAGAGGAAGCTGGGCCGGGCGCGGCTGGTCCAGGGATCCTGCGAATTGGCCTCGGCAACGATTGCGGAAAGACGGGCGTTTATTTCCGCCAGTTCCTGGGTGCCCTGCAATTGCAGCAGCTCGAGCTTGGCCTTGTCGCGGGCAGCCTTGTCGGGGATCAGCTTGTCGATGATCGAAGCGATCGGTCCGATCAGGGAATCGACGAGGGGCATGGTGGTCTCCTTCATTCACGGGAAGAAGTCCGTCAGATAACCAAATTGGTTCGTGTAGGAAAACGGGCGACGCCCGGGCCAGGGCGGGCTCCACCGTCCGACCGGGCTGCGCGGCGGAGAAATGCGATGGTCTCCCCGCGCTGGCCGGGAACCCGGGCGCGACTGGAGCGTCATTCTTTCCGCAGCGACGGAACTTCGCCCTGCCTTACGTGTTCTTCCCGCCAGTTCGTCATGGCGCGGCCCTTTGCCGCGCGGGAACAAGGGATTGGCACAGGATGTACTCGAGGCGGGAGATCGACTGCTGGCACGTCTTTGACGGCTGTGCGCGGTTCGTCCTGCGTCCGGACGGCGAAGTCGTCTCGATCTGTGCGCTGGGCAGGCAACTGGTGCAGGCGGGGGCAGGCATCGGCCTGCGCGACGGCAAGGCGCGGCTCGGCGACACTCCCCTGACCCAGGCGCTGCTCGAGCGGCGGATGACACCCGATTCGATGGGGCTGCTGCACCGGCAGGACGACCGAGTGGTCCTGGGTGCATTCCGCACCTGCCTGTCCGACGGCCAGCCCGCGGTGGCCCTGATGCTCCGTTTGATCGACGGGACCGAGAAGCCCCGGTTTGCCTGCCTGGCCGAAGCATACCAGCTTACCCCGGCCGAAGACCGGATCGTGCTGAAGCTGTTGGGCGGTTGCTCCCCCGCGGAGATCGCAGAGAGAGAATGCCTGTCGATCAACACGGTGCGGTCCCATGTCGCCCACGTTTATGGAAAGCTGGGCGTGCGTAACCGGGATGAAATGTGGGTGAAGTGTGCTTCATTCATGGTGAACCGTTTTCGCAATTATTCATCCATCATTAATCTATATGACGCACGCCGCAATGTAACGGCATATGAAGCAATCAACAGATAGGCGAAAAATGACTCGCCTATTCTAACTCCTTTTTGGGGGTTTGCTTCATGTCTGTTGGCTTTCTTCACTATGTGAAGGCATTGGCTTGTCCAGTTGTCTTCACAGCGTCCGCTGTTTCGTGTGCAGCCTCTGCGGCTACGCCGCCGCCTGACGCGGGAGTGCTGATCTACAGCCGCCCCGTCTTCAAGGCCGCCGAAGTTCGCGGTGAGCCCGCCCCCCCGAACCAGGTCGAGCTGACCTCTGCCATCCCGTGGCAGGGCTCGCTCCAGCCGATGACGGCCCTGACCGACGACGAGGCCGCCGCGATCGGCGCTTCGGTTGGCGGACAGACTGCCGGCCTGGTTGGCGAGGCGCTGCTTGCGGCGCTTGGCGATGCCGGTGTCACCGGCAGTGCGGGGCAGGTGCTCCACGGGCAGGGCGCTGATCAGATGCGCGGCGGCCTCTCGGCGATGCACGGAGCGCTCGGCATGGCCGGCGCGGTGATCGGCAGCGCGGTCGGCGCGGCGGTCGGACAGGGAAGGAACTGAGATGCGCGGCGCACTCATCCTTGGCGGCGCGCTGCTGCCCCTGCTGGTCCCGGGCGTAGCCGCCGCGCAGACCACGCCCCAGCCGCAGTCGACCGCGGTCCTGTCGGCTGGGGATACCGTTTCCAGCGGCCGCATCGCGATCAACATCGCTGCCGGCAATCTCAACCAGGAGGCGAATGTCGCCGTCATCGCGGCAGGCGCGCAGACCGCCACCCCCACGGCGCTGACCCAATCGCTGGGCACCAGCAGCGCCAGCGCTGGCAGCGCGAGCGCACGGATCGAGGATGGCGCACTGGCCGGCGCGAGCGGGCTGGTGGCGGTCAACGTGGCTGCCGGAAACGGCAACCAGCTGGCCAACCTTGCGATCATCGCCATCGGAATCGACGCCCCCATCGCCAGCGAGCCGCTGCTCGAACAGGCGCGGGCGTCACAGCAACCATCGGGTCTGCCCGGCGGGTCCACCACTCCCGAAGCGAGCGCCCAGCTGGCGAGCTCCGCGTTCGAAGGGAGCACCGGGCTTGTCCAGGCAAACCTCGTTGGTGGGGAGCGCAACAGCTCCTCCAACACCTTCGTCCTCACTGTCGAGGCCGGGGAATAACCTGTGAATGAAAGGACTTGAGATGAGGAATCGACTCTTGCTCGCGGCGTCCGTCCCGGCGCTGCTCATGGCGGGAAGCGCCTGGGCCCAGACTGTCCCCGGGGGCATCACCTATGCCAACAACATCGACACCAGCGTGGTGACCGATGTTACCTACACCAAGGACGTGGCCCTTACCGGAACGGTCACCCTGTCTGGATCGGTCGACGTCGACAGCTCGGCCGTGGCCGTGAACGACGTGAAGCAGATCCAGGGACCGGGCGTGGTCTACTACCGCGAGGAAAACGAGCTCAACGGCGAGAACGGCTATGTCGATCCCGTGTTTGGCCCGGGCTGGAGCGAATCCGGGAATGACCCGAACGACCAGCTGATCGACGGCGCCCCGGAATCCCAGATCCGCGCCGGCTACTTCGCGCCGATCATCAACACGCTGAACGACGTCAATGTCGACGGCACCGGCAACCTTGGTCTCAACACCGCCGCCGGTTACTTCAACATGCAGATGAACTCGGCCTCGCTGGCGGTGTCGAGCGATTCGAACGCCGATGCAGTTGGCGGCTGGGCCGAAGCGTCCAGCACGGCGCTGCAATCGCTGACCGGTGTGATTCACATGGCGGCTCCGGGCGACATCCTGAACGAGGATGATCCCGAAGCTGGCGGTGGTGGCAACAACTTCCGCGATCGCAACAGCCTGACCGCATGGGACATCGCCGGTGCGGGCAATGTCGGCGTCAACGGCGCGGCCGGTGCCTTCAATCAGCAGGCCAACCTGCTGACCCTGGCGGTGGCCGACAACTCGACGCTGGCGGAAGCCAATGCCGGCCTGATCCAGACGGCCTACGGCAACGTCACTGAACAGCAGGACAGCATCAACACGGTTGATGGCCTGACAGTTGGCGGAACCGGCAACATCGGCGTCAATCTGGCGGCGGGCGTGGGCAATCAGCAGCTCAACGCGCTGACGATCGCTTCCTCGACCACGACGGCGACCCCGGGTGAAACCGGCGGCGGCGGCGGTGGCGGCGGCGGTGACGGCAGCTGATCCCGCAGGCAGGAGGAAGGCCGCGGCAACGGCCTTCCTCCCCCACCCACTTTTGACAGATTGGTGGAGCAACACGATGGCACTTGCACCGAATCAAGGCAACCCATCGCGTGCCATGACCAGCGTCGCACTTGGTGCGGCGCTGGTACTGGGCGCCTGTGCAACCGGAACGCCCGCGCCGACTGCGGTCTGGCTCGGCCAGGTATCGGCCGACGGCCAGACCCAGGACGTGGCGATCCGCAGCTGGAAAGATCTCAAGTTCACCGACCTGGTGCGACAGCGCACCGATTTCAGCTGCGGCGCCGCTGCCCTCGCGACAGTCTTCAACTTCGCCTACGGCAAGCAGAGCAGCGAACAGCAGATCCTTGCCAACATGTTCAAGGTGGCTGATCCCGATGTCGTGCGGGAAAAGGGTTTCTCGCTGCTCGACATGAAGCGCTACGTCGCCGCGGTCGGGATGCGGGCCGAAGGCTACAAGGTCGGCTATGATGCGCTGCCCGGGCTCAAGGTGCCCGGCATCGTCCTGCTTTCGACCAAGGGCTACAAGCACTTCGTGGTGGTTCGCCGGGCCGGGCCTGACCGGGTCAGCCTGGGCGACCCTGCGCTTGGCAACCGGGTCATGACGCGCCGTGATTTCGAGCGCGAATGGAACGGCATCGTCTTCGTCGTGATGGGCGAGGGCTACGATCCGGACACTGTCCTGATGAACCCGCCAGAGCCGCTTTCCGCGCGGCGCCTGTTCGACCAGCGCTCTCCCGTGCAGGACGCCAACCCGACCGATTTCGGGCTGGTGCCTGCCTACACCCACGTCTTTTGAACGGCAGGATTCCAGCCATGCGAACCCGTTGCGAAACACCCCCCCGGCGAGGCGCACGAATTGCGCTGATGATCGCGCTCAGCTCTGTTCCGGCCATGTCCGGTGCGCCAGCCAGTGCGCAGGACAATTTCGACACAGGGCTGGGCGCGGCGCCGATCGTCAGCGACAGCGAACTGGCGGAGATGCGCGGCAAGTTCATTTCCGCCGACAGCGTGCGCTTCTTCGGCGTGACGCTGCATTCGCTGTGGCAGACCGAGGACGGCATCGCGACTGCGGCCACGCTTGGCTTCAGCGTCTGGCTGGGCGAGGACGGCGCCTCCGGCCCCCAGGTGGTGGTGCAGTGGCAGCGCGATGGCGATCCGGACATGGACGTGTCGGGCTTTTCCGGAGATGCCACGGGCAACTACGTGATCACCGGGGCGGCCGGCGCGGTCCAGACCAATGTCATCGCCGGGTCCGACAACGTCACCGCCAATCGGATGGGCATGGCGGTCGTCCCGGCCAGTTCGCTCAGCCCGGCAACCGGCGACAGCAATTTCGGCGGCACCGCCACCCATACCGCCAGCGACGGCGATACCGTGACCTTCACCGCGGCGAATGGCCAGTTCGGCCTGTCGATGGTCGATGCGCAGGGCGCCGGCACGGTGAAGCAGGGGGTTACTACCGATCCCGCCCAGCTCAGCCAGTCGATCCTGCTGAACAGCGACCACAACACCGTGACCAATACCATGAACGTCACCGTGGGGATCGATCGCGGGCAGATGCTGGATTCGGTCAACGTGGCGAACTCGCTCTCGGTCATGAAAGGACACGGTTTCTGATGCGCCCGCCTGCTTCCCTTGCGCTCGGCCTGGCCGTTGGCGCCGCCGTCGCGCTGTTCGCGCTGGCCCAGTCACCCGCCCATGCCGCAGGCCCGGACGGGGTCTTTGCGGTTGAGGATGCCGGGCGAATGCCATGCCCCGCCTTCCTCGATGCCAAGGCCAAGAAGGGCCCGGCGCTGTCGCGCGCAATCGGCTTTGTCGAAGGCTATGTCAGCGCCGCCAATCGCTACGAGCCGAACACCTTCGACCTTGCCCCCTGGCACACGCCGCAGATCTATGCGCTGATCCTTGAGCAGCACTGCAAGAAGCAGCCGACCGACAACCTGGGCATGGCCGCGCAGCGCATGGTCGCGGCGTTCCAGCCGCTCCGGCTGGCGACCCCCTCGAAACTGGTCGAGGTGGGCGACGGCAAGCACAAGGCCGTGCTCTACGAAGCGATCCTCAAGCGCTCGCAATCGGCGCTCGCCCGGCGGGGGCTCTACCGCGGCGAGGCCACCGGCAAGTTCGATCCCGCCACCGAGGCCGCCTTTGCCGCGTTCCAGCGCAGCGCCTCGCTCGATCCGACGGGCGTGCCCGATCCCGCCACACTTTGGAAATTGCTGAACCCCTGATCCCTTTCACGCCGCAAGAAGGAGGTACAAGCATGACACGATCCAAGATTCTGGCAGCCCTGCTGGCTGCCAGCGCACTGGCGACTGCGTCTCCCGCGCTGTCCCGGTCGCAGCCATACATTGCCTATGTGATGCCCGACGATCCCGGATCCGGAGGAGGCGCGGGCGAAGACGATCCTGTCGCCCTGCGCTCGCAGGTCTCCTCGCTCGAGGCGCGGCTGGCCGAGGCCAATGCGCGGGCCGATGCGCTCGAAGCTCGGTTCGCCCAGCTCGAGGCGCGGCTCGGCCTGCCCGAGGGCGATGACAGCATGGCCTCGATCCGGGGCAAGGCGATGCCGGAACTAAGAGGGCGCCGGATCGGTGACACTGTCATCGCCGAGCGCGACTTCGGTGGATACGACCTCGCGCCGATCATGCGCACCGGCGCCCGGGGCCTGAGCGGTGCGGCGCGATTGCAGGACACCGAGCCCGATCGCAAGTCCGCCGCGCCGACCGCAGCGGTCGAGGACATTACCCGCAAGGAGCAGGGCTATTTCGGAACCCGGTTCACGCTGGAGCCGGGGCTGACCTATACCCATTTCGACAATGCGCGGATCAACCTGAACGGCTTCCTGGCGCTCGATTCGATCTTTCTCGGGCGGATTTCGATCGACGACGTCAGTGCCGATATCGGAACGATCGACATGACGGGGCGCTATAGCTTCAGCCCGCGTTTCCAGGTCGATGCCAATGTCCCCTACCTGATCCGCCGGTCGCACTTCGCCTCGGGCGGGGCAGGGGGCAATTCCGAGGGCGTGTCCGAAGCCACCCGCACCGCGCGGGGGCTGGGTGACGTCAGCTTCGGAGCCAGCTACCGCCTGCTCCAGGAACGGGCCGGGACGCCGGACGTGGTGCTGAACGCCCGCGTCAAGGCTCCGACCGGGCGCCATCCCTTCGGCGTTGAGCTGCAGGAGATCGAAGGCAGCCAGGGCAATCTCGCCGTGCCGACCCAGCTGTCGACCGGCTCGGGGGTATGGGGCGCATCGGTCGGCCTGTCGGCGCTCAAGACGATCGATCCGATGGTGGTCTATGGCAGCGTCAGCTACTTCCACAACTTCCAGCGCCACTTCGGCGACATCGACGAGGCAGTGGGAGACCAGCCGGGCTCGGCACGGCTGGGCCGGGCGATCCAGTTCGGAGCCGGGGTCGCCTTCGCCCTCAATGACCGATCCAGCCTCAACTTCGGCTATACCCAGCGGCTGGTCAGCCACACCCGCGTCCGGCGCGACGGACAGGACTGGACCAAGGTCGCCAGCAGCGGTGCCAACGTGGCGCTGATGAACATCGGCGCCACCTTCTCGCTGAGCGAGCACACGACGCTGATCACCAATGTCGGCATCGGGCTGACCGCCGATGCGCCGAACATGATCGTCAGCATGCGGATCCCGTTCCGCTTCTGACCCTGCTGAGGAGCATGGCCCCCGGGATCCCGCCACGCGGCCGGGTTCCGGGGGCCTGCCCACGCATCGCTTTGACTCTTGCCGCCGCGATTGTATGAACAGGAAAAAGTAACGGTCGTGCCTGTTGCGGTTGAGTGCCAAGGGGGGCATCCGTGGAAAGCAAATCGTTGCGCGCAGCTGTCTATGGGGCGGCTTGTATCTGTCTTGCCGCAGCCTTTCCGGCAGTGGCTGACGACGCCTCGTCCGGCAGTGCGCGCGCGGGCGCAACCACCAATGGCGTGGGATCGCAGTTCGAACTGGTGTTCTGGCAATCCGTCCAGTCGAGCGACGATCCCGCCATGTTCGACGCCTATCTGGCCCAGTACCCCGAAGGAACGTTCAGCAAGCTCGCAAAGCTGAGGATAGCCGCCTTCGCTCGCGCTGCCGCGCCCAGGGCAGAGCCTGTCCAGCCCGCACCGCTGCTCGCGCCAGTGCCCGCACCAGTACCCGCCGCCCCCGCAGGCAACGCGGCGCTCGCGCCAGCGCCGTTCGCCGCGACACCGCTTGCCGCGACGCCGCTTGCCGCGACGCCGCTTGCCGCGACGCCGGCAGCCCTGGCCGCGCCTGCCGCGGCACCCTCGGCGGTCGCCGCGCCGCCACCTGCGGGGATCGCGCCCGTTGTCACCGCGCCGCCAGTCGCCACCCCGGTTGCCGGATCACAGGCCGGAGTTGCGGCAGTCAACGAGCCGGCGTCCTATATAGTGGGCAACACTGCTGCGCTGGGACTGCTCGCGCGCACGCAATCAGTGGCCGCGTCTGGCGCGGTCCGGCCGTCAATCCCCGCGCGTCCCCAGATGGAGCAGGTTCCGGTCCTGACGCTGCCGCCGCAATTCTGCTCGGCCGAAGAGCGGAACGCATTCCACTCGGGCTCCTATCTGCCCGCGCTGGCCACCGCTTCGCGCAACAACAGCAAGGCCGTGGCCTACATGGCTTCGTTGCAGCAGCTGTATGACGGCTTCAGGCACGACCAGGATACCATTTCCCTGAACGCGATCGTCGCCGATTCCCAAGCCTACCACCCGGTTGCCCTGGCCGCGATGGAAGCGGAGAACCGGTTCGTCGGGCTGTTCGGGCAGCTGATGGCCGTCCCGGTCAGGACATGCGAAGCCGCGAAATGACCCGGATGAAGCAGACCGCCATCGGCGCGGCGCTTGTCGCGAGCCTGCTGCTGGCAGCTCCGGTGCAGGCCGCCCAGTGCGTCGACCAGACGATAAGTTCGGCGGCCCGGATCCAGGAGCTGAAAATCCTGTTGATGAACGTATCGCTGCGCTGCCGGGTGATGACGGCCGATATCAGCTCGAATTTCGACCGGTTGGTCAAATCCCACGTTGCGAGTTTCGACGCGGCGGAACGGGATCTGCGCACGTTCTTCGGCGCGAAATCGTCACGAGCCAGCCAGGCCGAATGGCTGCGCTACAACACCGTGCTGGGTAATATCTACGGCGCCGGAAACACCAATCTCAGGGACTGCCGCTCGTTCAACGGCGTGATGACCGAACTGAGCGTGAGAGGCAATGATCGCACCACGCTGCTCGAAGTGGCATCGGCAATGGTGCCGGCGCCGCGGATCGAAGGCGACGCCTGCCAGGTTGTGATCACCGCGCCCGGCGCGACTGGGGGACCCGGCGCCGGCGGCCGGCCATAAGCGTGTCGGCGCGCTGACCTGCTCCAACAGGGGCAACAGCACCCGTCTCCGGG
>CALMJG010000034.1 GCA_937864195.1 uncultured Novosphingobium sp.
CCATCTTCACGTCGCGGCCCTGGCTTTCCATCGCCGCCATGAAGAAGCGCAGCGCGTCCGCGCCGTACTTGTCGATCAGGCCCAGCGGATCGACCACGTTGCCCTTGGACTTGGACATCTTCTGCCCATCGGCGGCGCGCACCAGCCCGTGCAGGTAGAGCCGGGGCCAGGGGTTCTGCCCGGTCATCGCCTCGCCCATCATCAGCATCCGCGCATCCCAGAAGAACAGGATGTCGAAGCCCGAAACCAGCAGGTCGTTGGGGTAGTGGCGCTTGACGAGCTCGGTCTGGTCCGGCCAGCCGAGCGTGGCGAAGGGCCACAGCGCCGATGAGAACCAGGTGTCGAGGACGTCCTCGTCGCGCGTCAGTTCGACGCCCGCTCCGGCCAGCGCCTGAGCTTCATCCTCGGTTTCGGCCACGTAGACATTGCCATCAGCCGCATACCACGCCGGTATCCGGTGGCCCCACCACAGCTGGCGGCTGACGCACCACGGCTGGATGTTTTCCATCCAGTTGAAGAAGGTCTTTTCCCAGCTCTTGGGCACGATCTCGACCGCGCCGGAGCGCACGGCTTCGAGCGGCGCCTGGGCCAGCACCTCGGCGTTGACGTACCACTGATCGGTCAGCCACGGCTCGATCACCACGCCGCCGCGATCACCGAACGGGGTCTGGATGGTGCGCGGCTCGAAGTCCGCTTCCACCTCGTTGCCCTCCTTGTCCCTGGTGACATGGGGGACGAGGCAGCCCGCCGCCTTCATGTCGGCAACGATCATTGCGCGCACTTCAAAGCGGTCGAGCCCGAGGTACTTGTCCGGCACCAGCCCATCGGCGGTCTGCACCACGCGGGCTTCGGCATCGAACATGTTGAGCATGTCGGCGGGCTTGATCCCGGCGCGCTTGCCCACTTCGAAGTCGTTGAAATCGTGCCCCGGCGTGATCTTCACCGCGCCGCTGCCCAGTTCGGGATCGGCGTGCTCGTCCGCGACGATGCGGAAGCGGCGCCCGGTCAGCGGCTGGAGGATTTCCTTGCCGATGACCGACTTGTAGCGCGGATCCTCCGCGTTCACCGCCACGGCCATGTCGGCCAGCATGGTTTCGGGCCGGGTGGTGGCAACGACGATGTGGTCCGCGCCATTGGCCAGCTTCACGCCGTCGGCCAGCGGATAGCGGAAGTGCCAGAAGCCGCCCTTGACCTCGCGGGTTTCCACCTCAAGGTCGGAAATCGCGGTCTTGAGCTTGGGATCCCAGTTCACCAGCCGCTTGTCGCGGTAGATCAGGCCCTTGTTGTAGAGGTCGACGAACACCTTCACCACCGCGCGGGTGAAGTGCGGGTCCATCGTGAACTGCTCGCGGCTCCAGTCCATCGAGCAGCCGAGCCGGCGTAGCTGGCGGGTAATCGTCCCGCCGCTTTCGGCCTTCCATTCCCACACCTTGTCGACGAATTGTTCGCGCGAATAGTTGGTGCGCTTGTCCTGCCGCGCTTCCAGCTGGCGTTCGACCACCATCTGCGTCGCGATCCCGGCGTGGTCGGTGCCGACCACCCACAGTGCGTCCTTGCCGCGCAGGCGCTCATAGCGGATCACCACGTCCTGCAGCGTATTGTCGAGCGCGTGGCCGATGTGCAGGCTGCCCGTCACGTTGGGCGGCGGGTTGACGATGGTATAGGGCTGCGCGTCCGGGCGCTCTGGCCGGAACAGGCCCTTGGTTTCCCAGTGTTCGTACCACCTGGCCTCGATGCTGGCGGGGTCGAAGGTCTTGTCGAGTGCGGTGTCGCTCATGGGGCGGCGCTTTGCCAGCGCGGGCGCGTGCGCGCAAGGCGCGGATTTGGCGCCAGCAGGCATCGCCAGCCTTGCCGAACCCCGGTTTTTCCCGCATCACCCCGCCAATGCGCGACAGGGCCGACTTCACGATCGAGACCGATGCCGATGGGCGCGCGGTGCTGGCGCTGAGCGGAAACCTGCTCGTTTCCACCGCAGGCTGGCTCGATCCGCAGCTGCGCGCGCTTGAAGTGCCCATCCAGCGGATCGACATTTCGAACGCGGGCGAGATCGACACGGTCGGCGCCTGGATCGTCTGGCGGCTGGCGCGCGACAATGGCGCGGCCATCTCGGGGGCGGACGAAGCTGCGACGCGCCTGATCGCCGCGCTGAAGGACGCCGGGGGCGAGGGCGAGATCGAGCCGGAGCGCCTGCCCACCCTGCGCCGCGTTCCCGCTGCGGTCGGAGACTATGTCGCGGCGCTCCCGGCCAGCTGGATCAGGCTGCTCGATTTTCTGGGCGCGCTGCTGATTTCCGGCTGGACGATCATCCGGGGGCGCTCGCCGCTCAGGTTCAAGGCAGTCGTCCGCCAGCTGGAGCTGGTCGGCGTCTCGGCGCTGGGGATCATCGGGCTGATGAGCTTCCTGGTCGGCATCGTCATCGCCCAGCAGGGCGCGGTGCAGTTGCAGGACCTGGGCTTTGGCGAGCTGACAGTGAACCTGACGGGCCGGATCTCGTTCCGTGAACTGGGCATCCTGATGACCGCGATCATGGTCGCGGGCCGGTCCGGTTCGTCCTTTGCCGCCCAGATCGGCACGATGAAACTGACCGAGGAGATCGACGCGATGCGCACCATCGGCGTTTCGCCGATGGAAGCGCTGGTGATCCCGCGCGTGCTGGCCGCCGTGCTGATGATGCCGCTGCTGGGGTTCTATTCGGCGATCATCGCGGTGATCGGGGGTGCCTTCATTTCCACCCTGACGCTCGACATTCCGTTCCACGCCTTCCTCTCGCGCATCCAGGACGTGGTGCCGCTGCACGACGTGTGGGTGGGGCTGGTCAAGGCGCCGTTCTTCGGCTTCATCATCGCGGTCGCGGGCTGCTACCAGGGGATGCAGGTCAAGGGCAATTCGGAGGAAGTGGGGCTGCGCACGACCGTGGCCGTGGTCCAGGCGATCTTCGCGGTGATCGTGCTCGATGCCTTCTTCGCGGTGTTCTTCACCGAAGTGGGGTGGGGATGAGCGAGGCGCATTACACCGGCGACTATCCGATCGTGGTCGAAGGGCTGGTCAACGCCTTCGACGGTCACGTGATCCACCAGGACCTCAGCCTCAAGGTGCGGCGCGGGGAAATCCTTGGCGTGGTCGGCGGATCGGGTTCGGGCAAGTCGGTGCTGATGCGCTCGATCATCGGGCTGCAGCATCCGGCCGCGGGCTCGATCGATGTGCTGGGCCAGCCGATGACCGGCAATCCCGCCTCCCCGGACGAGATCGACGTGCGCAGCCGCTGGGGCGTGCTGTTCCAGGGCGGGGCGCTGTTCTCCACCCTGACCGTGGCCGAGAACGTCGAGGTGCCGCTGCGCGAGTTCTACCCCGAGATCGACGATACCCTGCGCCACGAGATCGCCCGATACAAGGTGATGCTGTCCGGCCTTCCGCCCGAGGCGGCGGCGAAGTTCCCCTCGGAACTGTCGGGCGGGATGCGCAAGCGCGCAGGGCTGGCGCGGGCGCTGGCGCTCGATCCGGAACTGCTGTTCCTGGACGAGCCGACCGCCGGGCTCGACCCGATCGGCGCGGCGGCCTTCGATGCCCTGACCCGCGCATTGCAGGACACGCTGGGGCTGACCGTGTTCCTGATCACTCACGATCTCGATACGCTCTACGAGATCTGCGACCGCGTGGCCGTGCTGGCCGACAAGCGGGTGATCGCGGTCGGCACGATCCCTGAATTGCTGCAGATCGACCATCCGTGGATCCAGGAATATTTCAACGGACCGCGCGGGCGCGCGGCCGACGCTGCGCGCCACCGGGCCAAGGCGATGGACAACCAGCCGGACAGAGGGGCATAGAGAGCCGATGGAAACCAGGGCCAACAATGTCTGGGTGGGGGCGGTAACGCTTGCGCTGCTGGCCATGGTGGCGGTTGTCGTCATCTGGATCGCGCGGCTGGGCGAGGGCGACCAGCGCAGCTATGACATCTTCTTCAAGCAGGCGGTCGATGGCCTTGCGATCGGTTCCTCGGTCAACTTTTCCGGCGTGCCGGTGGGCCAGGTCAAGCAGATCGAGCTGTGGCGCAAGGATCCCGGCTTCGTGCGCGTCCGCATCGCGGTGAACGAGGAAGTGCCGATCCTGATCGGCACGACCGCGACGCTGCAGGGCAGCTTCACCGGCACTTCCACTGTCCAGCTGGAGGGCGCGCGGCGCGGTGCCCCGCCGATCAGCGAGATCGGCCCTGAAGGCGTGCCCGTGATCCCGACCAAGCGCGGCGGCCTTGGCGAACTGCTCAATTCCGCGCCGGTGCTGCTTGAGCGGCTGGCCACCCTGACCGAGCGGCTGACCATGCTGACCTCGGACAAGAACCAGAAATCGATCGAGAACATCCTGGCGAATACCGACCGGCTGAGCGGCACCCTCGCCGATGCCTCGCCGCAGGTCCAGGCCACGCTGGTAGAGCTGCAGGGCACACTGGCGCAGGCGCGCACCACGCTTGCCAGCTTCGACAAGCTGGTGAACAGCACCGACCAGCTGGTCAACAGCGACGGGCAGTCGCTGGCCCGCCAGCTGCGCACCACCCTGAAATCGGCGCAGGGCGCGGCGGACGAGTTGCAACTGGTGCTGAAGGATGCGCGCCCCGCCGCCAGCCAGCTCAACCAGACCACGATCCCCGCCGCCGAAGCCGCGATCCGCGATCTTCGCGCCACTACCCGGGCGCTGCGCGACCTGACCGAGAAGGTCAACGATGAGGGCGCCGGCGCGCTGATCGGCGGGCAGAAACTGCCGGACTACAAGCCATGAGCGGGGCGGGCATGAAGAAGGACAGGGGAATGCGGGCATTTGTCGGGATTGCCGGGGCGGGTCTGCTGTCCCTCGCGCTGGGCGGATGCCTGGGTCTGGGCGGCGGCAAGCCTCCGCCCTCGCTGTTCAGCCTGACCGCCGCGCGCACCGCTGCGGCGGGTGCCGAGGCGCGCGGCACCAGCGGCACCGTGCTGATGGTGATGGAGCCGGAAACCGACCGCCGCCTGGCGGTGCAGCGCGTGCCGGTGCAGGTCAGCGCCTCCGAAGTCGCCTATCTCAAGGATGCGATGTGGGTGGAGCGGCCCGCGCGGCTGTTCCGCTCGCTGCTCGCCGAAACGCTGCGGGCGGAAGGCAAGGGGCTGGTGCTGGAAGACGACCAGAGCGCCGCGCCCGCCGCCGTGCGGCTGGGCGGGCGGCTGGTCGAAATGGGCTATGACGCGCAGCGCCAGTCGGCAGTGGTGCGTTACGATGCGCTGCGCACCGGGCCGAACGGCGCCGTCGCCACTCGCCGGTTCGAAAGCGTGGTGCCGGGCGTTTCGGCCAGGCCCGAAAGCGTGGCCCCCGCGCTCAACCGCGCCGCCAACGAGGTAGCGGCGCAGGTCGCGGCCTGGATGGCGGGCTGATCGCTCAGTCTGCGGCGGGCGACAGGGCGCCGACCAGTTCCAGCACCCGCGCCGCCTGTTCGGGGCGGCAGATCAGCAGGTCGGGCATGTAAGTGTCCGACTGGTTGTAGACCAGCGGCGATCCATCGACGCGCGAACAGTGCAGGCCGTGCGCCTGCGCCACGGCGACCGGCGCGCAGCTGTCCCATTCGAACTGGCCGCCGGTGTGCAGGTAGATGTCGGCCTCGCCGCGCACCACGGCCATGGCCTTGGCCCCGGCGCTGCCCATCGGCAGCAGTTCCGCGCCCAGCGCCTCGGCCACGGCGACCGCTTCGGCGGCAGGGCGGGTGCGGCTGACGACCATGCGCAGCGGCTGGTTGGCGGGAGGCAGCGGGGCCGGCTGATCCGAGCGCAGCACCACGCCCAGCCCCGGCAGGGCGACCGCGCCGTGCAGCGGCACGCCGTCCACCGCCAGCGCCACGTGCACGGCCCAGTCAGTCCGCTCCTCGCCATATTCGCGGGTGCCGTCGACCGGATCGACGATCCACACGCGCGAATGGGCGAGGCGTTCGAAGTTGTCCTTTTCCTCCTCGGACAGCAGGCCATCGTCCGGGCGCTGCTCACGCAAGGCATGAACCAGGAACTGGTTGGCGGTCTGGTCGCCCGCCTTGCCCAGCGACTTGCCCGAGAACACGCCCGAGGAGCGCACTTCGAGGAGGATCCGGCCCGCCACTTCGGCAAGGTGCGCGGCAAGGTCGGTATCGGTCGGTCCTGCGCTCATTTCGGTCATCCTCAGATCATCGCTGCCGGGTCGTCGGCGGGTGGCTGCGGTTGCTGCGTGCCCCACTTGATCGCCGTCCACGCCCGTTCATGGAAGTAGTAAAGCAGCACCTTGGTAATCACTTCGGTCCCGGCGATGGCTCCGGCGGCCTTCGCGTTGCTGGTGAACAGCCAGCTCAGCATGAAGGTATCGATACTGCCCAGCGCGCGCCAGCTCAGTCCCTTGACGAGGGACCGGCTGTGGCTTTCGCGTCCCCGGAACAGGATCATCGCCCCTGTCCCTCCTATTTCAGCGGCATCAACTGGGCGATGATGTACCGCGCGGCTTCCTCGGCGGTCATCTCGGCGGTGTTGACGCGGATTTCCGGCGCTTCGGGCGGTTCGTAGGGGCTGTCGATCCCCGTGAAGTTCGCCAGCTGGCCGCTGCGGGCCTTCTTGTAGAGGCCCTTGACGTCGCGCGCCTCTGCCACTTCGAGCGGGGTGTCGACATAGATCTCGATGAACTCGCCTTCGGGCAGCATCTGGCGCACCATCTCGCGTTCCGCGCGGAACGGGCTGATGAAGGCGGTGAGCACGATCAGCCCCGCGTCCGCCATCAGCTTCGCCACCTCGCCGACGCGGCGGATGTTCTCGATCCGGTCGGCCTCGGTAAAGCCCAGGTCCTTGTTGAGCCCGTGCCGCACGTTGTCGCCATCGAGCAGGAAGGTGTGGCGGTTCATCACGTTGAGCAGCTTTTCGACCTCGTTGGCGATGGTCGACTTGCCCGCGCCCGACAGACCGGTGAACCACAGCACCCTGGGGGTCTGGTTCTTCAGCCGCGCATGATCGTCGCGGGTCAGGTCGGTCGGCTGCCAGTGGACGTTCTGGGCGCGGCGCAGGCTGAAGTGGATCATGCCGGCGGCGACCGTGGCATTGGTCAGCTTGTCGATCAGGATGAACCCGCCCAGCGCGCGGTTGTCCTGGTAGGGTTCGAACACGATGGGCTTGTCGGTGAAGATCTCCGCCACGCCAATGGCGTTGAGGTCCAGCGTCTTGACCGCGATGTGCTCCATCGTGTTGACGTTCACCGCGTATTTCGGCTGCTGGACCGTGACCGAGACCGTCTGCGAGCCGAGCTTCAGCCAGTAGGCGCGGCCAACATGCATCGCCTCGTCGTTCAGCCACACCAGCGTTGCTTCGAACTGGTCGGCGGCCTGCGGCGGATTGGCGGCGGCGGCGATGACATTGCCGCGCGAGCAGTCGATCTCGTCCGCAAAGCAGACTGTGACTGACTGACCCGCCACCGCCTGGTCCAGATCGCCATCAAGCGTGACCACGCGCGTTACCGTGCTGGTCTTGCCCGAGGGCAGCACGCGCACCTCGTCACCGGGCTTGACGCTGCCGGTGGCGATCAGGCCGGAAAAGCCCCGGAAATCGAGGTTCGGGCGGTTGACCCATTGCACCGGCAGACGAAACGGCTTGTCCGCATCGAGCGAGGACAGCACCTCGACCGTTTCCAGATGCTCGACCAGCGTCGGCCCCTTGTACCAGGGTGTATTGGCCGACAGCGCGGTGATGTTGTCGCCCTTGAAGCCGGAGATCGGCAGGGCGGTGAAGCTCTCGATCCCGATGCCTTTCGCGAACTCGGCATAGTCGGCGACGATCGCGTCGTAAGTGGCCTGGTCATAGTCCACCAGGTCCATCTTGTTCACCGCCAGCACGATGTTGCGGATGCCGATCAGGTGGCACAGGTACGAATGGCGCCGGGTCTGCACCAGCACGCCCTTGCGCGCGTCGATCAGGATCACCGCAAGATCGGCGGTCGAGGCGCCGGTTATCATGTTGCGGGTGTACTGTTCATGCCCCGGGCAGTCGGCGACGATGAACTTGCGCTTTTCGGTGCCGAAGAAGCGATAGGCGACATCGATGGTGATGCCCTGTTCGCGCTCCGCCGCAAGCCCGTCGACCAGCAGTGCGAAGTCGATTTCCTGCCCCTGCGTGCCGACCTTCTTGCTGTCGCTTTCCAGCGCGGCCAGCTGATCCTCGAAGATCATCTTGCTGTCATAGAGCAGCCGGCCGATGAGCGTCGACTTGCCATCGTCCACCGACCCGCAGGTGATGAAGCGCAGCATGGTCTTGTGCTGGTGCTGTTCCAGATAGGCGTCGATGTCCTCGGCGATGAGGGCGTCGGTCTGGTAGATCGGATCGGTGGTGACGTCGCTGTGGGCCATCGTCTTTGTCCTCGTCACCCCGTGCTTGACACGGGGCTGGGCTTTTCTGTTACTCCGAAGGCAGCCTGACCCCGGATCAAGTCCGGGGTTGACCCTTCGGAACGCTGCGCATTCCGTGGCAGGTCAAAAATACCCCTGCTGCTTCTTCACTTCCATGCCGGCGCCCCCGGCGTCCTTGTCGATCGCGCGGCCCTGGCGTTCGCTGGTGGTGGTGAGCAGCGTTTCCTGGATCACTTCGGACAAGGTGGCCGCCTCGCTCTCCACCGCGCCGGTCAGCGGATAGCAGCCCAAAGTGCGGAACCGGATCGAGCGTTCCACCGGCACTTCGCCGGCCTTCAGCGGGAAACGCTCATCATCGACCATCAGCAGCATCCCGTCGCGTTCCACGGTCGGGCGCTTTTCGGCGAAATAGAGCGGGACGATGGGCACGTCGTTGAGCTGGATGTATTGCCACACGTCCAGTTCCGTCCAGTTGCTGATCGGGAAGACGCGGATCGATTCGCCCTTGTGCTTGCGGGCGTTGTAGAGGTTCCACAGTTCCGGGCGCTGGTTCTTGGGATCCCAGCCGTGGCTGGCGGTGCGGAACGAGAAGATGCGCTCCTTGGCGCGGCTCTTTTCCTCGTCGCGG
>CALMJG010000035.1 GCA_937864195.1 uncultured Novosphingobium sp.
TCAGAGCCCCGGATAGATCGGGAAGCGGGCGCAAAGCTCTTCCACACGGGCCCGAACGCGCTGCTCGACCTGGCCGTCGCCATCCTCGCCGTTGCGGGCCATGCCGTCGACCACTTCGGCGATCAGCTGGCCGATCGTGCGGAATTCCTCCTCGCGGAAACCGCGGGTGGTGCCGGCGGGCGTGCCAAGGCGGATGCCCGAAGTGACGAACGGCGAGCGCTTGTCATAGGGGATGCCGTTCTTGTTGCAGGTCAGCCAGGCGCGATCGAGGCCCTTTTCAGCGGCCTTGCCGGTGACGTCCTTGGCGGTCAGGTCGACCAGCATCAGGTGGTTGTCGGTGCCGCCCGAAACGATCCGCAGGCCGTGCTGGGTCAGGCTGTCGGCCAGCGCGCGGGCATTGGCGACGATCTGCGCGGCATAGGCCTTGAACTCGGGCTGTAGCGCCTCGCCGAATGCCACCGCCTTGGCGGCGATCACGTGGACCAGCGGTCCGCCCTGCAGGCCGGGGAAGACGGCGGTGTTGAACTTCTTGGCCAGCGCCTCGTCATTGGTGAGGATCACGCCCGAACGGGGGCCGCGCAGCGACTTGTGGGTGGTGGTGGTCACCACGTGAGCGTGGGGCAGGGGCGAGGGGTGCGCGCCGCCGGCGACCAGGCCGGAGAAGTGCGACATATCGGCGAGCAGGTAAGCGCCGACCTCGTCCGCGATCTCGCGGAAGCGCTGGAAATCCCACACGCGGGAATAGGCGGTGCCGCCGCAGATGATCAGCTTGGGCTTGTGCTCGCGGGCGATGGCGGCGACCGCGTCCATGTCGATCGTCTCGTCCTCGGGACGCACGCCGTAGGCCACGGGATTGAACCACTTGCCGCTCATGTTGACGGGCGAACCGTGGGTGAGGTGGCCGCCGGAATTCAGGTCCAGACCCATGAAGGTGTCGCCCGGATTGAGCAGGGCAAGGAACACCGCCTGGTTCATCTGGCTACCCGAATTGGGCTGGACGTTGGCGAACTGGCAGCCGAACAGCTGCTTCGCGCGCTCGATCGCCAGGTTTTCGACCACGTCGGCATATTCGCAGCCGCCGTAATAGCGCTTGCCCGGATAGCCTTCGGCGTACTTGTTGGTGAAGACCGAACCGGTTGCTTCCAGCACGGCCTTGCTGGCGATGTTCTCGCTCGCGATCAGTTCGATCTTGTGCTGCTGGCGGCCCAGTTCACCCTCGATCGCGGCGAAAACTTCGGGATCGGCATCACGCAGCGAGGCGGTGAAGAAGCCTTTGCTGCGGACGTCCGGCAGGCTGTCGGCGGTCGCGGTCATGGTCATGCTCCTTCGAAGGGGGGATTGGACAGCTTTTCGACCCGTCCGGCGTGGCGTCCGCCGCCGAACTCGGCCGAGAGAAATGCGTCGAGGCAGGCCTTGGCCATGTCCGCGCCGGTCAGGCGCGCGCCCATGGCGATGGCATTGGCATTGTTATGCTCGCGCGCCAATGCGGCGGACAGCGGCTCGGACACCAGCGCGCAGCGCAGCGCCGGGTGGCGATTGACCGCAATCGAGATGCCGATGCCGCTGCCGCACAGCGCCACGCCGTATTCGGCGGTGCCATCGGCCACCACTTCGGCCAGCTTGTAGCCGTAATCGGGATAATCGACGCGGTCGGCGGTTTCGGGGCCGAGATCGGCAACCTGATGGCCCAGTTCGATCAGGTATTCGCGCAGCTCCGCCTTCAGGTCGACGGCGGCGTGGTCGGAAGCGATGGCGATGCGCATGGCTGGCAGGTGCTCGGCATAGGGAATCGGTGCGCCCCCCTTAGTCGCGACCGGCTCGCAATGCCAGTGCTGGCGGGATAGCGGCATTTGACATTGCCCGGGCGGCGACGCAGCCTGCCCGAAGAGGAAGCGCGGAGGGGGCGAAAATGCGCAGGGGCTATGTTCTGTTGGGAGCGCTGCTGGCGGCCCTGTTGCTTGCGGTCTTTGCGACCACGCCGCCGGGAGCGCGCGGGGTGACGGCCAGTGCGGCAACGGAATTCTCGTCGGCAAGGGCGATGCTCGACGTGCGGCAGATCGCCAGCAGCCCGCATCCCACCGGCTCGGCCGAGAACGCGCGGGTGCGCGGCTATATCGCCGGGCGGATGGCGATGCTGGGGATGGAGGTTTCCACCCAGCAGGGCCTGGTCGGCCCGCGCGGCACGGCCAAGCTCAACCGCTGGACCGGGCGCAGCGACCCGCCGCCGGTCCTCACCAATGTGATCGGCGTGCTGCCGGGCACGGACCGCTCCCTGCCTGCGGTACTGCTGATGGCGCACCACGATACGGTCTGGGGCTCGCCCGGTGCGGCGGATGACACGACCGGGATTGCGGTCAGCCTGGAAGTGGTGCGCGCCCTGCGTGAGCGGGGGCCGCAGAAGCGCGACCTGATCGTGCTGGCGACCGATGCCGAGGAACTGGGACTGGAAGGCGCCAAGCTGTTCTTTGCCGAGCATCCGCTGCGCCAGAATGTCGGCACGGTGATCAACATGGAGGCGCGCGGCGGGGGCGGGCGGACCACCCTGTTCCAGACCTCCGCGCAAAATGGCGATGCGGTGGCGCTCTATGCCGATGCGGTGGCGCGGCCGGGGGCAAGCTCGCTGTCGGCCTATGTCTATTCGGTCCTGCCCAACGATACCGACCTGACGCCGGTTCTGGCTGGACCTTACACCGCCTACAACTTCGCCTTCATCGGCCGCTCGGGCCTGTACCATTCGCCCAAGGCGACGCCGGAGCGGCTCGACCGGGGTTCGGTGCAGGACATGGGCGGGCAGGTGCTGGACCTTGCCGCCGCGCTGCTGGCGGCGATGCAGATGCCGGGCCGGGCGCCTGACCGGGTGTTCTTCGACCTGTTCGGGCTGACCACGATCACTTACCCTGTCTGGCTGGGCTGGGGCATGCTGGCGCTGGGTGCGGGCGGCTGCCTGGCGGCACTGCGCGGCGGCGCCCTGCGCGAGATCGGCGGCGGGGCGGGACGGACAGTGGCGCTTCTGCTGGGTTCAGGTGCGCTGATCACCGCGCTCAACGTGGTTTCCATGGGGACGGGCAAGCCCGATTACTATGATCGGCTGGCCGCGATTCCCAGGCTTGAGGCGATGGCGCTGCTGGGCGGGATCGCGGCGTTTATCGCCGTGATGGGCAAGGGGAGCGGATCGCGCGCGGCAAGCTCGGGAGCCTTGCTGCCGCTCCTGCTGCTGGCGCTGGCCGCGCAGGCCATCGCACCGACAGCGGCCTATGTGCTTGTCCTGCCCGTGATGCTGGGCGGTATTGCGCTTGCCCTGGCGGACGGCGACCGCGCGGTTGCCATTCACGGTGTCGTTGCCGCGCTTGTCACGGGCCACATGCTCGCGCTGGGCCACCAGCTGATGCAGGGCGTCGGGCCGACCATGGCCGGCGCCGCCGCCCTGCCGCTGACGATTGCCGCGGTCACGGTGCTGCCGCTGTGGACGCCGCTGCCGCAGCGCATCGCCCTGCGCGCGGTGGGCGCCCTTGCCCTCGCGGGTCTGGCCGTGGCGCTGTGGGTGCGGCTTGATGCGCCCGCCGATACCATCGCCGCCTACGCCGATACCAAAAGCTGATACGAAAAGGCCCCGGACTTGCCGGGGCCTGATCGGTTACTGATCGAGGAAGCTGCGCATCTTGCGGCTGCGGCTGGGGTGCTTGAGCTTCCTCAGCGCCTTGGCCTCGATCTGGCGGATACGTTCGCGCGTTACCGAGAACTGCTGGCCGACTTCTTCCAGCGTGTGATCGGTGTTCATGCCGATGCCGAAGCGCATGCGCAGCACGCGTTCCTCGCGCGGGGTCAGGCTGGCAAGGACGCGGGTGACCGTTTCCTTGAGGTTCGCCTGGATCGCCGCGTCGACCGGGATGATCGCGTTCTTGTCCTCGATGAAATCGCCCAGGTGGCTGTCTTCCTCGTCGCCGATCGGCGTTTCGAGGGAGATCGGCTCCTTGGCGATCTTCATCACCTTGCGGACCTTTTCGAGCGGCATGGAAAGACGCTCGGCCATTTCCTCGGGCGTGGGCTCGCGGCCCTGCTCGTGCAGGAACTGGCGGCTGGTGCGGACCAGCTTGTTGATCGTCTCGATCATGTGCACCGGGATGCGGATGGTGCGGGCCTGGTCGGCGATCGAACGGGTGATCGCCTGCCGGATCCACCAGGTGGCGTAGGTCGAGAACTTGTAGCCGCGGCGGTATTCGAACTTGTCGACCGCCTTCATCAGGCCGATGTTCCCTTCCTGGATCAGGTCGAGGAACTGCAGGCCGCGGTTGGTGTACTTCTTGGCGATCGAGATCACCAGCCGCAGGTTCGCTTCGACCATTTCCTTCTTGGCGATGCGCGCCTCGCGCTCGCCCTTCTGGACCATGTTGACGATCCGGCGGAATTCCGGGAGCGCCATGCCGGTGGCGGCGGCGATGTCCGAAATCTCGGCGCGGATGCGTTCCACCGCATCGGCCTCGTTCTCGGCAAAGGCGGCCCACTTCTTGTCCTTGGTGGACGCTGCCTGAAGCCAGCCGTCATCCAGTTCCTTGCCGACATAGCTGTCGAGGAAGTCCTTGCGGTTGACCTTGTGGCGTTCGGCCAGGCGCAGCATCTGCCCGCCCAGCGCGGTCAGGCGGCGGTTGAAGGCATAGAGATTGTCGACCAGGTATTCGATCTTGGTGGCGTGGAACTTCACGCTTTCGACCTGCGCGGTCAGTTCCTCGCGCAGTTCCTGGTACTGCTTTTCCTTGGCGGCGGGGAACGGGTTGCCCAGCGCCATGGCGTCCAGACGGGTGTTCTGGATCTTTTCGAACTTCTTGAAGAGCCCGGTGATGTGGGCGAACTTCTCAAGCGCTTCGGGCTTGAGCTGCGCTTCCATCTGGGCGAGGCTGAGGGTGTTGTCCTCTTCCTCTTCCTCAGCGGGGCGGCGGGCCCGGCGTTCGACGCCGTCCTCGTTCTCCTCGACCGTTTCCTCTTCCTCGACGTCCTCATCTTCCTTGTAGGAAGGGCCGGCCGTGGCTTCGGAAATCTCGCCGTCGCCGGCTTCCTCACCGTCTTCGGTCAGGTTTTCGGGCGGGGGCTCCTTTGAAAGCATCGCATCGAGATCCAGAATCTCGCGCAGTTGCATTTCACCGACGTTGAGCGCTTCGGACCACTGGATGATCGCGTGGAACGTGATCGGGCTTTCGCACAGGCCCAGGATCATCGTGTCGCGGCCTGCTTCGATCCGCTTGGCGATGGCGATTTCGCCCTCGCGGCTGAGCAGTTCGACCGCGCCCATCTCGCGCAGGTACATCCGCACCGGATCGTCGGTGCGGTCGATAGTTTCCTTCTTCTTGATCAGGTCCGGGCGTTCGCCGACGGGATCCGGTTCCTCGGCCTCGTCGGCTTCCTTTTCCTCGGGATCGATCGCGTCTTCGTCGGTTTCGACGATGTTCACGCCCATCTCGCTGATCGCGGACATGATGTCCTCGATCTGCTCGCTGGTCATCTGGTCCTGGGGCAGGGCCTCGTTCAGCTCGTCCACCGTGATCACCCCGCGCCGCTTGGCGCGCGCGATCAGCTTCTTGATCGAGGCTTCGTTGAGATCGATCAGCGGCGCATCGCCGCCTTCCTTTTCCACGCCCTGCAGGTCTTCGTCGTCCATCATTCCGCCGTTTGTTTGGGGGCGTCCCCGGGAGGGGCCGCCGCTCGCGCGCTGGCCATTTGCCTCAGGCGCGCATTCAATTCCAGCTTTCTCTTCACCAGCCGCTGCTGCTCGTCAAAATCCAGCCGCTCGGTCGCCGCCTGGATGGCTGCTTCCAGCGCCGGTTCCTCGACCAGCATGGAAATGGCCGCAGCCAGGCTTTCGGCGGCTTCCGCGGCCTCCGCAGCCGGGCTGACGAAGGGATAGGGGACGCGCGCGTATTCACCGGGAGCCGGCGCGGCCAGTCCCTTGGCGGCCAATATGGTAAGCAATCCAGCCGTTTCAAGCGCCGCGCCGGTTTCGTGTGCTTCCAGCAGCGCATCAATGCGCGGATCGAGCGGATCGAGCCGCGCCAGCCGCTCGCCGTGGCGGGCGATTTCGCGCGGGTGGAGCAGCAATCCGGCGATGATCGCGGCCAGCAGCGCCTCGCGCGCGCCCTTGCCGGCGGCGTGGCGCAGGCGGCGCGCGGCGGCGGGATCGGGCAGCGGCGTGGCGGGCGCGCGGCCCGGAAAGCGCCCGTACTGCTGCCC
>CALMJG010000036.1 GCA_937864195.1 uncultured Novosphingobium sp.
CTGCCCGACGCCTTCCTGCGCCGCTGCTTCTTCCACTACATCAAGTTCCCCGATCGCGACACGATGCAGTCGATCATCGACGTGCACTTCCCCGGCATCCAGAAGACCCTGGTTTCCAAGGCGATGGACGTGTTCTACGAAGTGCGCGAAGTGCCCGGCCTCAAGAAGAAGCCGAGCACCAGCGAACTGCTCGACTGGCTGAAGCTGCTGCTGAACGAGGACATGCCGCTCGACGTTCTGCAGAACAAGGACCCGACCAAGGCGATCCCGCCGCTCCACGGCGCGCTGCTCAAGAACGAGCAGGACGTGATGCTGTTCGAACGCCTCGCCTTCATGGCGCGCCGCCAGAACTGATCGCGCGCGGCTGACCAAGGGAACGGACGCCCATGTTTTTCAACTTCGTCGACGAACTGCGCGCCGCCGGGATCAAGGCCAGCTTCAAGGAGCACCTGGTGCTGCTCGAGGCGCTCGACAAGGACGTGATCGAGCAGACGCCCGAACAGTTCTATTACCTCTCGCGCGCGGTCTTCGTGAAGGACGAGGGCCTGCTCGACCGGTTCGACCAGGTGTTCAACAAGGTCTTCAAGGGGATCCTGACCAATTACGGCCAGAACCCGGTCGACATTCCCGAGGACTGGCTGAAGGCCGTTGCCGAGAAGTTCCTGACGCCCGAGGAGATGGAAGCGATCAAGTCGCTGGGTTCCTGGGACGAGATCATGGAGACGCTGAAGAAGCGTCTGGAGGAACAGCAGAAGCGCCACGAAGGCGGGAACAAGTGGATCGGCACCGGGGGCACATCGCCCTACGGCAACGATGGCTACAACCCCGAAGGCGTGCGGATCGGCGGCGAATCGAAGCACAAGCGCGCGCTGAAAGTGTGGGAAAAGCGCGAGTTCCAGAACTTGGACAACACGCGCGAGCTGGGCACCCGCAACATCAAGATCGCGCTGCGCCGCCTGCGCCGCTTCGCCCGTGAAGGATCGCCGGACGAGCTGGACCTTGAAGGCACGATCGAGGGCACGGCGCGGCAGGGCTGGCTCGACATCCGGATGCGGCCTGAGCGGCACAATGCGGTAAAGCTGCTGCTGTTTCTCGACGTGGGCGGATCGATGGACCCGTTCATCAAGCTGGTCGAGGAACTGTTCAGCGCGGCTACATCCGAGTTCAAGAACCTTGAATTCTTCTACTTCCACAACTGCCTCTACGAAGGCGTGTGGAAGGACAACAGGCGGCGCTGGTCGGAACGGACCACCACCTGGGACATCCTCCACAAGTACGGCCACGACTACAAGGTGGTGTTCGTGGGCGATGCGGCGATGAGCCCTTACGAGATCACCCATCCGGGCGGCTCGGTGGAGCACTTCAACGAGGAGGCCGGATCGACCTGGCTCAGCCGCGTGGCCCACGTCTATCCCGCGACGGTCTGGATCAATCCGGTGCCGGAAAAGCAGTGGTCCTATTCGCAGTCGACCAAGATGATCAGGGAACTGGTCGGCGGATCGATGTATCCGCTGACCCTTCAGGGCCTTGACGACGCGATGCGCGAGCTGACCCGCAAGAAGCATTGAGGCAGGCCAACATTTCCTTGGTTTGACGGGGGGCTGCACTGCCCCCACATACCGAGGCATGACCAGCACCCGCCTGCCCGCCCTGTTCATCGGCCACGGTTCGCCGATGACCGTCATTTCCGATGTGCCAGAGCGCCGCACGTGGCAGGCGCTGGGCCCCGCCCTGCCCCGCCCGCGCGCGATCCTGGTGGTTTCGGCGCACTGGCAGACGCAAGGGCGCACTCATCTAACAGCGGGGCATGCGCCGCGCACGATCCACGATTTCCGGGGTTTTCCGGACGAGTTGTTCGCCATGCAGTACCCCGCCCCGAGCTCGCCCGAACTGGTGGCGCGCGTCACGGAACTGCTCGGCCCTGACCGGGTGCAGGCGGACGAGAGCTGGGGCTTCGACCACGGCGCCTGGGGCGTGATCCAGCCGATGTTCCCCGCTGCCGACATTCCGATGGTGGCAATGAGCCTTGACCGCAGTCTTTCGCCCGATGCGCACGTCGACATCGGCCGCAGGCTGGCGCCGCTGCGCGATGAGGGCGTCCTGCTGGTGGCAAGCGGGAACGTCATCCACAACCTCGCCATGTGGCGGCAGTTCGCGGGCACCCAGCCCGACTGGGCGCTGGAATTCCGCGAGCGGATCACCAATGCCCTGGTCGCGAACGACGTGGCCGCGCTCACCCGCTTCTCGGGCGATGACCAGGCTGCGGCTCTGGCGATCAACAGCGCCGAACACTACCTGCCGCTGCTCTACACGCTGGGCGCGCGGCTGCCGGGGGACGAGGTGGGCGTGTTCAACGATACGCTGGACGGCGCGCTGTCGATGACCAGCTACCTGATCGGCGAAACGGCGTTGTTGACGGACCTTTCCTGACACTGGCGGCCCGGCGGCAGCGCGGCTAGAGCGGCAGGCGAATGGACCGCCAGCTCATCATCATCTGCCTGCTGACCATGGCAATCAACCTGATCGGCACGCTGGCCTACGCCGCGCGGATCGCCGGGGTGCGGACCCGGCGCATCGCGATGAGCTTTGCCCTGTTCAACATTCTGGTCCTGGTCAGCCGCACATCGAACAGCTTTCTGGGGCCGTTCCTCGCCAAGCGGATCGAGAGCCGCATTTCCGGCGGCGGGGGCGATGCGCTGCTGGGGGATTTCCAGCTGGTGCTGGGCTCCGCCTCGCTGGCCGTGCTTATCGGCATCCTGCTGGTGCCGACCGGACAGCGCCTGTTCGCCAGCGCGATCGGCCATTTCCAGGAACACCGCTCGACCCTGCGCATGGTGCTGCACAGCGCCTCGCCCGAGGGGCTGCGCAGCGTGCGCGATGCGCTGACCCCGCCGAACGTGTCGCAGCTGCGCCAGCTGTCAAAGCCGCGCGGCGTGGGCTGGGGTGTGCTGCTGGCCAATTGCCTGGCCCAGGCGCTGATCACGGTGGGCGTGCTGGCCTCGCTCTACGCGGGCTATCTCAACCCTGAATTCCGGGTCACGGCCAGCCAGCTTTCGGCGGTGATCAACGGGTTCGCCACGATCCTGCTGTTCGCCCTGATCGATCCGCAGCTGTCGGTGATGACCGACGACGTGATCGAGGGCCGGGTCAGCGAGCCACTGTTCCGCCGCACCATCGTCTGGATCAGTTTCAGCCGCCTGGCCGGCACGCTGCTGGCGCAGGCGGTATTCCTGCCCTCCGCGCACCTGATCGCCTGGATCGCCAACTACGTCTGACGATCAAGCTCTGCGTGCAGGCGACTGCGCAGCATCCAGAACAGCACGGCAGGCACGAAGCCCAGCAGCGCCGCGCCATAGAGCACGTAGCGCACCGATTCGCCGCCGACCGCGGGCTTGATCAGGTCCGACAGCATCCCGAAGAACAGCGGCCCCAGCCCCAGCCCTATCAGGTTCTGGCAGAACAGCAGCACGGCGCTCGCCATCGCCCGGTGGCGCAGGGCCACCAGCCCCTGGGTCGAGGCGAAGACCGGCCCGTAATAGAGCGAATTCAGCACTGTCGGCACCATCAGCAGCAGCAGGCCCAGCCGCCAGTCGGTCATGAAATAGGCGCTCATCGCGATGGGGACGGCCAGCGCCATCCCGATCGCGGGCGCGGTGACGACATGGCGGCGGTCGTGCTTGCCGAAGCGGTCTGCCAGCCAGCCGCCCAGGAACGTGCCCAGCATCCCCGCCAGCCCGCTCCACAGGCCGAACCAGAAGCCGACCTCGCCGGGGCTCATCCCGTGGGTGCGCTGGAAGAAAATCGTGGTCCAGGTGGTCTTGCCATAGGACAGGAACGAACAGGCCGAAGCCGCCGCCAGCAGGATCAGGAATGTGCGCGAGGCCAGCAGGTGGCGCACCGCCTGCATCATCGATTCGCCCGCCGCCGCCTCGCTTGCCGCGCCGGACTTGCGGCCGCTGTCCCCGATCAGCGCAACGACCAGCAGCGCCAGCAGCACGCCCGGCGCGCCGACGAACAGGAAGGCCTTGCGCCACCCGATCTCGTCCGCAAGGTAGCCGCCGATCATCATGCCCAGCAGCGAGCCGAGCGGAATGCCCAGCGCATAGAACGCCATGGCGCTGGCGCGGCGCTCCGCCGGAACCCGGTCCGCGATCAGTGAATGCGCCGCCGGCGTGCAGCCCGCCTCGCCGATCCCCACGCCGACGCGGGCCAGCAGCAATTGCAGGAAATTCTGGGCCAGCCCGCACAGGGCCGTCATGGCCGACCAGATCGCCAGGGCGACAGCGATCAGCCGGCCCCGGTTGGTCGAGGGCCGGTCCGCATGGCGGGCGATCGGCAGGCCCAGCACGGTGTAGAACAGCGCGAAGGCGAGGCCGGTCATCAGCCCGATCTGGGTGTCGGACAGGTCAAGATCGCGCCGGATCGGCTCGGCCAGGATATTGACGATCTGCCGGTCGAGGAAGTTGAAGACATAGACGACCAGCAGCATCCACAGCATCACGCGGGTCGATTGGCGCGCCTTGGGCAGCAGTCCGGTTACCATCAGCAGCCCCTCAATAAATCAGCAGCGGGCGGATGCGTTCGCGCCAGGCCGCCTCGTCGGCCGAGGCCAGGGCATCGAGGTCGCGCGGCTGCGCTCCGGCATCGTCGACCCATTCGCGCAAGGCCGGTCCGCCATTGATCACGTCGATCGCCAGCCGCTCGAACTCGTACTCATAGGGGAAATCGCGCCACAGCGGATAGTCCGGGCAGAGCCCGCGGATCGCCTTGAAGGCCAGCGCCTGCAGGCGCCACGGGCGGAACGCGGCGTGTTCGTAGAACGTGCCCTCGGCATGAATCATCAGTCCGGCGCACAGGCTCTGCGCGTGCTTGTGAAAGGTCGGCTCGAAGAAGCATTCGCGGATCGCGCAGCCCGCCAGCCATTCGGGCGCCAGACGCCGCATTTCGCCGTGGACCGCGCGCGCATCCACGTCGGGCGCACCGAACAGCACTTCGAGCGGGCGGGTCGTCCCCCGCCCCTCGGACAGGGTGGCGCCCTCCAGCATCACGGTTCCGGCATAGGCGCGGGCCATGTTGAGATTGGCGGCATTGGGGCTGGGGTTGATCCAGATGCGGCTTTCCGGCCAGCCGAAGCCGGGGCCGCTTTCCGGCGCCCAGCCTTCCATCGCGATCACGCGGTAATCGACGTCGAGCCCGAAGTGCTCGATGAACCAGTGCCCCATCTCGCCCAGGGTGAGGCCGTGGCGCATTGGCATCGGCCCGGCGCCTACGAAGCTTTCCTGCCCCGGCAGGAGCGTTGTGCCTTCAACCGGCCGTCCGGCAGGATTGGGCCGGTCTAGCACCCACACTGCCTTGCCCGTGCCCGATGCAGCCTCAAGCAAATAGAGCAGCGTGGTAACGAAGGTGTAGATCCGGCAGCCCAGGTCCTGCAGATCGAACAGGAACACGTCCGCCGTGCTCATCATCTGCCCGCTGGGGCGGCGCACTTCACCGTAGAGGCTGAACACGGGGATGTTGTGGAGCGGATCGAGCTCGTCCGCCGTCTCGACCATGTTGTCCTGCTTGTCGCCCTTCAGCCCGTGCTGCGGGCCAAAGGCGGACGTGACGTTCACGCCCGCCGCGATCAGCGCGTCGAGCGAATGGACGAGGCCGTCCGTAACGCTGGCCGGATGGGCGACCAGCGCCACACGCCTGCCTTCCAGTGGCTTCCTCAACTGCGAGTCCGCCAGCAGGCGATCTATCCCGAACTTCATGCGGACAATGCTTAAGGCACGGCCAGCGTGAAGCAAGCCGGGTTGTGGAAATCCGGCTTCTCGCCGCCGTGGCGTTCGGCCCAATAGGACAGGCGCTTGCCCTGCTCCTCGATCACCGCGCTCAGCGAGGCGAACTGCACGCCCGCGAATTCGCTTTCGGGCAGGAACACGGTCAGCGTCGAGACGGACAGGCCCTGATCGGTCTCGATCCTTGGCGCGCGCGAAGGCTCATAGGCGGTCATCCCCGTGCGATAGCCGTGAAAATCATAGGCCGCCCACTGGCCCGAGGGGGAGAAGTTGAATTCGCGGTAGCGCCCGTCCGGAAGCGCCAGGAACAATTCGGCGCAGGTCGCCTGCCACAGCCCGTCCGCGCGGCCAGCTTCGGCGCGGGGCGGCAGGACGAGCGACTCGCAACCGTCAAGCCGGAAGCGCAGCATCATCTCCTGCCCGCGCACCCTGCCCCACCGCACCGCGATTTTCTGCACCTTCGCCGGGGCAAAAGCGGGGTGCGGGATCAGTCTGTCCGTTTTCAAGTCTCGCTCCGCATGCTAGGCGCGCGCCCGAAACCGGAAAAGCACGCATGACCTATACTTCTTCCCTGCTCCGCCTGCTCGACGAGCGTGGCTATCTTCACCAGCTGACCGATGCCGAGGGACTCGACGCCCTGGCGGCGAAGCAGGTCGTGCCCGGCTATATCGGCTTCGATGCGACCGCGCCATCGCTGCACGTCGGCAGCCTGGTGCAGATCATGCTGCTGCGCCGCCTCCAGCAGACCGGGCACAAGCCCGTGGTCGTCATGGGCGGCGGCACCACGCGGATCGGCGATCCCACCGGGCGCGACGAGAGCCGCAAGATGCTGAGCGACGAGGCGATCGAGGCCAACATCGCCTCGATCCGCACGATCTTCGAACGCTTCCTGACATTTGGCGACGGCCCGACCGACGCAGTGATGGTCAACAACCATGACTGGCTGGGCAAGCTCGGCTACATTGAACTGCTCCAGCAGGTCGGCACGCATTTCACGATCAACCGGATGCTCAGCTTCGATTCGGTCAAGCTGCGGCTTGAGCGCGAGCAGCCGATGACCTTCCTCGAATTCAACTACATGATCCTGCAGGGTTACGACTTCCGCCATCTGGCGCGCGCGATGGGCGTGCGGCTGCAGATGGGCGGCAGCGACCAGTGGGGCAATATCGTCAATGGGATCGAGCTGACCCGGCGGATGGACGGCCAGGAAGTCTACGGCGTCACCACCCCGCTGCTGACCACGGCGGACGGGGCGAAGATGGGCAAGACCGCCGCCGGCGCCGTCTGGCTCAACGACGATGCCCTGCCGGCCTACGATTTCTGGCAATACTGGCGCAATGCGGACGACCGCGACGTGGGCAAGTTCCTGCGCCTGTTCACCGACCTGCCGCTGGACGAGATCGCCCGGCTCGAAGCGCTGCAGGGAAGCGAGATCAATGCGGCCAAGATCGTCCTCGCTAATGAAGTCACGCGCCTGTGCCGGGGCGATGAAGCCGCTCGCGCCGCCGAGGCGACTGCTTCGGCAACGTTCGCTGGCGGCGGCGTCGGCCAGGACTTGCCCGAGTTCGACCTGCCGGCCGAAGGGATCGGTCTGGTCGAGGCGCTGGTCGGGATCGGCTTTGCCGCCAGCCGGGGCGAGGCCAAGCGGCTGATCGCGGGCGGCGGAGCGCGGATCGACGGCGAGGGAATCGCCGACGAAGGCTTCCACATCCCCGGCGGCACCGAGGTCCGGATCTCTGCCGGCAAGAAGAAGCACGGGGTATTGCGGCCAGTTTCCGCCGGATAACCTGCAATTTTCTGCCAGTTTACCCTTTCTTCGGCATTCAGGCCCATCTTGGCCGCCCTGATGTTCAAGATTGGAGGCGAGACCGAACCATGGGTTCTGGCGCTCAACTGACCGTAACCGACCTGCGCCGCGCCGCGCGCCATCCCGTCGATCACAAGGTCATCGGGGAGCATCGACGGCTGGGCGATGTGCACCTGCACATCGCCAATCTTTCGGCGCACGGCTTCATGGTCAGTGGCGAGGTCGACATGTCGCGCGGCGAGCGCGTGATCATTCGCCTGCCGATCGTTGGCCGGATCGAGGCCCACCTGATCTGGTCGACCGAGGAACGCGCCGGATTCCAGTTCGAACGGATCATCCGGCTCGACGATTTCATCCAGCTCATCGATACACTCCAGCCCAACCCGCGCCTGCGCCGGCAGCGCTAAAGCGGCGGTTTCCTCCGCAAAAGCAGGCGTAACCTTGGCAAGCGCGCGGGGCGCTGCCATGGCTGCGCGGTGAGCATTCCCACCCATCCCCTTCAAGTTCGCGACTATCGCCTGATCTGGCTGACGCGGTTCTTCTCCGTCAGCGCGACGAACGCGATGGTGGTCGTCATCGGCGCGCAGGTCTACCAGAGCGCACGGGTCGACTATGGCATGGACAAGGCGGAAGCCGCCTTCCTGCTCGGCCTGCTCGGCCTGGTCCAGTTCATTCCCTTCATGCTGCTCACCCCGGTCGCGGGGTTGGTGGCGGACCGGATGGACCGGCGCTATGTCGCCGCGGTTGCCTCTGGCATCGACCTTGCCATCGCGCTGGTGCTGGGCGCGGCCAATGCGATGGACGCGCTCTCGCTTCCGCTGCTGTTCGGCATGGCGGCGGTCTACGGCGCGGCGCGGGTGTTCATCGGCCCTGCGGTCAGCGCGATCACGCCCAATGTCGTGCCTCCCCAATTGCTGCCCAAGGCCATCGCCACCAGTTCGATCGCCTGGCAGGCGGGCGCCGTGATCGGCCCGGCGCTGGGCGGCTTCATGCTGGCCCACGACAAGGCCCTGCCCTATTGGTATTCCGCCGTGGTCCTGCTGCTGGCAATCGGCGCGGTCCTGGCTATCGCCCACCGCGCGCCGCCCGCCGCGGCCAAGGAACCGCCGCTCAAGCTGATCGCCGAAGGGGCGAAGTTCGTGTGGCACGATCGCTTCCTGCTCGGCTGCGTGTCGCTCGATCTGTTCGCCGTGCTGCTCGGCGGGGCGACCGCCATGCTGCCGGCCTTCGCTTACGATGTCCTGCCGGCGGGCAGTTTCGGCCTCTCGCCAGAGGAGATGCTGGGCATGATGCGCGGTGCGCCGGCGCTGGGCGCGGCGCTGGTCGCATTCTACCTGGGGTTCCGGCCCATCGCCCACAATGTCGGGGCGAAGATGCTCTGGGCGGTGGCGGTCTATGGCCTTGCCACGCTGGTCTTCGGTCTTTCGACCAGCTTCCTGCTCTCGCTCGGCTCGCTGGCCGTGCTGGGCGCGGCGGACGGGATTTCGGTGTTCGTGCGCAATACCCTGATCCAGCTCAACACGCCCGATGACAAGCGCGGCCGCGTTTCCTCGATCTCGGGCCTCGCCATCTCCGCCTCGAACGAACTGGGCGAGATGCAGTCCGGCCTGGCTGCCGCCTTGCTGGGGCCAGTCGCGGCGGTTGCGATTGGCGGCGCGGGAGCTATCGTGGTGACCGTAATCTGGACCGTCCTGTTTCCCGAGCTCAAACGCGCGAAGACCTTCGCCCCGCAATATCGCAACAAGGAACTAGTCCCATGAAGGCTGACAGCATCCTCGCCACCATCGGCAACACCCCGCACATCCGCTTGTCCCGCCTGTTCCCGGATCACGAGGTCTGGGTGAAGTCCGAGCGCGGCAATCCCGGCGGTTCTATCAAGGACCGGATCGGCCTTGCCATGATCGAGGCGGCGGAGCGTGACGGCAGCCTCAAGCCGGGCGGCACCATCGTCGAGCCGACCAGCGGCAACACCGGGATCGGCCTCGCCATGGTGGCTGCGGTCAAGGGCTACAAGCTGGTGCTGGTCATGCCCGAATCGATGTCGATCGAGCGCCGCCGCCTGATGCTGGCCTATGGCGCGACCTTCGACCTGACCCCGCGCGAAAAGGGCATGAAGGGCGCGATCGAGCGCGCGCATGAACTGGTCGCCTCCACGCCTGGCGCCTGGATGCCCCAGCAGTTCGAGAACCCGGCCAACGTCGACGTCCACGTGCGCACCACCGCGCAGGAAATCCTGAACGACTTCGCTGACAGCCCGATCGACGCGCTGATCACCGGCGTCGGCACCGGCGGCCACCTGACCGGCTGCGCCGAAGCGCTCAAGGTGAAGTGGCCGGCGATGAAGGCCTTCGCGGTCGAGCCGACGCTTTCGCCGGTGATTTCCGGCGGCCAGCCCGCCCCGCACCCGATCCAGGGCATCGGCGCGGGCTTCATCCCGGCGAACCTTCACACCCAGGCGATCGACGGCGCGATCCAGGTCGATCCGGCGGATGCCAAGGAAATGGCGCGGCTGTGCGCCACGAAGGAAGGCATGCTGGTCGGCATCAGCTCGGGCGCCACGCTCGTCGCGATTGCCCAGAAGCTCAAGGAACTGCCCGCCGGAAGCCGCGTGCTGGGCTTCAACTATGACACCGGCGAGCGCTACCTCTCGGTGCCGGACTTCCTGCCCGAATGAGCGCGCTGGAGCGGGTCGACTACTCCGATCGCGGCACTGCGCTAACCGGGTGGCTGGCCCGCCCGGTTAGCACGGCGCGCGCGGCGGTGCTGGTGTTCCCGACCATCGCCAATGTCCTTCCCGCCATCGAGCGGCGCGCGGCCATGCTGGCCGAGCAGGGCTATGTCGCGCTGATCGCCGACTTCTACGGAAAGCCGGTCGAAAGCTTCGAGGCGTCGCGTCCGCTGGCCGAGGCACTGCGCGGCGATGTCGACCATTACCGCGCGCGGCTGCTGACCGGGCTGGAGGCACTGCGCGGCCACCCGGCGGCGGAGGGCCTGCCCTTGGCGGCAATCGGTTACTGCATGGGCGGTCAGGCGGTGCTGGAACTCGCGCGCGTGGGCGCTCCCCTTGCCGCCGTGGTCAGCTATCACGGCCTGCTCACCACCGACCGGCGCGC
>CALMJG010000037.1 GCA_937864195.1 uncultured Novosphingobium sp.
GGGATGTCGAGGAGCTGCTGGCGGAACGCGGCATCGATTTGACTTATGAGACGGTGCGCTCTCACCTCGCTCGAGCTAACGTGACAATGCCTCCACCAGCACCAAAGCCGAAGCGCGAAATGTAGAAGGGCGGCCATTGCTGGCCGCCCTTCAAATTGGGTCGCAATGAACGACAGGTCAGAAGGTGTATTTGCCACGGACCCCGATCACGCGCGGCATGGCGAGCGAACCGAAGTTGATCACCGGAGCCGAGCTGGTCAGGAAGTTGAAGTACCGTTCGTCGGTCAGGTTCGTCCCGAACACCGCCAGGCTGTAATCGCCATGGGTGTAGGTAATCGAGGCGTTGAGCAGCCCGACCGCGCGGATGTTGGTCGCGCCTTCCTCGTCGCCCGCCGCAAGCGGATCATTGAGCGCGGTCCAGAAGTTGGAACGCCAGCTGTAGTTGGCGGCCAGGTCCAGGTCGCCGCCAGCCAGCTCGAAGTTCTGGTTCAGGCTGGCGCTTGCGGTCCACTTCGGCACCCAGGGCAGGCGTGAGCCATTCGCCGGGCTGGTGGTATCCTTCACCTTCGCGTCGGTCAGACCGGTCGTCGCCGAAAGCGTGGTTCCCGTGGTCAGACGCAGCGTCGCTTCCAGTTCGAAGCCCTTGATTTCCGCCCCGACGTTGTAGGTCGTGCGCGACCGGGAAACCGGATCGATCCCCGAATACTGGTAGTTGCTGTAGTCCTGGTAATAGGCTGCGCCGTTGATGGTCAGCATCCGGTCGAAAAACTGCGACTTGAAGCCGACCTCATAGTTCTTGATGCTCTCCGGCAGGAAGAACGAGGTTTCAAGGTAAAGTGGATCGGCCGGCTGGTTGTCGGCACGGCGATCCAGCCCCGAACCGCCGGCGCGGTAGCCGGTGGAGTGGGTGGCGTAGATCATCACGTCAGGCGCGACGTCGTAGTCGACCGAGAGAAGGTAATTGGCCTTCTTCGACTTCTGGTAGTGCGTCGCAACCGGGTTGGCCGCCGCAGCGGCGGTAGTGCCAAGCGTGGTTGCCGAAAGCGTCGCGCTCAGAAGGGTGCCCTTCTTCTCGTCCTCGGTATAGCGCACGCCACCGGTGAAGTTCAGCGCATCGGTCGCGTGGAACGTGCCCTGAAGATAGCCGGAGACCGACTTCGTCTCACCCGTCAGATAGCGGGTCGACCGCTGGGTTCCGCTGTAGAGGAAGGTGCGCTGGGATTCGTGGATCGTCTCGTCGAAATAGAACAGGCCGGTCGAGATATCGAGGCGGTCCGCCAGGAACGAACCGTTGTACTGCAGTTCGGCCGCCCAGTCCTTGTTGCCGGGCTTGTCCTGGAAGGTCCAACCAAACGACGGCGGCAGCGAGACAGCGGATTCGAGGCTGTAGGCGCGGTGCCCCAGGATCAGCTTGACCGAGCCGTTGCTGACCTTCTGCGTAGCCCGGATGCCGTAGAACTCGCTGCGGAACTTGGCCAGTTCCTCGTTGGTGTTGCTGTCGGCCGGGCTGAACCCGACCCCGACCGTGGTGAGCGGAACATTGTCGTAGCGCGGATTTTCGCGGCGGACCGCACCATCGAACGAGGTATCGACAGTGGTGTGGACTTCCTCAAGCGACTTTTCGGCGGTGAAGACGATCTCGAGGCTGTCGGTCGGGGCCAGCAGCAGCTTGGCACGCAGCAGTTCGCCGTCGCGCCGGCCCAGCTTCTGGCCGTTGCTGAAGCTCTGGTAGTCGCCATTGCTGCGGTTCTGGTAAACGAGCCGCAGGGCGGCAACGTCGCCAAGCGGAACGTTGAGCGCGCCCATCAGGCGGACCGTTTCACGGCTGCCGACTTCGGCGGAGACAAGGCCGCTGGTTTCGCCAAGCCGCGGATCGATCGTCTTCACCAGCATGGCGCCGCCGGTGGTGTTGCGGCCGAACAGGGTGCCTTGCGGCCCCTTGAGGGTCTGGACCGATTCAACGTCGACCGACAGCGAATCGTTGCCCAGCGTGTGCGCGACGATCTGCCCGTCGACATAAACGCCGACAGATGGATCGACCTGAAGCGTGTTGGCGCTCTGCACGTTGCCGCGAATGGCGACGGCAACGCCGACCGCAGCGGAAGATACCGGCATGATCGCCACGTTGGGGTTGGACAGGGCCAGGCCCTGGAAGCTGTTTACGCCCGAACGCTCGAGCTGGGCGCCGGAAAACGCGGTGACCGCGACCGGCACTTCCTGCAGCCTTTCATCGCGCTTGCGCGCCGTGACGATGATCTCACCCTCATCGCCCCCTGTGTCATCCGATTCCATGGCGGGTGCTGCACCGCCAGACTGAGCCTGGACAGGCGCTGCCGCAAGGGCGATCGATACGGCGAGGATACTGCTGGAAATTCTCGAAAAACTCTTCACTGTGCACTCCCTGGATCAGGCTGGGCGTCCATGTTCACCACGCGAGCTTGGCCTGCTCCGCGCCGAATGAACGACCAGCGTCGATCGGTTATGAAGTTGACAAACAGTCAACTTCTTGTTGGCATACAAGACCCTTCGGTCACTCCTGAGGAAGTGTGGCAATAAGGCCACGCGGTGTTGTCAGAGCAAGTGCCCCCAGCGGACCGGCGTTGCCAAGGGATTGTCAGGTTA
>CALMJG010000038.1 GCA_937864195.1 uncultured Novosphingobium sp.
CGCTCCGTCGGCGGCTTTAGGCGGCAAGGGCTGATCGTGCAACAGGCCCGACGGGTTCGCGAAACATCCCCCTGCCCGTTCGTGTCGAGCGAAGTCGAGACACGCCAGCCAAACGCCCGGTCAATTCAGCTCATCAGGCGGCGCGACCGGAAACGGCAGGGGCATCACCGCAATGCCTTCTTCCAGCAGTTCCTTCGCTTCGCCCAGCGTGGCCTGGCCGTGGATCGTCGCGGCCTCGGCCTCGCCGTAGTGCATCTTGCGGGATTGCTCGGCAAAGCTGTCGCCCACCCAGCGCGATGCCTTCAGGGCTTCGGCCTGGATTGTTGCCAGCGCCTGCATCATCTGCACCGCTTCGGGCGGCAGCTTGCCTCCGGCACGAGGCCGCAGCGCCGCCGGAGTGCCGGGCGCGACCGGCGCGGACAGCTGGTTGCCCTTGCGGCCGACATTGGGCGCCATCACCGCTTTGGCGACGTCTTGGCTGCCGCAGTGCGGGCACGACACCAGCCCGCGCGCGGCCTGGGCGGCAAAGTCCTCCGAACTGGAAAACCAGCCTTCGAACCGGTGGCCGCTGGTGCGGCATTCAAGATCGTAGACAATCATCGCCGCTCAGATGGGAATGGCGCGCTTGTTGGCAAGGCTGGGCAGCTGCGCGCGCACCTCGGCAATCCGCGCCGGATCGATCTCGGCAAAGGCAAGGCCCGCCGCCTTGCCGCCCATGTCGAGCAGCACTTCGCCCCACGGGTCGACCACCAGGCTGTGGCCATAGGTGGTGCGCCCGTCCGCATGGGTGCCGACCTGGGCGGCGGCGACCACATAGGCGCTGGCCTCGATCGCGCGGGCGCGCTGCATCACGTGCCAATGGGCCGCGCCGGTGGGCGCCGTGAAGGCCGCCGGAATTGCGATGATGTCGCAGACATGCCGTCCAAGTGCCTCGAATAACGCGGGAAAACGCAGGTCATAGCACACCGCCAGGCCCAGCCGGCCAAGCGGCGTTTCGACCACTCCCAGTGCCTCGCCGGGTGCATAGGCAGCGGATTCGCGCCAGCTTTCGCCCGTGGCCAGATCGACGTCGAACATATGGATCTTGTCATAGCGCGCGGCGATCGCGCCCGAGGAATCGATCACGAAGCTGCGGTTGGCCCAGCGCCCGTCCTCGCGCGCGATCGCCAGACTGCCAAGCGCCACCCAGATCCCGGCGCGCGCCGCCGCATCGCGCACCGCGTCCAGCACCGGATCGCGGTCTTCAGGAACGATGCTGTGCGCAGCGCGGCTCCGTTCCCGGTCGAGCAGGCCGGACATTTCGGGCGTGAACACCATCGTCGCCCCGGCCATCGAAGCGGCACCGATCGACCCGGTGAGGGACTGTGCGTTCGCCGCCGGATCGATCCCGGAGGTCATCTGGAGGACGGCGATCTTGTGCATGCTACAGGCCAAGCAGCGGATCGAGCTTCCCCGCGCGGTCAAGCGCGTGGATATCGTCGCAGCCGCCAACGGCCTGCCCCGCGATCAGGATCTGCGGCACAGTCATGGCGCCTGGCACGCGCTGCTGCATTTCCGCCTTCTTCGGCCCGCCCAGGGTGATGTCGTATTCCTGGTAGGTCACGCCCTTGGCGTCGAGCAGGGCCTTGGCCTGCACGCAATAGGGGCAGCCCCACTTGGTATAGATCTCGACCTGCGGCTGCGCCATGCGATGTTCGTCCTTTTGCGCGAGGGGCTTGAAACGCGCTTTGCCTATCATATCTCGGGATCGGTGTCATGGTCCGGATCGGAGATGACACCACCTGCGGGGCGCCGGTTTCGGGCCTCGCAACAGCCAGAATTGCTCATTGGAGGATTTTGCCATGAACCGTTTCGATTTCACCCCCTATCGCCGCACCATGGTCGGGTTCGACCGCCTTTTCGACCTGCTTGAGAACCAGAACCGGTTCAACGCGGGCGACAATTACCCCCCCTTCAACATCGAGCGGCGCGGCGAGGATGCCTATCGCATCACGCTGGCGGTCGCCGGGTTCAAGCCTGCGGACATCGACATCACCGCCCAGCAGAACCTGCTGGTGGTCCAGGGCAAGAAGGGCGAGGAAACCCCGGCGGGCCAGTTCCTGCACGTCGGCATTGCCCAGCGCGGGTTCGAGCGCCGTTTTGAACTGGCGGACTATGTCCGGGTCGACGACGCGAACCTTGAAGACGGACTGCTGACGATCGACCTGGTGCGCGAAGTGCCCGAGGCGATGAAGCCCAAGAAGATCGCGGTCGGCACGCAGAAGACGCTCAGCGTGGTCCATGATGCCAGCAAGGATGCCGCGCCCGACAGCGCCGCCGCCTGATCGCCTTCGGGCGGATTGCCAGTCTTGATGAAAATTGGGGGTGGGGCCTTGCGGCTCCACCCCCGCGACGTTTGCACGCCGCCTTGTCGCTCAATGATCGTCCGGGTCGCAGAAGACGATCAGATCACGAACAAGCCCGTTTTGCCCAACCTTCGGGCTGGCCGGCACTGAACAAGCTGCGAACAACCTGCCCTTGGCCGAGCCGGAGAATTTGCATCAGGCTCGGCTAAAATAGCCTGATTGTTCCTCATCTTGAGGAACAATTCCTGTTGCGATTCGATCTCAGTTGCACCCCGCTAGGATCTCATGGCCGCCCTATTCAAGCCTAAACCGCCCGCGCGAGTCCGATTCGTTCAAGTCTGGAGTCGCGCGGCCGTTGGCCGGGGGTCAAACCAGCCGCGCCTGCTGCAATGCAGCAGCGATGAAACCCGAGAAAAGCGGGTGCGGATCGAAGGGTCGGCTCTTCAATTCGGGGTGGAATTGTACACCGACGAACCAGGGATGGTCTGGCCGCTCGACGATCTCGGGCAGCAGGCCATCGGGCGACATGCCCGAAAACACCAGCCCGCCTGCCTCTAGCGCCTCGCGATAGGCGCCGTTGACTTCGTAGCGGTGCCGGTGGCGCTCGGAAATCGTGGTCGCGCCGCCATAGATCGCGGAAACGTGGCTGTTGCCGGCCAGCACCGCTTCGTAGGCGCCAAGCCGCATGGTGCCGCCCAGATCGGTGTCGGCGCCGCGCGTCTGGAGCCCCTCGGGGCTCATCCACTCGGTGATGATGCCCACCACCGGCTCACTGGTCGCGCCGAATTCGGTCGAACCGGCGCCCGCGATCCCGGCCGTGTTGCGCGCACCTTCGACGCAGGCCATCTGCATGCCCAGGCAGATGCCGAAGAACGGCACCTTGCGCTCCCGCGCGAAACGGACCGAGGCGATCTTGCCCTCGGTCCCGCGCACGCCGAAGCCGCCGGGAACCAGGATGCCGTCCATCGGCTCCAGCTTGTTGACGATCTCGTCGTCACCTGCCTCGAACAGTTCGGCGTCGATCCACTTGATGTTGACCCGCACCCGGTTGGCCATTCCGCCGTGGACCAGCGCCTCGTTGAGGCTCTTGTAGGCGTCCGGCAGGCCGGTGTACTTGCCGACCACGCCGATCGTCACTTCGCCTTCCGGGTTCTGGTAGCGGTCGACGATGTCTTCCCAGCGGCTGAGGTCGGGCGCCGGGCTTGCCAGGCCGAAGTGATGGAGCACTTCCGCGTCCAGTCCCTCGGCGTGGTACTGCAGCGGCACGGCATAGATGCTGCTGGCGTCGAGCGCCTGGATCACCGCTTCCTTGCGGACGTTGCAGAACAGCGCGATCTTGGCGCGTTCGTTTTCCGGCAGCGGATGTTCGCAGCGGCACAGCAGCAGGTCGGGCTGGACGCCCAGGCTGGTCAGTTCGCGCACCGAATGCTGGGTCGGCTTGGTCTTGAGCTCGCCCGCCGCCGAGACATAGGGCACCAGCGTGACGTGGATCGAACAGGTCTGTTCGCGCCCCAGTTCATTGCGCAGCTGACGCAGCGCCTCGATGAACGGCAGGCTTTCGATATCGCCGACGGTACCGCCGATCTCGCACAGCACGAAGTCGAGGTCGTCGGTATCGGCTCGCGCGAATTCCTTGATCGCGTCGGTGACGTGCGGGATCACCTGGACCGTTGCGCCCAGGTAGTCGCCGCGCCGTTCGCGCGTGATGATGTCGCGGTAGATCCGGCCAGAGGTGATGTTGTCCGCCTGCCCCGCCGAAACGCCGGTGAACCGCTCGTAGTGCCCCAGGTCAAGATCGGTCTCCGCGCCGTCGTCGGTCACGAAGACCTCGCCGTGCTGGTAAGGGCTCATCGTCCCCGGATCGACGTTGAGATAGGGGTCGAACTTGCGGATCCGGACCTTGAATCCGCGTGCCTGGAGCAGCGCCGCGAGGCTGGCCGCCATGAGACCCTTGCCAAGCGACGAGACCACGCCGCCGGTGATGAAAATGTACCGCGCCATGGGTGTTGAGCCTTAGTCGCAAGCCGGGTGGGCGGGCAAGCGCTTGTTGCCCTATTCCACAGCCCAGCGATGAAAACAGCACGGCCGGCGGTTCGCGGGAACCACCGGCCGCAGCGGTGAGATAGGGATCAGAGCTTGGTCGCGTCGCGCAGCGGGTCGCTGACCGGCGCCGGGCTGGCCGCGGGCGCCGGAGCCGGGCTGGCGCCAGTCACCGGGGCAGCCGGGGCACCATCGACCGGAACGGCCGCGCGGTTGAGCGAATCGTCGATCTTGCGGCCCGTGCTCTGCCCCACGGCCAGCGTCGCCAGCGCGATCGAAAGCACGACGAATACCGTCGCCAGGATCGCGGTCGCACGGGTCAGGAAATCCGCCGCGCCGCGCGCCGACATGATGCCGGAAGGGCTGCCGCCGACGCCCAGACCGCCGCCTTCCGACTTCTGCATCAGGATGACGGCGACCAGCAGGGCCGCAACGATGGCCTGGACGACCATAAGGAAGATGAACAGCGACATGGTGTTCCCGGGTAAAGGACTGTTGAGCGCGCATCTAGGCGCGCGCGCTGCCTAACGCAAGGTGCGAGGGGGCTCAGTCCGCCAGGGGGCCGGCCGCCGCGACGATGGTCAGGAAGCTCTCCGCCGTCAGGCTCGCCCCGCCGACCAGCGCCCCGCCAACCTCATCGGCCGCAAGCAGTTCCGAGGCGTTGGCCGCATTGACCGAACCGCCATAGAGGATCGCGACATCCGCGCCCGCCTCGCCGTAAACCGCATTGAGCACCGCGCGGATCGAGCGATGCATCGCGCCGACATCATCGACCGACGGCACGCGTCCGGTGCCGATCGCCCAGACCGGTTCATAGGCCACGGTGACGCTGGCGGCGGCATTCTCGCCGCGCGGCAGTGAACCTTCGAGCTGGCCGGCCACGACCGCTTCGGCATTGCCGGCATCGCGCTCCGCCTCGGTCTCGCCGACGCAGACGATCACTTCGAGCCCGGCTTCAAGCGCGGCATCGGCCTTAGCGCGGACCACGCCGTCGCTTTCGCCGTGGAGCGCGCGGCGCTCGCTGTGGCCCACGATCACGAACTGTGCCCCGGCATCCTTGAGCAGCGGCGCCGAAACGTCGCCGGTGAAGGCGCCCGAAGGCTTGGCATGGCAATCCTGCCCGCCCACCGCGATCGCGGCGGAATCGTCCGCCATGGCGTGGACCAGCGTGAACGGCGGGGCAATTCCCACCCGTACCGCGGGATGGCGCGCCGCCCCGCGATCGATCGCGCGTGCTTCGGAAAGCATGGCGCGCGTGCCGTTCATCTTCCAGTTGCCGACAATGTAAGGCCGGTTAGCCATGGTATCTGGTCTTGCCCCTAATATCTGTTCTGCGGTCCGTTTTACCGGACTTCCCTGACGGGCACTCGCCCGCGATTCCCCCGCTAGGCGAGCGCAGGGGGACTTGTCAAAGCGCTTGCGGTGGATCGCGCCCGGGCGGTCATGACATCTGCCCCACGCCATTGCGGCCTGTGCCATTGCGGGAAGCGCGAATGCCGCCTAAAGCCCGCAGCAGGTCCGCCGGATCGCGGCGCAATGGGATTTCGAGCAGGCAATGTTGCAGTTTTTCCGCAATTTCTTTGGCTCCAAGCTGGGCGTTGGCATCACCATGGGCTTCCTGGTCCTGATCGGGATCGCCTTTGCCGGCGGCGATATCGCCAGTACCGGCCAGTTCGGCGGCGTCGCCGGGGGCGACCGGGTGGCCAGCGTCGGCAAGGCGCGCATCGACAATTCCGATCTTGAGCGCGCGGCGACCAACGCGGTGGAACAGCTGCGCCAGGACGATCCGAAGATGACGATGAAGACCTTCATCGATCGCGGCGGGCTGGACCAGTTGCTCACCAACCTGATCGACCTTGCCGCAGTGCGCGAATTTGGCGAGCGCCACGGCATCCACATCGGCGACCGCCTGATCGACAGCGAGATCGCCAAGATCCCCGCCGTCCAGGGCCCTGACGGCAAGGTCGACGACCGACTCTACCAGGCGTTCCTGGGCCAGCGCGGGATTTCCGACGCGGTGCTGCGCCGCCAGATCGCGGAAATGATGGTCGCGCGCCAGCTGCTGACCTCTGCCAACATCGGCCTGGCCGTGCCGCAGGACGCGGCGCTGCGCTATGCGGGCCTGGCGACCGAGCAGCGCACCGGCGCCATCGCCATCCTGCCCTCTGCCGCCTTTGCCCCCAAGACCCCGCCGAGCGAGGCCGAGGTAACGGCCTGGTACGCGAAGAACGGCAAGGACTATCAGCTGCCCGAACGCCGCACCCTGCGCTACGTCACGTTCGACGAAAGCGTGGTCAAGGCCGTGCCCGCACCGACCGAGGCCGAGATCGCGGCCCGCTACCAGGCCAACAAGGCCGAATACGCCGCCAGCGAGAGCCGCCGCATTACCCAACTGGTGGTGCCGACCGAAGCGGCCGCGCGGGCGATCCTGGCCGAGACTGCGGCGGGCAAGTCGCTCGAAGCGGTCGCCAGCGCCAAGGGCCTCACCGCTGGCGCGCTGGGTACGCTGACCCGCGAAGGGCTGAGCGCGCAGACCTCGCAGAGCGTGGCTGATGCGGCCTTTGCCGCACCGGTCCGCCAGGTCACGGGGCCGCTCAAGGCACCGCTGGGCTGGCTGCTGCTGCGCGTCGACGCGGTAGAGGGCAAGCCTGCCCGCACGCTCGACCAGGCGCGCGGCGAGCTGATCGCGGCGATCACCGCCGAAAAGCGCCGCACCGCCCTGACCGAATTCTCGGCCGGAATCGAGGAGCAGTTCGACACCGGCTCCACCCTGTCGGACGTCGCCGCCAAGCTGGGCCTGACCCTTGCGACGACCCCGCCGCTGACCGCCGATGGCCGCGTCTTCGGCAATCCGCAGCAGGCTGCTCCGGAAATCCTCGCCCGCGTCATCCAGACCGCGTTCCTGATGGAAGGCGAGAACCAGGCCCAGCTGGCGGAAGTCGTTCCCGGCAAGCAATTCGTGGTGTTCGACGTTGGCCGGATCGAGGCCTCCGCCCCGCCGCCGCTGGCGCAGATCCGTCAGGCGGTAGAGGTTGACATCCAGCTGTCCAAGGGTGCGGGCGCGGCCAAGGCTGCGGCGGAAAAGGTCCAGGCCGCGCTGCGCAAGGGCACCGACATGTCGGCCGCCCTGGCCAGCCTGGGCGTGGCCCTGCCCCCGGTCGACCAGGTCAACATGAACCGTCAGCAGTACCAGGGGCTGGGCCAGCAGGTTCCCCCGCCGCTGACCGTGTTCTTCGCGACCCAGAAGGGCGGCATCCGCCTGCTCGGCGCACCGCGCAATCGCGGATGGTACGTCGTCCAGGTCAAGGACATCGTTCCCGGCAAGGTCGATCCCGCCGATCCGCGCCTGGCCGGCCTGAAGCAGAACGTCAGCCGCGAGATCGGCGAGGAATACTTCCAGCAGCTGCGCGCCGCGATGCGCAAGGAAGTGGGCGTGAAGCGCAACGAGAATGCAGTGGCTGCCGTGCGCCGCCGCCTGCTCGGCCAGCAGAACTGAGCGAAGGCCAGATGAGCGGCGGGCTGGTGGAAAATGGGCAAGCGGCACGCGCCGCGCTTGAGGCAGGCAGGCCTTCGCTGGTCTGGCGGCGGCTGATTGCGGACACCGAAACCCCGGTGGGCGCGGCACTGCGCCTGATCGAGGACGGACGCGGCGATTTCCTGCTCGAATCGGTCGAAGGCGGCGAGGTGCGCGGGCGCTACAGCCTGCTCGGGCTCGATCCCGACCTGGTGTTCCGCGCCACCGGCGCCTCGTGCGAGATCAACCGCGATTGGCGCGCCGACCGCGCGGCCTTCGCCCCGCTGCCCGGCGACAGCCTGACCGAACTGCGCGCGCTGGTCGCCAGCTGCCGGATCGAGGTGCCGCCCGCCCTGCCGCCGGTGCTGGCCATGCTGGTCGGCTATTTCGGCTACGAGACCTACGGCCTGGTCGAAAAGCTGCCCCGCCCGCCGCAGAGCGCGCTGGAACTGCCCGACATGCTGTTCGTGCGCCCCGCGCTGATCCTGGTGTTCGACCGCCTGAGCGACGCGCTGTGGTGCGTCGCGCCGGTCTGGGCCGGACAGGGTTCGCCCGACGCCACGCTGGAAGCCGCGCAGGAGCGGATCGACGCCGCGCTGCGCCGTCTGGCCGAGCCGATCCCGGCGCCGGTGCGCGACAGCTCGCTTCCCGAACCGGTCCTGACCCCGACCCTGCCCGAGGGCCGCTATCGCGAGATGGTGCTGCGCGCGAAGGGCTATATCGAGGCGGGCGACATCTTCCAGGTGGTGCTGGCCCAGCGGTTTACCACGCCCTTCACCTTGCCGCCGCTGGCGCTGTACCGCGCGCTGCGCCGGGTGAACCCTTCGCCGTTCCTCTATTTCCTCGACCTGCCGGGCTTTGCCCTGACCGGATCGAGCCCGGAAATCCTGGTCCGCGTGCGCGACGGCGAAGTCACCATCCGCCCGATTGCCGGAACCCGTCCGCGCGGAGGCACGCCGGAAGAGGACCGCGCCAACGAAGCCAGCCTGCTGGCCGATCCCAAGGAGCGCGCCGAACACCTGATGCTGCTCGACCTGGGCCGCAACGATGTCGGCCGGGTGGCGCAGACCGGCACGGTCAAGGTCACGGAAAGCTACACGATCGAGCGCTACAGCCACGTCATGCACATCGTCTCGAATGTGGTCGGGCGGCTCGATACGGCGAATCACGATGCGATTGATGCGGTCTTCGCAGGGTTCCCGGCCGGCACCGTCAGCGGCGCGCCCAAGGTCCGCGCCTGCGAGATCATCGCCGAGCTGGAACCGGAAACGCGTGGCGCCTATGCCGGCGGCGTCGGCTATTTCGCGCCGGACGGCAACCTCGACAGCTGCATCGTGCTGCGCACCGGGGTGGTCAAGGACGGCGTGCTCCACGTCCAGGCGGGCGCCGGGATCGTGGCGGATTCAGACCCCGCCTACGAACAGCGCGAGTGCGAGGCCAAGGCCGGCGCGCTGATTGCGGCGGCGCGCGAGGCGGTGCGCGTGGCCGGGGAACCGGGTTTCGGGCAGTAGGCGGCGTCGGAAGTTTCAAAGAAGCCATGTCCGTTCGTGTCGAGCGCAGTCGAGTCACGTCGCGCCAACGTGTCTCGACTGCGATCGACACGAACGGACCAAGGGGAAGGATTACCATTCTCGAACGAGCCGCTATTATGTCGCAATGCGCAAACTGATCCTCGCCCTTGCGGCCCCCCTCGCAGCCCTGATCGCCACCCCCAGCCACGCCGAAGACTGGCAGAAACGCTCCGCCGAACGCGACGTGACGCTCAAGGACTTCCGCTTCTCGACTGGCGAGACGATGGACCTTCGCCTCCACGTCACCACGCTCGGCACGCCGCGCCGCGGACCGGACGGGAAGATCGACAATGCGGTGATGGTGCTGCACGGCACGGGCGGTTCTGGCTGGCAGTTCTTCCGCCCGCAGTTCGCCGATGAACTGTTCGGCAAGGGCCAGCCGCTCGATATCACGAGATACTACGTGATCCTGCCCGACAACATCGGCCACGGCAAAAGCTCCAAGCCCAGCGACGGAAAGAAGATGGCCTTCCCGCGCTATGCCTATGGCGACATGGTGACCGCGCAGAAGCGAATGCTGACCGAAGGGCTGGGCGTCGACCGGCTGGAGCTGATTCTCGGCACCTCGATGGGCTGCATGCACGCCTTCGTCTGGGGGACCGAGCATCCCGGCTTCGCCCGCCGTCTCGCTCCGTTTGCCTGCAACGCCATGGAAATCGCGGGTCGCAACCGGATGTGGCGGCAGATGTCGATTGACGCGATCAAGGCCGATCCGCTGTGGAACGGGGGCAATTACACCGCCTCGCCCGAAAGCGGCCTGCGCACGGCGCGCTACCTGTCGATGATTGCGGGCGGCAACCCAGTGGCGCTGCAGGACCAGTACCCGACCCGGATCAAGGCCGAAAAGTATCTGGCCGAAGCCTACGAGGCACGGGCGAAGGGCGATCTTGACGCCAACGACCAGATCTACCAGCTCGACAGTTCGCGCGATTACAACCCGGAAGCCAGGCTCAAGGCGATCACCGTGCCGGTGCTGTGGGTCAATTCCGGCGACGATTTCATCAATCCGCCCGAACTGGCCATGGCGCAGAAGCATGCCAAGCGGATGAAGCAGGCGCGGTTCATCCTGCTCCCCGCCACCAGGGAAACCAAGGGCCACGGCACCCACACCTGGGCGAAGTTCTGGAAGAAAGACCTCGCGCGCCTGCTGGCGACCAAGGCGCCGTGACGATGGCCGAAACCGCGGAGCGCCGCACGCTCTACCCGCCGATCGAACCCTATGCGAGCGGGATGCTCGACGTGGGCGAGGGACACTCGATCTACTGGGAGCGCTGCGGGACGCCTGGCGGCAAGCCGGCGGTATTCCTCCACGGCGGCCCGGGCAGCGGCTGCAGCGAAGGCCAGCGCCGCCAGTTCGACCCCGCGCTCTACGACGTCCTGCTGTTCGACCAGCGCGGCTGCGGCCGCTCACGGCCCTTCGCGAGCCTCGAGGCGAACACGACCTGGCACCTCGTCGCCGATATCGAGCGGCTGCGGGTGATGGCGGGGCATGAGAAGTGGCTGGTATTCGGCGGCTCGTGGGGCTCGACCCTCAGCCTTGCCTATGCCCAGACCCATCCCGAGCGAGTGTCCGAACTCGTGCTGCGGGGCATCTTCCTGGGCAGCCGGGCGGAATACGACTGGCTCTACCGCTATGGCGCAAGCGAGCTTTACCCCGAGGCGTGGGAGGACTTTTCCGGCCACATCCCGGCGGATGAACGCCACGACCTGCTCCAAGCCTACCACCGCCGCCTGACCAGCGATGACGGCGCCACCCGCCTCGCCGCCGCCAAGGCCTGGTCGATGTGGGAAGCCGTCACCGTCACCCTCCTCCCCGATCCCGACATGATGGCCGATTTCACCGCCGACGACCACGCGGTCGCCGTGGCGAGAATAGAGAACCACTACTTCCGCCACGATTGCTGGCTGGAGCCGGGGCAACTGCTCAAGGGCGCGGAGCGGCTGCGCGGCATTCCCGGCGTGATCGTCCAGGGCCGCCACGATTGCTGCACGCCCCCGGCTGCCGCCTGGGCGCTGAAAAAGGCCTGGCCCGAGGTGGACCTGCAGATCGTGGCCGATGGCGGGCACCTCTACACCGAACCCGGCATCACCGACGGCCTGGTGCGCGCCAGCGACCGGTTTGCGGGCAAGACCTGAGGCACTGGCAAATCCCGCCGCACCCGCCTATGGAGCCGGCCATGGCCGACATCCTCGTCATCGACAATTACGACAGCTTCACCTGGAACCTGGTCCATTACCTGATGGAACTGGGCGCGGAGGTAGAGGTGGTGCGCAACGATGCGATCTCCGCCGCGCAGGCGGTGTCGAGCGGGGCCAGGGGCTTCCTGATCTCGCCCGGCCCCTGCACGCCGAACGAGGCCGGGATCAGCCTCGACCTTGTCGGAGCCTGTGCGGAGGCAAAGCGCCCGCTGCTGGGCGTGTGCCTGGGCCACCAGTCGATCGGCCAGTATTTCGGCGGCAAGGTGGTGCGCGGCGGGCTGATGCACGGCAAGACCTCGTCCGTCACCCATGACGGCACCGGGCTGTTCACGGGCCTGCCCTCGCCGTTCCTCGCCACGCGCTATCACTCGCTGATCGTCGACGACGTGCCAGAGGGTCTGGTGGTGAACTGCACGTCTGACGACGGCCACGTGATGGGCTTCCGCCACAGGGAGCTGCCGATCCACGGCGTCCAGTTCCACCCCGAATCCATCGCCACCGAACACGGCCATGCCATGCTGGCCAATTTCCTGCGGATCTGCGGGATCGAGGCCCGGGCGATCGCATGACCCTGTCGCTCGCCGAATCCGAAGCGCTGTTCGGGCGCATGCTCGACGGCGCGATGTCTGACGAGGACATCGCCACCGTGCTGATAGAGATGGCCGAACGCGGCGAAACCGCCGAGGAGCTCGCCGGAGCGGTCCGCGCCATGCGCGCGCGCATGAAGTGCATCACCGCGCCCGCCGGAGCCATCGACGTCTGCGGCACAGGCGGCGACGGACAGCACAGCCTCAACGTATCGACCGCCGTCGCGCTGGTGGTCGCCGCCTGCGACGTGCCGGTGGCCAAGCATGGCAATCGCGCGGCATCGAGCAAAGCCGGCGGCGCCGACACGCTCGAGGCGCTCGGTCTCGACCTCATCCGCGCTTCCGAGCTGGCTGAGCAAACCCTGCCGGACCTGGGCATCGCCTTTCTGTTCGCCCAGGCCTACCACCCCGCGCTCGCCCGGATCGCACCGATCCGCAAGGCGCTGGGACGGCGGACGATCTTCAACCTGTGCGGGCCGCTGGCCAATCCGGCCGGCGTGCGCCGCCAGCTGGTGGGCGTCTCGCACCCCTCGCTGATCGCGCTCTACCGCGATGCAATGCAACTGCTCGATACCGAGGCAGCGCTGATCGTCTCCGGCGCCGAAGGACTGGACGAACTCTCGATCGCCGGGACCAGTTACATGGCGACGATCGGCCTTGACGGCATCGGCACCGAAATCACACCCGACCGCGCAGGGCTGGCTCCGCACCCGCTGGAGGATCTGCGCGGCGGCGATGCGGCCTACAACGCCGCGGCGCTGCGCCGACTGCTCGAAGGCGAAGGCGGGGCCTACCGCGATGCCGTCCTGCTCAACTCCGCCGCCGCGCTGCTGGTGGCGGGCCAGGTAGACGACTGGCTGGAAGGCGTGGAGGAAGCCGCCGAAGCGCTCGACAAGGGCCTCGCCAAGGCGCTGCTCGATTGCTGGATCGACACCACTTCGTAACCCTCGCGAATGGCAAGGGGGAAAGCCGCCAAACGGCAAAGGGACGCCATGACCGACAAGCTGACCGAAATCTGCGACACCAAGCGCCTTGAAGTCGCCGCGCGCAAGCCGTTTGCCACGCTGGCTGACCTTGATGCCCGCGCTGCCACGCAGACAGCTCCGCGCGGGTTCGAGGCCGCGCTGCGCGACCGCGCCGCCACCGGCTTCGCGCTGATTGCCGAAATCAAGAAGGCCAGCCCCTCCAAGGGCCTGATCCGCCCCGATTTCGATCCCGCCGCCCACGCCGCCGCCTATGAAGCGGGCGGCGCGGCCTGCCTGTCGGTGCTGACCGATGCGCCGTACTTCCAGGGGCACGAGGACTACCTGATCGCCGCGCGCGCCGCCTGCACCCTGCCGGTGCTGCGCAAGGACTTCATGGTCGATCCCTGGCAGGTGGCGGAAGCCCGCGCGATCGGCGCCGACGCGATCCTGATCATCGTCGCCGCGCTCGATGACGCGCAGATGGCCGAAATCGAGGCTGCCGCGCGCGAACGCGGGATGGACGTGCTGGTGGAGGTCCACAACGAGCAGGAAATGGAGCGCGCCGCGCGCCTCCACAGCCGCCTGATCGGCATCAACAACCGCGATCTCAAGCGCTTCGTCACCGATATCGGCACGACCGAGCGGCTTGCCCCGCTCGCGCCCGAAGGCACGCTGCTGGTCAGCGAAAGCGGGATCAATGGCCACGCCGACCTCGTCCGCCTGTCGGCCTGCGGCGCGCGCACCTTCCTGGTTGGCGAAAGCCTGATGCGCCAGGCCGACGTTGCCGCCGCAACGCGCGCCCTGCTGGAAGGTTGAACGCCCGCTTCCCCCGATTGACCTCGCGCAACGACAAGCCGGTTCATTACGCGCAGGTCGTCACGCGGGAGGCGTGATGCGAAAAGCGATCTCTTGGCGGGCGGGAGTAGCCAGTGCGGTCCGCGCCGCGCTTGCGGGCAGCCTGACGCTTGCCCTGTGCGGATGCATTTTTCCGCCCACGCTGACGAGCGATACGACGACCCTACCGCGGGAAGCCCGCGCCATCGAACCGGGGCTGGAGGGCGATTTCTGGCTCCCGGAAGGCCCGGATGGCGATGCCCGGTTCGAGGTCGCGACGATCTCCCGCGACGCGGACAACCGCTATCACTTCGTCTATCGTGACGAGTCCGGAGACGTCTCCTGGTCGAGCGACGAGGACGGCGCCGCCGCCGAGGTGATCCGCACCCGCCATCCCGGCATCGACGTGGTGATGATGCAGGTGGACGAGCGGACGCTCTACAGTCTGGCCTTCGCCTCGCGGGGCGGGACCTGGCTGCTCTTCCCCTTCATCGGCGGGGTCGATCAGCCGGAAGCCGGACTGCGCGAGAAGTATCTGGCACAGATTGCCCGCCGCCACGGTCTGGAGCTGAAGTTCGATGGCACTGCGGGCGAACTGCAGATCACGGGGCGCCCTGCACCTACGGCCCTCGACGCGCTGTTTTCCGACCCGGACTTCCTGACCGGACTGCAACTCGATGCAAAGGACGGCAAGCGGCTGTTCCCGGCGCGACTGGCGAAACTGCCCGCTCAGGAGGACGGCTCCGCCTGGTGGAGCGATGCCTATACTAGCCAGCTGTCCGGCGATCCCTTCACCCTCGTACGGGCAGAGCAGGTCCAGCCAAAGGGGATTGCGGGGCGTTATGCCTGGGACAAGCGGCCGGTTAACCTCGTGGCGCAGGCAGACGGCAGCTTCGCGATGGTCTACCCGCCGGTCGGCTCGGCGCGGGAAAGCTGGTCAACCCGCTTGCATCTGCTGCCATTGGGGAACGGCGCCAGCTGGCTCGGCATATCCGAGCCTTCGCGGGGCGCGGATGGGACCAACGTGCAGGGGGGCGATGGTTACACCTTCTCCATGGTCAGCAGGGATCGCGGCGGCACGCTTCTCCTGACGGGCATCTGCCTGTCCGATCCGCAATTCTCCGCCACGCTGGCGAGCCTGGTCCGCGAAAACAGAAGCGCGGCAGGCGCGCGGCATGGCATTCTCTTCGATCATGCGCGCATGTCGGGAAGCCTGACCCCGGAAAACCTGCGCGCGCTTCTGGCCGATCCCCGGTTCCGGGTCGGCCTCGCGCCGGATCAGGAAGCGACCTGCGGCACCCAGGTCCTGCAGCCCGCGAAACGGCGCTAGCGCGGCGCCTTCCGCTGCTGTCCTAACTGCCCGGGTTCTGCCATGATGCGGGCATGGCACCTTCATTCTCCCCCAAATCCGCAGTCTGTGTTCAGGCCGGCTCGACAGGTTCGGGCGTTCTGCCATGGACTATGTCCACTGTGTCCATCCATTCAGCAATCAAGGCCCCTCGATGAACAAGCTCACCCATCTCGATTCGCAGGGCAAGGCGCGGATGGTCGACGTCGGCGGCAAGGCCGACACGCAGCGCGTGGCGGTGGCCGAGGGGCGGATACTCATGTCCGCCGCCGCTCTGACGGCGATCCGCGATGGCAGCGTGCCCAAGGGCGACGTACTCGCCGCCGCCCGCATCGCCGGCATCATGGCCGCCAAGAAGACTGCCGAACTGATCCCGCTGTGCCACCCGCTGGCGCTGGATACGGTGACGCTGGATTTCACGATCGAGGCGCAGGGTGTGCGGGTAACGGCCACTGCTTCTCTCACCGGGCGCACCGGCGTCGAGATGGAGGCGCTGACCGCCGTCTCGGTGGCACTGCTCACGGTCTATGACATGGCCAAGGCGATCGACAAGGGCATGGTGATCGAAAGCGTGCGCCTGATCGAAAAGCGCGGCGGCAAGTCAGGCCACTGGAAAGCAGACTGACAGCGGCCCTGCTGGTCCCGATCTATTTGATCGGAAATGGCGGAATGGCTTGACGCGATTCGCGAAGTTGCTTACTTGTTCCGCATTCGTTCACTGAACGGTGCAGGAACATCCACCCTGCCCCGCTCCATCGGAGTGATGCGCGCATGCTGACCCGCAAGCAGCACGAGTTGATCCGCTTCATCCAGGCTCGCCTGGAAGAGACCGGCGTTTCCCCCTCGTTCGAGGAAATGAAGGAGGCGCTGGACCTCAAGTCGAAGTCGGGCGTGCACCGCCTGATCTCGGCGCTTGAGGAACGCGGCTTCATCCGCCGCCTGCCCAACCGCGCGCGCGCGCTGGAAGTGCTGCGCCAGCCCGAGGACGTGAACAGCAAGGCGTCGCCGGCTGCGGCGAACGTCAACACTCCGACTGCGGCGGTGATCCGCCCGCCCGAGGCAAGGCCGGCTCCGGCGAACGACGTGATCGAGGTGCCGCTCCACGGCCGGATCGCGGCCGGCGTTCCGATCGAGGCGCTCGAAACATCCGCAACCCTGCCCGTTCCCGCCGCACTGCTTGGCGCTGGCGAGCACTATGCGCTGGAGGTTTCGGGTGATTCGATGATCGAGGCAGGCATACTCGACGGCGACTATGCCCTGATCCGCCGCACCGACAGCGCGCGCGACGGCGAAATTGTGGTTGCGCTGGTCCGGGGCGAGGAAGCGACGCTCAAGTATCTGCGCCGCGAGAATGGCCGGGTTCGGCTCGATCCAGCCAACTCGGCCTACGAACCGCAGATCTATGATCCGCGCGAAGTGGTGGTTCAGGGCAAGCTGGCCGGGCTGCTGCGCCGCTATCACTGAGGTTTTGGGCGCCCCGTGCCATCCGCCCGGTCGCGGCGGGGCGGCCGGACGGTGGGGCGCCACCAGCCATGCTCGCCCTGGTCCTGCGCCACGGTGCGCAGGTCCGGGCCGCTGAGATCGAACGCCAGGCCTCCGGTGCGATCCAGCATTGCCCGGTCGGCCTTGATCCAGCGCGGCTGGCAGGATCCGGGCAGACGGCGGTCGGCAATGACAACGTCGGCGCGCTCGCAGGCTGCTGCCAGCGCCCGCAGTTCAACCCTGTCCCTGCCGCGAGCGATCAGGAATTGCCAGGTCCGCCCGCCCCGCTCCAGCGCAAGTGCGCAGAAGTCGGCATTGCAGCGCGCTCCCGGCCAGTCGGCAAGCGCGCGGGTTTCGCCGGCCATGCCGGCCAGTTCGGTCAGGTTGTCGCGCGCGAAACCGGACCGGGTTTCCCGCAGGACCAGCAGCTCCTCTCCGGCCCCGGTGATCCCGACATGGCGGCCATCGCCCGAAACCAGCACGTCGGGTGCGCGGACGCTGCCCAGCAGTGCCAGTCCGATTGCGGCGGGCACGAGCCCCCAAAGCCGCCCCCGCCCTTGCCACAGCGCCAGCCACAACCCGCCCGCAACAAACAGCGCGAAGGCCCCGCGCCCCATCGAGGGCAGGGTCGTCACAGCTCCGGGGATGGCCGCTGTCCAGTGTGCAAGCACCAGCAATCCATCGAGCGAGAGGCCCACCAGCCACCAGACAGGCGCTCCGGCACCAACGATATCGGCCAGCAGCGCCAGGGCGATCAGCGGCATCGAAATGAAAGTCGTCAGCGGGATCGCGATGACGTTCGCCAGGGCGCCGTAGACCCCGGCGCGGTGGAAATGGAACAGTCCGATCGGCATCAGCGCCAGCTCGATCACGATCCCGGTCAGCAGCAGCAATCCCGCCTGCCGCAGCCCGCGCGCCCACCAGGGCTCATCGCGCGGTGCGGTAAAGCGCCGCAACGGCGCCGCTCCGTGCAACGCAACGATTGCGATCACAGCCGCGAAACTCATCTGGAAGCTCGGCCCGGCCAGCGCTTCAGGCCACAGCAGCAGTACCACCAACGCGGCCACCGCTACCATCCGCAGGCTGAGCGGCTCGCGCCCGATCGCCATCGCCCCCAGCACCAGCAAGGCCGCCACGCAGGATCGGATCGTCGGCACTTCCGCCCCGGTCAGCAGGGTATATCCGATCCCGGCGATCGCCCCCCAGCTCGCGGCCAGCAGGGGCACCCTGACCCGCAGCGCCAGCCACGGCCAGGCGGCCAGCAGCTTCATCGCCAGAAAATAGGCCGCCGCAATCACCGCGCTGACGTGCAGGCCGCTGATCGACAGCAGGTGCGTCAGTCCGGAATTGCGCATGGCCTCCTCGTCCGCCTCAGCGATCGCACCCCTATCGCCGCTGGCAAAGGCGGCGGCGATGGTCCCCGCCGAACCGCCGAGCCGCGAGCGCACGTGCTGCGAAAGGCTGCGCTGCATGGCCGCAAGCCTGCCCCCGCCGCCGCCTGCCCGGACCACTGTCACCGGACCAAGCACGCTGCCCGTCGCGGCGATTCCCTCGAACCAGGCGGTCCGGGCAAAATCATAACCACCCGGCAGCATCGGTGGAGCCGGGGGAACCAGGCGGACACGCATGCGCAGCAGGGCGCCCTCGCCCAGCTCTGGCCTGTCGGCCTCCGAATCGAGGTTGACCCGCACCTTGATCGCCCGGCCTGTCCCGGGCTCGCGCGCCGCAAGCAGCAGCCGGACACGGTGCTGGGCGGGCTGATCCGCTCGCTCGAGCAAACGTCCCTCAAGCTCGGTGACAAGCGGCCGGGCGATCCCGCCGGTGCCAACCATCTCCGACTTGCCCCAGGCAAGCCCGCATCCGGCGGCCAGAGCCAGGGCGGTGAAAAGCACGGCCTGGCGCAGGTACGGATAGTGTCCGTCGCGCCCCAGCACTGCCAGCGCGGCCAGGGCGGCAAGCAGCGCTCCTGCGATCAGTACCAACCACTCGCCCGGGCCGGGTAATGCAAACCAGGCGGCTATCCCCCCGGCGAAGGCCACTACCAGCCAGGGCGCCCGGTCGAAGCCGGCCGTTTCGAGGAAATGTTCGACGCTTGCAAGGCCGCTGGACAAGTCCGTGCGCTTGCGCCAATGGCCATGTTGCACTGCAGCGCCCAGCGGCGCTGGACTATCGATCGGTACGTCGGGCGGCACCACGCTGGCCATGGCGCGACAAGACAGGAAGGAACGGGCAATGGCAAGCGCAAGCGCAGGCAACGGGGCAGTGGCCGAGGGCCGCGGCGTCGTCACCCGCTTCGCCCCCTCCCCCACCGGATTCCTGCACATCGGCGGCGCGCGGACCGCGTTGTTCAACTGGCTCTACGCCCGCCACCACGGCGGCAAGTACCTGCTGCGGATCGAGGATACCGACCGCGCCCGTTCGACCGAAGCGGCCATCGGCGCGATCTTCGACGGGCTGGAGTGGCTGGGTCTGGCCGGCGACGAACCGGCCGTTTTCCAGTTCGCGCGCTCGGACCGACACGCGCAGGTGGCCCACCAGCTGCTGGAGGCCGGGCAGGCCTATCGCTGTTACCTCACCCAGGAGGAACTCGGTGCGCGGCGCGAGCAGGCGCAGGCTGAACGCCGGACTTTCCGGATCGACAGCGAATGGCGCGATGCCGACGCTTCGACCTGGCCGGAGGGCCAGCCCTACGTCGTCCGCATCAAGGCCCCGCGCGAGGGCGAGACGGAGATCGAGGACCAGGTCCAGGGCCAGGTCAGGGTCGCCAATGCCGAGCTGGACGATTTCGTGCTGCTGCGTTCCGACGGCACCCCCACCTACATGCTCGCGGTGGTGGTCGACGATCACGACATGGGCGTGACCCATGTGATCCGGGGCGACGACCACCTCAACAACGCCTTCCGCCAGCTGGTGATCATCAGGGCGATGCACGCAATCGAGGGCGGCTGGCCCGATCCGGTCTATGCCCACGTGCCGCTGATCCACGGGGCGGACGGAGCGAAGCTTTCCAAGCGCCACGGCGCGCTGGGCGTCGATTCCTATCGCGACGAGCTTGGCATCCTGCCCGAGGCGCTGTTCAATTACCTGCTGCGGCTGGGCTGGGGGCACGGCGATGACGAGATCATCGCGCGCGACCAGGCGGTCGAATGGTTCGACATCGGCCATGTCGGCAAGAGCCCCTCGCGCTTCGATCTGGCCAAGCTGCAGAACCTCAATGGTCATTACCTGCGCGAGGCCGAGGATGCGCGGCTGGCGGGGCTGGTCGGCGAGCGAATGGAAAGCGCCGGCAACGCCGCGCTTCTGGAGCAGGCCATGCCGTTCCTGAAGGTCCGCGCCAAGGATCTGAACGACCTTGCGGCGGGCGCGGCATTCCTGTTCGCACAGCGCCCGCTGGCACCCGATGCCAAGGCCGAAGCACTGCTGACCCCTGATGCGCGCGGCCTGCTCGGACAGATCCACGATCGACTCGCCGGATCGCCGGATTGGACCGCCGAGGCACTGGAAACCGAACTCAAGGCCATGGCCGTCGAACTCGGCCTTGGTCTGGGCAAGCTTGCGCAACCCCTCAGGGCTGCGCTAACCGGGCAGACAACTTCCCCGGGCATTTTCGACGTTCTGGTCCTGCTCGGGCGGGAGGAAAGTTTGGCGCGGATTGCCGACCAGGCGGCCGCGGCAGAGCAGATTTGAGGAGGCACACAGGTGGGCAACGTTAAACTCAGCACCGGCAACGGTGAATTCGACTATCCGGTCCTCTCGGGCAGCGTCGGCCCGGACGTGGTCGACATCCGCAAGCTCTATGGCCAGACCGGGATGTTCACTTTCGATCCCGGCTTCACCTCGACCGCCAGCTGCGAAAGCGCGCTGACCTACATCGACGGCGATGAAGGCGTGCTGCTGCACCGCGGCTATCCGATCGGCCAGCTGGCAGAGAACTCTTCGTTCATGGAAGTGTCCTACCTGCTGCTCAACGGCGAACTGCCGAGCAAGGACGAACTCGCCAGCTTCACCCGCACCATCAGCCGCCACACCATGGTGCACGAGCAGCTGAGCAGCTTCTACAAGGGCTTCCGCCGTGATGCCCACCCGATGGCGATCATGTGCGGCGTGGTCGGCGCCCTGTCGGCGTTCTACCACGATTCCACCGACATTTCCGATCCGGTGCAGCGCCGCATCGCCAGCCACCGCCTGATCGCCAAGATGCCGACCATCGCGGCGATGGCCTACAAGTATTCGGTCGGCCAGCCGTTCGTCTATCCGGACAATAACCTGTCCTACACCGGCAACTTCCTGAAGATGACCTTCGGCGTTCCGGCGGAGCAGTACGAAGTGATCCCGGCGGTCGAAGCCGCGATGGACCGCATCTTCATCCTTCACGCCGACCACGAACAGAACGCCTCGACCTCGACCGTGCGGCTTGCCGGTTCGTCGGGCGCGAATCCGTTCGCCTGCATCGCGGCCGGCATCGCCTGCCTGTGGGGTCCGGCGCATGGCGGCGCGAACGAAGCGGCGCTCAATATGCTCAAGGAAATCGGCACCCCCGACAAGATCCCCGAGTACATCGCCCGCGCCAAGGACAAGAACGATCCGTTCCGCCTGATGGGCTTCGGCCACCGCGTCTACAAGAACTACGATCCGCGCGCGACGGTCATGCAGCAGACCGTGCGCGAGGTGTTCGACGCGCTGAAGGTCAACGACCCGCTGTTCGAAACCGCGCTGGAGCTTGAGCATCTGGCGCTCAACGATCCCTACTTCATCGACAAGAAGCTGTTCCCGAACGTCGATTTCTACTCGGGCATCATCCTCTCGGCGATCGGTTTCCCGACCGACATGTTCACCGTGCTCTTCGCCCTCGCCCGCACGGTCGGCTGGGTCGCGCAGTGGAACGAGATGATCTCTGACCCCAACCAGAAGATCGGCCGTCCGCGCCAGCTCTACACCGGTCCGACGCAGCGCGATTACGTCGCCATCGACAAGCGCTGAGCAATCGGTAATCCTCCGCCCGGGCCGCGCCGCATCAGGCGGCCGCCCGGGGGAGATACTTCATGCAAGTCCTGCGCTGGCTGCTGAGAATAATTGCCATCTTGGCGATTCTCATGGGTTTGCTGTGGATCGGCCAGGGAACCGGCCTGATCCTGTGGCCCAGTTCCAGTTTCATGCTCGCCCAGCCAAAGTGGGCGGTGAACGGCTCAATCCTCGCGGGAGTCGGGGTGATCGTTTTGCTGCTGCTGCGCGGTCGTCGGAGCTGACGCGAGCAGGTCGGCCGGCACATCGAGATTGAAACGCGCACCCTGGCCGGGTGCGCTTTCGACTGTCAATTCGCCGCCCATAGCGCGGGCCAGGCGCCGCGAGATGTAGAGCCCCAGCCCCGATCCGGTTTCGTCGCTGCGGCCGAGTCGTTCGAACTTCTCGAACAGCCTGGCCTGTTGCTCGTCGGTCAGGCCCGGGCCCTGGTCCGCGACGACGACCCGCGCCCGCGCCCCGGCATCCTCAAGGCGAATCCAGATCTGCGATTTGTCGGGCGAATAGCGGATCGCATTGCCGACCAGGTTGAGCAGGACCTGGAGCACCCGGCGGAATTCCGCGATGGCGGGCAGGTGTTCGCCCAGCTTCGGTGCGTCGATCGTGATCCCGCGCTCCTGTGCCCGCACGCCCAGAATTCCCGCCGCGCGGCGCGCCACGTCGGCCAGATCGATCCGGTCGGGTGCGGTGTTGAAGTCTTCTGCCTCGACCACTTCCAGATCGGCCAGATCCTCCACCAGCGACAGGAGGTGCTGGCCCGCAGCGGCAATGTCGGCTGCATACTGGCTGTATTCCTCCGCCAGCGGGCCCGCCATCCGGGTCCGGATCGTCTCCGCGTTGGCGATGATCCGGGCGATGGGCTGGCGCAGCACGGGCGCGATGTCACGCCCGACCAGCCCGGGCGGATTGCTGGGCATGCCGCTAGCGGTCTGCGGCGGCGGCGCTGGAGGCGGGGGCGGCAAAGGGGCTTCGGCGGTCAGGCACAATTCGAAGCCGGCGGGCGGTCCTGCCGGCACTGCCTGCGGCAACAAGGCTGCGCGCCAGTGGCGCTGCGATCCCGGCACGGTCACGTTCGCGCCGTCGAGCAGGCGCCAGTGCAGCGGCTGGAGGTGCTCGCTTCCTTCAACGCCGACGAACTCCGTCCAGGGCTTGCCCGTGCCGGCCTTCATCGCGGCGGCCAGCTCGGCCAGGTCCGGAGCGCTGCTTTCTACCGCCAGGACTGCCTGGTGGGCATCAAGGCGCGCAACCAACTCGGCAACGGTCCGGTCGATTGCCGTGCGATGCGCCGCCACCGCGCCAACATCTTCTGGAGGCAACGGAGCGGTCTGCCAGTTCTGGACGGCAATGCGGCACCCCCCCTCACCGTCAGGTTCTACGGCCACCCAGGCCGTGACCGCTTCGTTGCCATCGCTGGCGCGGATCAGGCGGGCGAGCTTCAGATCATAGGCGCGGGCCTTGCGCACCAGTTCCAGCAAGGCCGGGATGGCAACGGTGCCGGGGATCGCCCCGCCGCAACGTATCTGCAGCCCGGCCAGCGGTTCGCCTGCCGTGATCAGGCAGTCGGTCGCATCGGTCCGCGCCTCGGCCAGGAAAGGGCTGCCGCTGCTCACCGGTCAGAGACCTGGATAGACGGACGAGAGGGCCAGCAAAGCCGCCGCGCGATCGGAGCCGAGTTGATCGAACCCTTCGGGCAACGAGACATCGGGATGGAGGGCTGCGAATTGCTCCTCGATGGCCTTGTGCTTGAGGCCACAGGCCCGCAATGCCAGCGCGAGCCGGGCAAGCTGCCCTTCGTTGGTGGCGAGCACTGCCATGTCGCGCTCCTGCCCGGAGCCAAGCCCGAGCGCAGTCAGGAACAGCCCTGCGCCCGCATGGGTCACGGAAAGCGCCGCACTGGCGCCCCCACCCATCCCGGCGACGAGTCGGGTCATCAGTCCAAGCCGGTTGCGGCTTTCATCATAGCGGGCGCGAATTGCCGCTTCGGCCGCCTCGGATTCGGCCTGGTGAGCCGGATCGTGTGCGGCATGGCTGCGCAGCACCAGCAGCGCGGCATGAACCAGATCGCCGGGAAGCTCGCCAATCGGCAGCTGCATCCGGCGCTGGGACTGCGCGAAGCGGGCCTGTGCCGCCAGCAGCGCCACCGCAGCAGCGGCGGTAGCAGTATCCTGCGATGCGATCAGCGCCTGAAGGAGCGGCGACAGCACCGGATCGACCGCAAGGCGCGCCTGAAGCCGCTCGGTCAATTGCCATTCCAGCGCCAGCGCGTGAAGATGGGCAAGAAAGCCCGCGTGACCGACGATGCCGGCGACCAGCGCCTCGATCTGCGTGCTATCGTGATCGCGCGCTTCCGGAGCTCCCGAAGCCCTGGCCTGCGCATCCAGCAACTGGACGGCGAGATCGCTCAGCATGCCGCGCACCCGCGCAATGATCTCGTCAGAGAACACGGAATGCTCGTCGTTGGCCAGCAAATGGCGCAGAATCGGCGCGATCGTGCCGACCAGCGCATCGCCATGGGCCAGTTCGACGCGCATAACGGCTTCCACCGTCTCACCGGTCACGACTGAGGCAGCACTATCATTCATGGCAAATGATTTAGCACTGGGTGGTTAAGGGCGCGTTAGCCGCTTCTCACCGCGCGGAATGACTATGCAGGCAAACAGGACGAGCACGGCACCAGCGTGCACCGCCAGACTGCCGAACCCGGACAGCAGCGCTGCGGCCAGTGCAATCGCCAGCAGGGCCCTGTCCTCTGACCAGGCACGCCACCGTTCACCAAGGGCCCGGGGCAGGATGCGCAGCAACCCGACCAGCATGAGCGGCGGAAAGTACCTGTCCCAGAACGGAAGAGCGGCATGCGTCTGCATCCCCCACCCCATCAGCAGGACCATCACCCCGTCGAGCAGCCAGCCATAGGCCGCATGACTGTCCACGCCGCGCCGGATCGGTGCATGCTCCGCCTCGACCCGCGCCAACAGTGCAGCAGCTTCGCGCAGCACCCAGCCAAGGGCGCAGATCGCCAGCCCCAGCACCGCCAGACCGAACCATCCGGCAACCAGCGCGATCAGCGCTGAAATCGCCGCCGCGGCAGCGACGACCCGTCCGCCACTGCCGGAATGCAGCAGGGCCGGACCAAATCCCCGCACTGCGACGCGCCCCAGCATTCGGGCCGGACCAAGCGGACCATCCTCGCTGGTCCGCTGACGGATCCAGAGCGGCTCCAGCGCGTGGGCCTCGTCCTCGCTGCGGACCATGGTCCAGAACAGCTTGCCATCGGCGAGCGGCGGGATCGCACGCTGCCGAACGCCGGCCTGCAGCGCGATGCGCTGCAAGGCGGACAGCGCGTCGCAATCGGGCGGCAATTCCCCCAGCGGCTCCACGAGCCGGCCCGGGATGCGCAAGCCTCCTGCGGAGGCGTGGTTGATGTCGATCCGTTCGAACCCGGCGGCCAGCCCCTGTTCGATCGGCTGGACGAGCACTGCCTGGCCCTGCGAAAGCAGATCGATCGCCGGCTGCGCCGAGGTGAACAGGCCGTCACCAAGCGCGATCAGTTCGTCGCCCGCGGTAACCAGGCCAACCAGCGCGCGCGCACTGGAAACGACATGGAATTGCGCCCCGGCGGCCTCGGCGGCGTGCTGCAGGTCGATGATTGCCGGCGTCACTCCCGCAGCGATGCAGACGACTCGCTCGCACTCAAGCGCCAGAACCAGCCCGAGTTGCTGGCGGCCGATGCTGAGCCCGCCCACGCGCAAGGCCGCACGGGGCATCGTGCTGCCTTCGGAAGCAGGTTCCAGCATGGTCAACAAGGCGACCCGCAGCGTCTTTCTCCGCGCCAATCAGGGAAGCGCGCAATGTAGGGATGTCCGGCGGTGGCGCAAGCCCACCCGGCAATCAGCCGTGGGCGAAGTCGTCGAGAAACGCCTGCAGGCGGCGCACCACGCCGGGCTCGCCCGGTGCGGCTTCCAGGGCTTCATCCGCCAGGGCAATCAGCTGATCGGCATGAAAGCTCGCCGCCAGGCCCTTGAGGCGCAGTGCCGCCATCTGCCAATTGCCATCGCAGCGCGACCGGCGCAGCAGGTCGACCTGCCGGGCAAGGCTTTCCGCAAATGCCTGCCGCAATTCGGCAAACAGCGCGGCATCCTCGCCAGCAGCAGCGGCGAGAGTCGCGTCAAGGGCTCCGGCTTCGTATGCCATGCCAATCCGATTAGGCGGATTTGGTTAAACACGGTTTAATGCGGCCGGGATCATGGTAAACGCGGCGCATGACAGGAACTTCGCGCATCGTTTCGATCGATCCTTCCGCCAGCGATGCTGCGGCCGATGCGCCGCAGCCGCCTGCGTTCGCGCAGGCTCCGTTCGAAGGCGCGGACGAGATTGACGGCGAGGCGGACCGGCCCGCACCGGCCCGCTGGCCTGGCAGGATCGCAGCGGGCCTGGGCATTGTGGCAGTGGGCGGGTGGACCGCGCTGTTCGCACTCGCCAACCCGGGCCTGATCCGGGGCGGGACGCCCGGCGAATGGACAGGCTGGATCCGTGACTGGTCGATCCCCGTGATCCTGATCGGGATCGCGTGGCTGCTGGCAATGCGCAACAGCCGCCGCGAAGCCACCCGTTTCGGCGATGCGGCGCGCTTGCTCCGCACCGAATCCGCGCAGCTCGAAGCGCGCCTGACCGGGATGAACCGGGAAATCAGCCTGGCGCGCGAATTCCTGGCCTCCCAGACGCGCGATCTAGACTCGCTGGGCCGGATCGCGACCGAGCGGCTGAGCCAGAATGCCGATCGGCTGGCCGAACTGATCCGCGACAACGGGTCGCGACTCGACACGATCGGATCCGTCAGCTCTGCCGCCCTTGAAAACATGGAACGCCTGCGCGGCCAGCTGCCCGTGATCGCCAGCTCCGCGAAGGACGTGACCAACAATATCGGGGCGGCCGGCCGCACTGCCCAGGCGCAGCTCGAAGACATGGTCACCGGGTTCAACCGATTGAACCAGTTCGGGCAGGCGAGCGAGCGGCAGGTCACCGCTCTGCGGGGGCTGGTCGAGGAAACTCTTGCGGGCTTTGCCCGGCAGGCCGAACAGATCGAGACGATCGCCGCCCAGCGGTTCGCGGCGCTGGGGGCCCGCAGCCAGGAATTCCGCACCCAGCTCGACGGACACGAGATCGAAGCACTCGCCGCGATCCGCAACCGCGCCACCGCGCTGGCCGATGAACTCCAGGCAAGCCGCGCAGCGCTTGACGAGCAGGAGGCGCAGAGCCTCACCTCGCTACGGGCAAGGCTGGTCGCCGTGCGCGACGAGAGCGTCAACATCAGCCGGGCGGTCCGGGATGGCGAGGATGCGGCGCTTGAGACCTGGGGACTGGCCGTGCGGCGGCTCGAAACGGACGTTGCCGCAGCAGTCGCCCGCCTGGCCGAGCTTGACGAGCATGCCATCGCCTCCGCACGCAGCCGGATCGCCGCGCTGGCAGACGAATCCGCGGAAGTTCGCGACTACATGGCCGAGCGCGACCAGCTGTTCATCCAGGAACTGGAGCAGCGCCGCGTGGCGCTTGAGGCCAGCCAGACCGAATTCACCGAGGTTCTTGCCGAGCGGATGGCCCGGCTCGATGCCCTGACCAACCAGCGCAGTGCCGAACTGGAACTGCACGCGCGCCAGATGGCCTCGGCCAGCGATGCCGCCGCCGCGCGGCTGGCAGACATCGCCCACCATCTCGACGCCGCTTCGCGGCTGGGCAGCGAGGCCGAACAGCGGATCGCTGCCAGCCTCGAGGCGCTTGGCGCCAAGCTGGCCAGCAGCCGCGAGGCCCTGGACGGCACCGACGCGGCCGTTGCCAGGCTGACCGACGACAGCGTGCGCCTGCTCGAACTGATCCAGGCGAGCGCGCGGCATTCGGCAACCGATCTTCCCGAGGCGATCGGGCAAGGCGAAGGCAAGCTGGCCGAGCTTGAGCGACGCGCCGACAACCTGCGGGCAACCGTCAGCGCGGCCGAGGCGGCGGGGGCAGCCCTGACCGGCCATGTCGATCGTGGACACCAGGTGCTGCGCCGCTCAATGGTCGACCTGGACGAGCTGCAGACGGAACTGGCCGCGCGCAGTGCCAGCCAGGCCGAAGCGGTGGACGCCCTGCGCGCCTCGCTCGAATCGGTGCGCGAGGAGACCCTGGCCCAGGCCGAGACAGCGCAGTCAGCCCTGGCCCGCGCCATCGACGAACTGGCGGAAGCAAGTCGCCGTGCGGTCTCCGGGATCGAAGGGGAAAGCGCGGCTGCGCTGTCCGCCCTCGCCGCCCGGCTGGGCGAAGAAAGCGCCAGTGCGATCGACCGCGCGGTGCGCCAGCGGACGGCCGAGGTATCAGGCCAGCTTGAACAGGCGGCCGCCCATGCCGCCGGGGTCAGCCGCGAGGCGGCGATCCAGCTGCGCGACCAGCTGGCCAAGGTCAGCGAACTGACCACGCACCTTGAAAGCCGGGTTGCCCATGCGCGCCAACGCGCCGAAGAGCAGGTCGACAACGATTTCGCCCGCCGGGTCGCGCTGATCACCGAAGCGCTCAATTCGAATGCGGTCGATATCGCCCGGGCGATGGATACCGAGGTCACCGACACGGCCTGGGCGGCCTACCTCAGGGGCGACCGGGGCATCTTCACCCGGCGCGCGGTCCGCCTGCTGGAAGCACCCGAAGCCAGGGCCGTCGTGCAACTCTACGAAAGCGATGCGGCCTTCCGCGAACACGTCAGCCGCTACATCCACGATTTCGAGGCGATGCTCCGGCAACTGCTGTCGACCCGCGACGGGCACGCGCTTGGCGTTACCCTGCTGTCGTCCGACATGGGCAAGCTCTACGTGGCGCTCGCCCAGGCGATCGAGCGGCTGCGCGGCTAGGAGTGCGAGCCGTCGAAGTTCGGCGGCCCACCCGTGAAGTCCAGCATCCCCGGGCTGATCCACCCGAAGGTGTAGTTGGCATAGAAGAGCCCGAACAGGACCAGCGCGAGCACGGTGGCCCGCTTGGCGATCTTGCCCGGCTGGAAATGCGCCGGTGCGCTGTCGGCCTGCCCGGGCACCTTGGGAATGCCTGCCTCGTCATGGGTGCGCACGCCGAACGGCATGACCAGGAAGGCGCTCATCACCCAGAACAGACTGAAGATCGCGATAATCGAGGTGAGTTTCATGGATCTCAATGCTCCGGCAGGATCACCCGCACTTGCGGCTTCTTGCCCGACCAGCGCGTCGCGGCGCGGCGCGCGGCAAGGCGGGCGGCTTCAGTAATGGCATCGCGGTCGTGGCGCTGGCCGCCCTTGAGCCTGGCGAGCGCGGCCTTCACATCGGCGCAGGCTTCGCTGACGAAGTCCTCCTGGTCCTCGTCGAGCGGCAAGCCGATGCTTTCGACATGGACGCGCCCCTTGCCATCCAGCACGACGATCACCAGCCCGTTGGCGGCAAGGCGGCGGCGCATGACCATCGCTTCGCCATCTGCCGGCGTAATGATGTCGCCATCGAGAACGAGCCGTCCGGCCCGCACCTCGTCGATCTTGCCCGGCTTGCCGGGGGCAAGGCGGACGAGATCGCCGTTCTCCTGAGCCACCGTCTTGGGGATCCCGCAGGCGCGGCCAAAGCGCGCCTGTTCGCGCATGTGCCGGACCTCTCCGTGCACCGGCAGCAGGATCTCCGGCCGAATCCAGCCATAAAGCGCCTGCAGTTCCGGACGCCCCGGGTGTCCCGAGACGTGGATCGGGCTCTGCCGGTCGGTCACCAGCGTGACATCGCGCGCGGCGAGCCGGTTCTGGATCCGGCCGATGGCAATCTCGTTCCCGGGAATCTGGCGGCTGGAAAACAGGACGACATCGCCGGCTTCCAGCGCGAGCGGGTGATTGTCCTCCGCGATCCGGCCGAGAGCGGCGCGGGGTTCGCCTTGCCCGCCGGTCGCCACGATCAGCACTTCGCCGCGAGGCAGGCCCATCGCCGTGTCGAAATCGATCACGTCCGGCAGGTCCTTGAGATAGCCCGAGGCCTGGCCGGTGCGAATGATGCGGTCGAGCGAGCGCCCGGCAACGCACAGCTGGCGGCGAGAGGCGCGCGCGACCTCGCCCAGCGTCTCGAGCCGAGCGACGTTGGAGGCAAAGGTGGTGACCAGCACCCGCTTGCCGTGGTGGCGCTTCACTTCCTCGATCAGGGCGCGGCGGACTTCACCCTCCGAGCCGGAGGCGGACGGGTTGAACACGTTGGTCGAATCGCAGACCAGCGCCAGCACGCCCTCGTCACCGATCGCCGTCAGTTCCTCGACGCTGGCGGGCACGCCGACCAGCGGCTCATCATCCAGCTTCCAGTCACCGGTGTGGAACACGCGGCCATAAGGCGTATCGATCAGCAGGGCATTACCCTCGGCAATTGAGTGGGCCAGCGGCACGTAGCGGATGCCGAACGCGCCCAGTTCGAACCGCTCGAGATGGTCGATCACCCGCAGTTCGACGCTGCCCTGGATGCCCGCCTCTTCCAGCTTTTCGGCAACCAGGCGCGCGGTGAAGGGAGTGGCATAGAGCGGAACGCCCAGTTCCTTCGCGAAGTAGGGCACGGCGCCGATGTGATCCTCGTGCGCGTGGGTCAGGACAATGCCGAGCAGATCCTTGCGCCGTTCCTCGATGAAATCGAGGTCCGCAAAGACCAGTTCGATCCCGGGATACTCGGCCGCCCCGAAGGTCATGCCAAGGTCGACCATCAGCCACTTGCCATCGCAGCCGTAGAGATTGACGTTCATCCCGATCTCGCCCGACCCCCCGAGCGCGCAGAAAAGCAGTTCCTTGCCAGGCTTCATGTCCGGTCCGATCGTGTTGCATAGAGCCGGGCCAAACCCTGCAGTGTAAGTTCCGGTTCAACCCGGTCGAACAGGTCGGCATGGCGCTGGAACAGCACGGCCAGTCCGCCCGTGGCGATCACCTTTACCGGGCGACCGATCTCTTCCTTCATGCGGCGGATCATGCCCTCGATCATGCTGACATAGCCCCAGTAGATACCGATCTGCATCTGCCCCACGGTGTCGCGGCCGATCACGCTCGATCCGGGCGGCGGCTCGATGGCGATGCGCGGCAGCATGGCCGCGGCCTCGTACAGGGCGTCGAGCGACAGGCTGACCCCGGTCGCGATACTGCCGCCCATGTAGGCACCATCAGCACCGATATGATCGAAAGTCGTCGCCGTGCCGAAGCTGATGACGATCTTGTCGCCCGGCTCCAGCGCGTGGGCGGCAATCGCATTGACGGCGCGGTCCGCCCCCAGCGCCCGCGGCTCGTCAACTTTCAGCGCGATGCCCCACGTGATCGGCGGCTTGCCCGCGATCAGTGCATCGGTACCGAAATACTTCTGCGAGAGCACCTGAAGGTTATGCAGCGCGCGCGGGACCACGGTGGCGATGATCACATCACTGATATCGGTGCGCGAATAGCCTTCCATGCGCAGCAACTGGTCAAGCCAGACCGCATATTCATCGGCGGTTCGCTTGGGATCGGTGGCGATGCTCCAGCGCTGCAGGATCTTTCCCGCATCGTCCACCAGCGCGAACTTCACGTTGGTGTTGCCATTGTCGATCGCAATCAGCATCCGTCTTCCTCAATTGCCCCAAGGCGCACTTCGCCTGCATGCACGGTGCGGGTCGTGCCGTCAGCGAGCCGCAGTTGCAAGGCTCCATCGCTGGCCAGTCCGGCGAAAGTTCCCTCCAGCGCGGCCTCGCCCGGCTCTCCGACCCGCAAGGGGGTGCCCGGGGGGTGGGCCGCACCAAGCCAGCGCCGGATCATGGGTTCAAGTCCGTAGCTGCGCCAGGCGTGAAGCTCTGCGGCAAAACTGCGCGCCAGATTTTCTGCAAAGGCATTCCGGTCCGGCGCGGGGCCGAAAACCGACAGGGCGATGGTGCGGCGGTCCGGCAGGTCAGGCGCGACGGCAAGGTTTACCCCGATGCCGACGACTACCGCCCCGGCGCTCGCTTCCAGCAGGATGCCGCTGAGCTTGGCACCGCCGACCAGCAGGTCGTTGGGCCATTTGAGCAGCGCCAGATGTGGCGGCGGAACATGGCGCGAGACGACCTCGTGCAAGGCAAGTCCAGCCAGCAGCGCCAGGCTGGGCGCAGGTGGATCACCTGCCCGGGGCCGAACGATGGTTGACCCCATGAAGTTGCCGAACCCATCGAACCAGGTCCGGCCCTGCCTGCCCCGCCCCGCGCTTTGCCGGTCGGCAACGAGCCAATCCCCCTCGCCAACCGCCTCGCCGGCACCGAGTGCAGCGGCGAGGTCGGCATTCGTCGAGCCGGTTTGGGCCAGGTAGCGGATCAAGCCGCCGTCATGAGCGCGGCGACGGCCAGGTCGGACAGCGCCGTCAGGCACTTCACCACCAGGTAGCCGAGCGGCGAGAGGAACAGGACGCACAGAGCCAGGATCGCCTGGTGCACCCAGTCGCTCTTGCCCAGCGCCTTGCCCGCCGGTTCGTCGAAGTACATGACCTTGACGACCTTGAGGTAGTAGAACGCGCCGACCACGCTGCCCAGCACGCCCAGCACCGCGACCCAGAACATCCCAGCCTGAACCGCAGCCTGGAACACCACCAGCTTGCCCCAGAAGCCGAGCAGCGGCGGAATCCCCGCAAGGCTGAACATCACGACCGCGAGGCTGGCGGCGAGCACCTTGCGCTCACGCGAGAGGCCCGCGAAATCGGCGATGTTCTCGACCGGATTGCCATCGCTGTCCTTGAGCATCAGCACGGCAACAAAGCCGCCAATCGTCATCGCGACATAGATCGCGAGGTAGATCAGCATGGCCGAAGCGCCCGCCGGGGTGGCCGTGGCAAGGCCGATCAGCAGGAAGCCGACGTTGTTGATCGACGAATAAGCCAGCAGACGCTTGATATTGGTCTGCCCGATCGCGCCCAGCGCGCCCCAGAACACCGAGGCCAGCGCCGCGAAGATCACGATCGGCTGCCAGGCCGGAGCCTGGGTGCCGAACGCCTTCAGCGTAACGATCATGGTAAGGGCCAGGGCCGCCACCTTGGGAGCCGAGGCGAAGAAGGTCGTCACCGGGGTCGGCGCACCTTCATAGACGTCCGGCGTCCACATGTGGAACGGCACGGCGCTGATCTTGAAGGCCAGGCCCGCCAACACGAACACCAGCGCGAAGGCTGCGCCCGCAGGCAGACCATCCTTGAACGCGGCGGCAATGCCGGCAAAGTCGGTCGTGCCGGTGAAGCCATAGGTCAGGCTCATGCCGAACAGCAGGATGCCACTCGCCAGCGAGCCGAGCACGAAATACTTCAGGCCAGCTTCGGCCGAGCGGTCGTCCGTCTTGAGGAAGGCGGCGAGGACATAGGCGGCCAGCGAGTTCAGTTCGAGCCCGATGTAGAGCGTGAGCAGGTTGGTCGCGGAGACCATCATGCTCATGCCCAGCACCGCGAACAGCACCAGCACCGGGTATTCGGCCCGCATTGCGCGGAACCGCTCGAAGAACGCCGGGGCCACCAGCAGCGAGGCGCCGGCTGCGGCATAGATCAGCAGCTTGGCAGCAGCCGCGAAGGCGTCCGCCGCGAACAGGCCGCCAAACGCCAGCGTTTCAGGCCCCTTGGCGCCGCTGAACAGCACCGGGGCCGTCAGCGCGGCACCAGCGGCCAACACCGCAACAACGGCCCAGGTGGCCAGGCGCGCGGCGGTCTTGCCATTGGCCCATGCCGAGACGAGCAGGATCGCCAACCCGGCAATGGTGAAGAGAAGTTCAGGCGCAGCAAGGCGCAGAGACTGCAACCAGTCCATCAGTGCGCTCCCCCGTGCGCGGAAGTTTCATGGGATTGGGCTTCGTGGGTCTTGGCGGTAGTCGGATCCCCAGCGGTCAGGCGCGCATCACCCTCGGGACGGGCCGAGGCAAGGCGCGCGTCGAGCGCGGCGATATCGGCACGCATCGGCGCCAGGAAGCTTTCGGGATAGACGCCCATCCACAGCACGACGGCTGCAATCGGCGCCAGCATCAGCCATTCGCGAACGCTGAGGTCCGGCATGGCGGCTGCATCGGCGTTCTTCTGCTCGCCGAACGCAACCCGGCGATAGAGGTAGAGCATGTAGCCCGCGCCCAGGATGATACCGGAACCCGCGACCAGCGCGACCCAGCTCGACATCTTGTAGATGCCGGTCAGCGCCAGGAATTCGCCCACGAAGCCGCTGGTGCCGGGCAGGCCGACCGAGGCCATGGTGAACAGCATGAACAGCAGCGCATACTTCGGCATGTTGATCGACAGGCCGCCGTAACGGTCGATCTCGCGGGTGTGCAGCCGGTCATAGATCACGCCGACGCACAGGAACAGCGCGCCCGAGACCAGCCCGTGGCTCAGCATCACGACCATCGAGCCTTCGAGGCCCTGGACGTTGAAGGCGAACAGGCCAACCGTGACGATCGCCATGTGCGCGACCGACGAATAGGCAATCAGCTTCTTCATGTCCTGCTGCACCAGCGCGACGAGGCTGGTGTAGACCACCGCGACCATCGACAGGGCGAAAACCAGCCAGGCAAAGTCGGCGCTCGCCTGGGGGAACATCGGCAGCGAGAAGCGGATGAAGCCGTAGCCCCCCATCTTCAGCAGCACGCCCGCGAGGATCACCGAACCGGCGGTCGGCGCCTGCACGTGGGCATCGGGCAGCCAGGTGTGGACCGGCCACATCGGCATCTTCACCGCGAAGCTGGCGAAGAAGGCCAGCCACAGCCACTTCTGGGCATCCGCCGGGAAGTCATATGCCATCAGGGTCGGGATGTCGGTCGTGCCGGCTTCGTTGATCATCCACAGCATGGCGATCAGCATCAGCACCGATCCGAGCAGCGTGTAGAGGAAGAACTTGTAGCTGGCGTAGATCCGCTCCGCCCCGCCCCAGATACCGATGATCAGGTACATCGGGATCAGGCCGGCTTCGAAGAAGATGTAGAACAGCAGCAGATCCTGCGCCGCGAAAACGCCGATCATCAGCGTTTCCATCAGCAGGAACGCGGCCATGTATTCGCTGACGCGCTTTTCGATCGACTGGCTGGCCAGGATGCAGATCGGCATCAGGAACACCGAGAGCATGATCAGCATCAACGCGATGCCATCGATGCCCAGCTTCCAGGCGAAACCCTGGAACAGCGCGACGTTTTCCTGGAACTGCCACTGCGCGCCGCCGATGTCATACTGCGCCCAGAGCGCGGCTCCGAGGACAAGGTCGATCAGCGTCGCGGCCAGCGCGATGGTACGCGCCGCCGCCGCTCCGGAAAAGAGACAGGCCAAGGCCGCCACCAGCGGAACCGCCAGCATTACCGAGAGGATGGGAAATCCGGACATATCAGTTCACCATCGCCCAGGTGATCGCGGCGGTCACGCCCAGCAGCATGACCAGTGCATAGGAATAGAGGTAGCCCGACTGGACCCGCTGCGCGACCCTGGTGCCCTGCAGCACCAGCCAGGCCGAACCGTTCGGACCGAAGCGGTCGATGAAGCCGATGTCGCCCAGCTTCCAGAACTGCCGTCCGAGCCAGAATGCAGGCCGCACGAAGATCAGGTTGTAGAGCTCGTCGAAGTACCACTTGTTGAAGAAGAACAGGTACAGCGGCCGGACTGCGGCGGCGAACTTCGCCGGGAAGCCGGGATTGGCGATGTAGCCATACCAGGCGACCGCAAGGCCGGTGATCATCACCGCGAACGGCGCCCACTTCACCCAGGTCGGGACCGAGTGGAGCTGGTGGATCAGGTGCTCGCTGAAGGCGATGCTGCCCTGCCAGAAGTGCCCGGTGCCCTCGCTGATGAACGAATGATGGAAAAAGTAGCCCGCGAGCACGGCACCCAGCGAGAGGACGATCAGCGGCACCAGCATCGGCAGCGGGCTTTCGTGCGGGTGATAGCCCGCAGTGCCGTCGTCATGCTTGGCGTGGCCATGATCGCCATGACCGTGGTGGTCATCATGGACAGCGTGCTGGATATGCTCCGACTGGTCCCAGCGCGGCTTGCCGAAGAAGGTCAGGAACATCAGGCGCCAGGAATAGAAGCTGGTCAGCAGGGCAGCGGTGATACCCATCCAGAAGCCGAACCGGCCGCTGACGGTCGCGCTGCCATAGGCTGCCTCGAGGATCGAGTCCTTGGAATAGAAACCCGCGAAGCCGAACACGTCGACAATGCCGACGCCGGTGATCGCCAGCGTACCCATCATCATCGCCCAGTAGGTCAGCGGGATCTTCTTCCGCAGGCCGCCGTAGTACCGCATGTCCTGTTCGTGATGCATGGCATGGATCACCGAACCGGCGCCGAGGAACAGCAGGGCCTTGAAGAAGGCATGGGTGAACAGGTGGAACATCGCCGCACCCGGCGCACCGACGCCAGCGGCCACGAACATATAGCCGAGCTGCGAACAGGTCGAATAGGCGATGACGCGCTTGATGTCCCACTGGGTCGTGCCGACCGTTGCCGCGAAGAACAGCGTTGCCGCGCCGACATAGGTCACCACGTTCATCGCGGTTTCGCTGGCAGCGAACATCGGCGAGAGGCGGCAGACCATGAAGACGCCGGCGGTGACCATCGTCGCCGCGTGGATCAGCGCCGACACCGGGGTCGGGCCTTCCATCGCGTCGGGAAGCCAGGTGTGCAGGCC
>CALMJG010000039.1 GCA_937864195.1 uncultured Novosphingobium sp.
CCGTCCACCGCGCCGAGGGCACCCATGCCGGCGGCATCCACATCGAGATGACCGGGCAGGACGTGACCGAATGCGTCGGCGGCGCCATCGCCATTTCCGATGAACGGCTGGCCGACCGCTACCATACCCACTGCGACCCGCGCCTCAACGCGGCGCAGTCGATCGAACTGGCCTTCCTGCTGGCCGACATGCTCAACCAGGAAGCGGTCGAACGCGCCCAGCGGGCAGCGTGATCGGGGCGTGATTGCCCGCGAACTTCTGGGCACGGCGCAGGTGCCGGGGGGCGAGGAGCTGAAGCTGTTCGCCCACGGGCGCGATTTCATGATCGTGCTGGGCCATAACGAGCTGATGTCCACCCGGATGCGCGGCTCGGAAGAGGCGCTTGCGACCATGACGCTCGACCGGCTGGGCGGGGCTGCCCGGGACGCGCGGCTGCTGGTTGGCGGTTATGGCATGGGCTTCACCCTGCGCGCCGCGCTGGCGCGGCTGGGTCCAAAGGGCCACGTCACCGTGGCCGAACTGGTGCCGGAAATCATCGAATGGGCGAAGGGGCCGATGGCCGAGGTCGCCGCCGGATGCCTCGACGATCCGCGCGTGACGCTGCGGATGGACGATGTCGCCGATGCCATGCTGCTTGCGCCCGAGCCCTATGACGCGATCCTGCTCGACGTCGACAACGGCCCGGACGGGTTGGTGCGGCCCGAAAACAGCCGGATCTACTCCCGCGCCGGCCTGCGCGCCGTGGTGCGCGCGCTGCGCCCCGGCGGCATCCTGGCCGTCTGGTCCGCAGCGCCGGACCGCGCCTTCACCCGCCGGCTGGAGAACGAAGGCTTCGAGGTCGAGGAAGTCGAAGTCCGCGCCCGGATCGATGCCAACGGCAAGGGCAAGGGCCCGCGCCACACCATCTGGTTCGCCCGGCTGGTCCCCAACTGACGGTAATCGCTACCCCTCGCAGGTCATCGAACTGCCGGTCGGCAAGTTGATGTAGTAGCGGTCGTAGAACGACTGGACCATGTTCTGGAACCGCGCCGGGCACTGCTTGTTGCCCAGCGTGCGGAAGCCCGATTGCAGCGTCGAACAGCCGCGCCGCAGTGGCTCCCAGCCATAGTTGACGCCCACGCCCCGCGTTGCGATCCAGATCTTCACCATGCGTGAGGCTTCCTGAAAGTCGCGGTCGGCGGAGCGGATGGTCTGCGCGGCGGAATTGTCGCAGTCCCTCGCCAGCGCGAGCGCGGCGGGATCGGGGCCATCGTCGGCGGTCGAGCGGTACTCGCTGGCGGCGGCCCGGGCCTTGCGCGCCTCTTCCTCGGCCAACTCTTGGCGGGCCTTGGCAACGGCGAGGCGCAGTTTGTCATCCTCGCGCAGCGAAGCCTGTTGCCGGGCCAGCAATTCGCGGAAGCGCGGCGTTTCGAGCTGGGCGGCATAAGGATGGCGAAAGGCGAAGTTGCCGCGCGAAGCTGCGGCCATGCACTGCTTGAGCAGCTTTTCCTGGTCCTTGGGCGTCAGGCGGGTGCGGATCGCATCCTGCCGCTCGACCGTCGCGGGATCCTTGCGCAGCCGATCCGCGCCGCGCGCCCACATCGCCTCGATCGCCTGGTACAGCATCGCGCCGCGCTTCATGTCGCGGTTGGTGAAATAGTTCGCGTCAATCGAGGCGTAGCAATCGTAGAACGTCTCGCCGAGCAGCTGGTCGGTGGTTTCGGCGCGGGCCGGCAGGGTGAAGGGCAGGGCGAGCAGGGCAAGGCCGAGTAGCGCGGCCATAAAACGCAAGGGCATCAACAGCTTTCCATCCGGTTCGGGCGCGAACCCGAACCGGATATGCAAGCGTCGTTTGGCTCAGGCAAGCACCTTTCAGGGCAGCAGCAGGGTCGATCCCGTCGTCCGCCGCGCTTCCAGGTCGATATGCGCCTGGGCAGCATCGGTCAGGGCATAGGTCTGGCCGACGGTGACGTTGATGTGCCCGGCGGCAAGCATTTCCCACAGCTTTGCCGCGCCCGCCGCCGCCTCGGCCGGATCCTTGTAATAGTCGTAGACCCCCGGCCGCGTGACGTAGAGCGAGCCGTTGGTGGCCAGATCGCGCAGTGCCACGCCGGTCACCGGGCCGCTGGCATTGCCAAAGCTGGCGATCACGCCGCGCCGCCCGACCGATTTCAGCGAGGCCTTCCAGGTGGCCGCGCCGACCCCATCGTAGGACACGCGCACGCCCGCGCCCTCAGTGATTTCGCGGACCTTCGCGACCAGATCGGCATCGTCGGTCAGCAGCACATGCTCGGCCCCGGCCTCCTTGGCGGCGGCGACCTTTTCAGGGCTGCCGACCGTGCCGATCACCCGCACCCCGCGCGCCTTCAGCCACTGCACCAGCAGCAGGCCGACCCCGCCCGCCGCCGCCGGAACCAGCGCCCAGCCGCCCGGCGCCACGGGCGCGCAGCGTTCGGCCAGCATTTCGACCGTGGTGCCCTTCAGCAGCACGGCGGCGGCGATCCGGCTGTCCACGTTGTCCGGCACCGGCAGCAGTTCCGCCGCCTTGATCAGCCGCGCCGTGGCATAGGCGCCGGGCGATCCGGTGTAGCCGGCGCGGTCGCCCGGCTTGAACGCGGTCACGCCTTCGCCCACCGCCTCGATCACCCCGGCGGCTTCCATGCCCATGCCGCTGGGCAGGCGGGCCGGGTAAAGGCCGGTGCGGAAATAGGTGTCGATGAAATTGAGGCCCACCGCTTCCTGGCGCAACAGCACTTCGCCCGGGCCGGGGGCGGGCAGGTCGACCTCGCGCCACTGGATTACTTCGGGGCCGCCGATCTGCTCGAAAAAGGCCTGGGTTGCGCGCATTCCTGTTCTCCTTGTTGTTCGCAGATTAGCCGGGGAGGGGTGCTTCGCAAGCGTAACAAAGCTGCTAGCCTGGGAAAGAATCCTTGTGGAGTGTTCAATGCGCAAAACGGCTGTCCTGTTCCTCACCCTCGCCGCCCTGCCGTTGATGGGCCAGAGCGCACCGGCACCCGCGCCAGCTCCGCTCGACCCGATGGCGAGCGACAAGGTGGCGAGTTACGACTGGGTCCGGCCCGAAGCCGACTACGTCCGGCGCGAGGTAATGGTGCCGATGCGCGATGGGACCAAGCTGTTCACCGTGGTCGTGATGCGCAAGGGGACGAAGGACGCCCCGATCCTGCTCAGCCGCAGCCCCTATAACGCGACCGGCCACACCAGCCGCAATCGCAGCCAGAAGATCGAGGAAATCCTGCCCGTGATGGACGCGCCGTTCGTCAACGACGGCTACATCCGCGTCTACCAGGACATCCGGGGGATGCAGAAGTCGGAAGGCGACTATGTGATGACGAGGCCTCTGCGCGGCCCGCTCAACAAGACCGGGATCGACCATTCGACCGACGCCTATGACACGATCGACTGGCTGGTGAAGAATGTGCCCGAATCGAACGGCAGGGTCGCGGCGATCGGCTCGTCCTACCTTGGCTTCACCACGCTGATGGCGCTGATTGATCCGCACCCGGCGCTGAAGGCGGCCGTGCCGCAATCGCCGATGGTCGATGGCTGGATCGGCGACGACTGGTTCCACAACGGCGCCTTCCGCACTTTCGGCTTCGATTTCGCGCTTAGCCAGATGGTGGAAAAGGGCGGCGGCGACGTGCCGCGCGGGGCGGGCGACGAATACGACCAGTTCCTGGAGGCGGTATCCTCCGGCGGCTATGCCCGGCGCTGGGGGCTGGAAGGCCTGCCGGCAGTGCGCAAGATGATGGAGCACCCGGCCTATGACACCTATTGGCAGGAACAGGCGGTCGACAAGCTGCTGGCGAAACGCAAGCTGACCGTGCCGACGCTGGTGATGCTGGGGCAGTGGGACCAGGAAGACAGCTATGGCGCGCCCGCCGTATTCAAGGCGGTGAAGGCCGCCCAGCCCGACGCGCCGATCATGCTGGGGATCGGGCCGTGGCGGCATTCGGGGGCGAATTACGAGGGATCCAATCTGGGCGCGCTGAAGTTCGAAGGCGATACCGCGCTGCAGTTCCGCCTGAACTGGATCAAGCCGTTCCTCGACTGCCGGGTGAAGACCAATCCCGCGCCCTGCCAGCCCATGCCCGCCGCCGTCACCTATGCCACCGGCGCGGATCGGTGGGAGGTGGACGCGAAGTGGCCGGCGGGGATCGAAACCCCGCTCTACCTCGCCCCGCGCGGCACGCTGTCGTGGAGCAAACCGGACAAGGCCGGGGCCGACAGCTATGTTTCCGATCCGGCCAGCCCGGTGCCGTTCATGGCCCGCCCGGTGAAGATGGACGGGGACCAGTGGCGGGGCTGGCTGGTGGCCGACCAGCGCTTTGCCTCCGGCCGGACCGACGTGCTGACCTATACCACGCCGGTGCTCGACAAGCCGGTCCACATCAAGGGCGCGCCCCGCGTCGATCTGGCAGCCGCGACCAGCGGGCGCGACAGCGACTTCGTGGTCAAGCTGATCGACGTCTACCCGAAGGAGCTGTCATCGCAGCCGGGCATGGCTGGTTACCAACTGGGCGTGGGGATCGAGATTTTCCGGGGCCGCTATGTCCACGGGTTTGCAACCCCGGCGCCGCTGGAGCCGGGCAAGACCTATCGCTTCGGCTGGTCGCTGCCGCACGTGAACCACGTGTTCCAGCCGGGGCACCGGATCATGGTGCAGGTCCAGTCCAGCCTGTTCCCGCTGTACGATCGCAACCCGCAGACCTGGGTGCCCTCGATCTTCGAGGCGAAGGCGGCGGATTACCAGAAAGCGACCCAGACGGTGCGTTACGGCGGCGCGGACGCCAGCGCGGTGTGGCTGCCGGTGGCGAAGGACTGAGGTGAGGAGCGCACACGGCCTTGGCCCTCCCCCTTGAGGGGGAGGGTTGGGTGGGGGTGTGCGGCGCAGGCGTGGAACCCCCACCCAACCCCTCCCTAGTGGGGAGGGGCTTCGTTTGCTCAGCCTACAATCCCGCCGAACCGGCCCGCGTTGAAGTCCTCGATCGCCTGCACGATCTCGGCGCGGGTGTTCATCACGAAGGGGCCGTGGCCGAACACGGGTTCGTCGATCGGCTCGCCGGTCATCACCAGCAGCATGGCATCGCCGTCCGCGTGGAGCGCCGCGCCTTCGCCCTGGACCGAAAGCCGCGCGATTTCAGCCTCGCCGATCGCGCGCCCGCCGATGGTGACGTGGCCGGACAGCACCGCGACCAGCGCGTTGTGGCCCTCAGGCAGAGGCAGTGCCACATCCGCGCCCGCCGCGATCCGCACGTCCCACAGGTTGATCGGGGTGAAGGTCCGCGCCGGGCCGCGCGTCCCCTCGATTTCCCCAGCGATGATCCGTGCGCTCGCCCCGCCAAGGTCCACGCTGGGGATCGTGTCCGCCGTGATCGCCTGGTAGGCGGGCTTGGCCAGCTTGTCCTTCGCGGGCAGGTTGACCCACAGCTGGACCATGCGGAACGGGCCGCCGCTGCGGCTGAAGCCGGCGGAGTGGAACTCCTCGTGGATCACGCCCGCGCCGGCGGTCATCCACTGAACGTCGCCCTTGCCGATGGTGCCGCCGCCTCCGCCCGAATCCCGGTGCGAGACCTCGCCGTCATAGACGATTGTCACCGTCTCGAACCCGCGATGCGGATGCTGGCCGACGCCGCGCGGGGCTCCGGCGTTGGGCTCGAAATTCCACGGCCCGGCATAGTCGAACAGCAGGAACGGCGTGATTGCCGCAGTGTCGCCGTTGTAACTGAACAGCGAGCGCACCGGGAAACCGTCACCCACCCAGTGGCCCGCATTGTTGCCGAGAACGTCGATCAGGGTCTTCATGGCATGTCCTTTCGGGGGGCGACTTCACGGGCGCGCCCCGGCCCGATTGCTGACTTGCTGCCCAGATAGAGGGGCGCTATCTGTTCGCAAGTACGGTCCTTCAGGATACTGCCCGATGAACGCTTCCGCTCCGCCCTCCGGCTGGACCTGTCCGGCCGTTTCGGCCTTCGACCTGATCACCGGCAAGTGGCGGGCGATGATCCTGTTCTGGCTGCTGAAGGAGCCGCTGCGCTTCAACGAATTGCAGCGCCGGCTGGGCGCGGTCACCCACCGCACCCTCTCGCGCACGCTAAAGGACATGGAGGCCGACGGACTGGTCTCGCGCCACGACCACGGCGAGATTCCGCCGCGCGTGGACTACGCCCTGACCCCGCGCGGGCGCAGCCTTGAGCCGGTGCTCAAGGCGCTGGAACGCTGGGCCCAGGCGGATGCGGGGCCTGCGCGGCCGGAGTGAAGGGCAGGATCAGCCGCCCTTTGCCAGCTCCTCCAGCAGCGCCGGGGTCAGCACCTGCGGCAATTGCCGGGGCGGGGCGGCCTTCGCCGGATACCACATATAGAGCGGAACCCCCGCAGCGCCCTGCGCGGTGAGATAGCGGGTGATCGCCGGATCGCGCCGGGTCCAGTCGCCGCGCAGCACGGTGACGCCCGCCGCCTTGAACGCCCTGGCAGTATCCTCGCGCTCGATCGCGGCGGCCTCGTTGACCTTGCAGGTCAGGCACCAGTCGGCGGTCATGTAGACGAAGACCGGGCCTCCCTTGGCCCGCGCCTCGGCCAAGGCGGCCTCGCTGAATGGCTTGGAGGGCAGCACGCCAGCCGTTTCAGCACTGGCCTCGCGGACCATTCCGGGCAGGCCCAGCGCGCCCATTGCCGGGACCAGCACGAGAGCCAGCATCACCGGCCAGCCGCCAGCGAGGCCATGGCGCTGGCGCCGGCCGAGCACGACCAGCGCGCTCAGCATGACGATTGCCAGCAGGCAGGCGGCAAAGGCAAAGGCGCTCCCCGCAAGGCGGCTCGCCAGCCAGACCAGCGCCAAGGCGGTCAGCCCCATCGGCACGGCCATGGCGGTGCGGAACCGGCCCATCCACGCGCCCGGGCGCGGCAGGCGGCGGCGCAGCGCCGGGACATAGGCAAGGGCGAGGAATGGCAGGGCAAGGCCCAGCCCCAGCGCGGCGAACAGCGCGAGTGCCTGCGCCACCGGCAGCAGCAGCGCCGCGCCCATCGCTGCGGCCATGAACGGCCCGGTGCAGGGCGTGGCGGCGAAGGCCGCCAGCAGCCCGGTGGCAAAGGCGCCCTGCGGCGATCCATCGCTGGCGAAACCGGGCACGCTGAATTCGTAGACGCCCAGCAGGTTGGCGGTGATCGCCACCGCCAGCAGCAGCAGCGCGGCGACGACCAGCGGTTCCTGCAACTGGAAGGCCCAGCCCACTTCCTCGCCCGCCGCGCGCAGGGCGAGCAGCAGCACGCCAAGGCCGAGGCAGGCCAGCACCACGCCCGCCGTATAGGCCAGCCCTTCGGCGCGCGCCTGGGCCTCGCTCTCACCCGCGCGGGCCAGGCTCAGCGCCTTGAGGCTGAGGATCGGGAAGACGCAGGGCATCACGTTGAGCAGCAGGCCTCCCGCCAGCGCCATGAGGATCAGCAGCGCGAAAGGGGCCTGGCTACCCTGCGATTCGGCCGTCCCGCCGACCGGCGTACCACCCGCCGCGACCGCGCCCGGAACGGCGGTCAGGCTCACCCCGTCGCCCTTGGTGTTGAGCCGCAGCACGCCGGAAATCGTCTGCGGGGTGATGGGAGCGAACTTCGCCGGCGGCAGTTCCACCACCAGCAGGTCAGCCTGCCGGGTGAATGCCTGCGGCGCGGCGTAATCGACCACGCTGGCATCGCTGACGAACAGGTGCGGGCTCTCCAGCGCGACCGAAGCGGGCAGGGGAATGCCGATGCGGTAACGCCCGCCGACATTGGCAAAGCGCGCCTCGGCCCCCAGCGGCGCGGGCAGGGCCGCGCGCCATGCGTCGAATCGCGCGTCTGGAACGCCGCGCGGGCCAACCTTGACCTCGGCCTGCAGGGTGCCGCTTTCCGGCACGCAGATCTGGTCGGTACAGGCCAGCCACTGCGCCTCCACCGTCAGCGGCAGGACCGCGCCGGGGCGGGCGTCCGCAGGCACCTTCAGGCTGGTGAGGACCGCATAGTCATGCTCGTAGACATGGTTCATCAGGCCCGAGATCAGCAGCGTTTCCGGCACCGGATAGCGCAGCGGGGCCAGCGGCTGATCCTTCCCCGCCAGCGAAGCGGTCAGCGTCATGCCCTGGCCCGCATCGCCCGGGTTCTGCCAGTATCCATGCCAGCCCTTGGCGGGACTCATCCGCACGGCCAGCGTGACTGCCTCGCCCGGCGCGGCGGGGCCTTCGACCAGCAGCTGCGCGGAGATGTTTGCCGGGGCCGCCAGCACAGGCGCCGCGCACAGCAGCAGGGCGGCCTGCAACAGACCTGCAACGAGACGTAGATAGCGCTGCATTTGGGGGCATACTCCCTTGCGTGGCGCCTCCACGCCCGCCATCAGGGCTTTGCCGTCAATGCCGCAACTTTTCAAGGAACCCTGATGCGCCGCCTCGCTGTTTGTGCCTCGCTTGCTCTTGCCGTTGCCCTTGCCGGATGCGGGGCGCCGCCGCCGAAAAGCGCCAGCGCCGCCCCGGTCGAGGCGCCCGCGCCCAAGGTGCCGCCCCGGCTGATCGTCGCCATCTCGGTGGACCAGTTCTCGGCCGACCTGTTCGCGCAGTATCGCCGCCACTTCACCCACGGTCTCGCGCGGCTGCAACAGGGCGCGGTGTTCCCCTCAGGCTACCAGAGCCACGCCGCGACCGAGACCTGCCCCGGCCATTCCACCCTGCTGACCGGCACCCACCCGGCGCGCAACGGCATCGTCGCCAACAACTGGTTCGACCTCTCGCTCGATCGGGCCGACAAGCGCGTCTACTGCGCCGAGGACGTGACCGATCCCGCCAGCACTTCACGCGATCCGGTGGTTTCGGCCCGCAACCTCAAGGTGCCGACGCTTGGCGAGCTGATGAAGGCCGCCAATCCCGCCACCCGCAACGTCGCCGTTTCGGCCAAGGACCGCGCGGTGATGATGATGGGCGGCCACCGGATCGACGCCGCCTACTGGTGGAAGAACGGCCAGTTCGTGACGCTGAAAGGGCGCGACCTTTCGCCCGCCGCCGTCGCCCAGAACGGGGTGGTGAGCGATCTGCTCAAGACCGGCGCCCCGGCGCTGGCGCTCCCGGTGTTCTGCGCCGGAGCCGACAATGCCGTTCCCGTGGGCAAGGGCGGCTCGCTCGGCACAGGCCGCTTCGCGCTTGAACCGGGCAAGCCCGACGGCGTGCGGATTTCGCCGCGCATGGACCACCTGACGGTCGAACTGGCCAACCGGCTGGTTGACGAGATGGACCTGGGGCGCGGCGATGCGCCCGACATCCTTTCGGTCAGCCTGTCGGCCACCGACTATATCGGCCACGCCACCGGCACCAACGGCGCGGAAATCTGCATCCAGATGGCCGAGCTCGACAAGGCGGTCGGCACGCTGCTCGATCACCTCGACGCGCGCGGGCTGGACTATGCCGTGGTGCTCACCTCCGACCATGGCGGGCTCGACATGCCAGAGCGCGCCAGCCAGCAGGCCGTACCGCGCGCGGTGCGGGTCGACGATTCGCTGAGCGCGCGCGAACTGGCCAAGGCGGTAACCGCGCGCACCGGCATCACCGCCGCGCAGGGGCCGCTGATCTACAGCGACGGGGGCGAATATTACGTCAACCGCGCGCTGGCGCCGGCGCAGAAGGCCGAAGTGATCAAGGCGCTGGTCGCCATCACCCGTGCCAACCCGCAGGTCGCCGCCGTCTTCACCGCCGAGGACATGGCGAAGACCCCGCTGCCCGCCGGCAATGCGCAGGATTGGTCGGTGCGCGACCGGGTGCGGGCCTCGTTCGATGCCAGCCGCTCGGGCGATGTGCTGATCATGCTCGACCGCGCGATCACCCCCATTCCCGAAGCCATGCCGGGCGCCTATGTTGCGACTCACGGTTCGGTGTACGACTATGACCGCCGCGTGCCGATGCTGTTCTGGCGCAAAGGCATGCGCAGCTTCGAACAGCCCGCGCCGGTGGAAACGGTGGACATCGCGCCGACCCTGGCGGCCCTGGTCGGCCTGACGGTCAGCGAGGGGATGTTCGACGGGCGCTGCCTCGATCTGGATGGCGGCGCTGGCAACACGTGCGGAGCGAAGCGATGACGGAACCTCAGCGGCGCGATCTGGTCATTCTGGGCGGGGGCCTCGTCGGCATGACCCTGGGCCTGGCGGCGGCGCGGCAGGGCATCACCAGCCACGTGATCGACAAGGCCCTGCCGGAAGAGCTGACCGCCGAAGGCACCGATGGCCGCGCCTCGGCCATTTCGACCGCCAGCTGGAACCTGTTCGTCAACATCGGCCTGGGCGAAGCACTGGAGCCGCTGGGCTGCGCGATCGAGGCGATCGCCGTGACCGACCAGATGCGCCCCGGCCGGATCGACTTCAAGCCGAAGCCGGACGAGGGCACGCTGGGCCGGATGTACGCCAACCGTGACATCCGCGTGGCCCTGTTCGAAGCCGCCCGCAAGGAGCCGGCGATCAACTGGGCGAGCGGGGTGGAGCCGGTGCGCCGCACGCGCGGCGAACACGGGGTCGAGGTGGA
>CALMJG010000040.1 GCA_937864195.1 uncultured Novosphingobium sp.
CCTAGGGTTCAGGGACGAGCGCCGGGCCGAAGCGTTTCGGCCCGGGCTTGCTCAGGCAGAGGCGAGGGCGTTCAGCGCGGATTCGAACAGCGCGCGGCCATCGCTGCCGCCCTGTTCCGGTTCGATCATCCGTTCGGGGTGCGGCATCATGCCCAGCACGTTGCCCGCGGCGTTGAGCACGCCGGCGATCCGGCGCGCCGACCCGTTGACTTCCTCTGCATAGCGGAAAGCCACGCGGCCTTCGCCTTCCAGCCGGTCCAGCGTATCGGCATCGGCGAAATAGTTGCCATCGTGGTGCGCCACGGGAATGACGATCTGCTGGCCCTGGGCATAGGCGGAGGTGAACAGGCTCTGGCTGTTTTCCACCGTCAGCGCCACATCGCGGCAGACGAAGGTGATGCCGGCATTGCGCATCAGCGCGCCGGGCAGCAGGCCGCTTTCGGTCAGCACCTGGAAGCCGTTGCACACGCCCAGCACCGGCACGCCGCGGTTCGCGGCTTCGATTACCGAGCGCATCACCGGGCTGCGGGCCGCCATCGCGCCAGAGCGCAGGTAGTCGCCATAGGAGAAACCGCCCGGCAGGGCGATGAAATCGAGATTGGCGGGCAGTTCGGCATCGCCGTGCCACACGCGCAGCGGCGCGCTGCCCGAAACCTTTTCCAGCGCATCGGCCATGTCCCGGTCGCAATTGGAGCCGGGGAAGGTGATGACTGCGCTGCGAAAGGTCATGCCGGCATCCTTTCGATCCGGTAGTTTTCGATCACCATGTTGGCGAGCAGCTTGCTGGCCATGTCCTCCAGCTGGGCATCGGTGACGGTTTCGTCAACCTCCAGTTCCAGCATCTTGCCGGCGCGCACGTCCTTGACGCCGTGGATGCCCAGGCCCTCGATCGCATGGTGGATCGCGCGGCCCTGAGGGTCGAGCACGCCGTTCTTGAGGCTGACGTAGACGCGGACCTTCATGTGCGCGGGGCCTTTCGCTGGAAACCGGTGGGGTGGACTCGGGGCAGCCTATGCCGCCAGTCGCGCCCGGGGGCAAGCACGGCTTGCACCAGGGCGGCGGCGCGGAGCCTCAGCCCTCCACCGAATCCAGCACGTAGCCGAGCGAACGCACGGTGCGCAGCGGATCGGGCGCGCCATGCGCGGTCAGTGCGCGGCGCAGCCGGCCGACCCAGACATCGACCGTGCGCTCGTCGATCCCGGCCTGGTCCTTGCCGAGGTGCTCGATCAGCGCGGCGCGGCTGAAGACCTGGTCGGGGTGCTCCATGAAATGGGTCAGCAGGCGCAGCTCGTTCGGGCGCAGCGCCACGGGCATGCCCTGCCAGCGGGCCTGATGAGCGGCCAGGTCGACGCTCAGGCCGCCATGTTCCAGCCGCGCCCCGCGCACGGGAACGTCATGCTGGTCGAGCCGCAGACGCTTGGCCAGCCGCTCCGGATCGAGCGGGCCGACCAGGTAATCGTCCGCACCGGCCCGCAGGGCGCGGCGGGCGGCATCGGCATCGCCTTCTTCCAGCACCATGGTGATGTGACCGGCGCGCGTCGCGCGGCTTTCGCGCAGGCGGCGCACCATTTCGAGGCCCGAACTGTCCGGCAGCAGCCAGTCGACAAAGCACCACAGCGGATTGGTCAGGCCGCGCTCGGGTATTTCGCCGCGCAGGGGCAGCGCGACGAGCCCGGGATGCAGGCGCTCGATCGCTCCTAACAGGGCGGGGTCGCGGGTCGTCAGCAGTATGGTCATGGCGCTTTGCATGGGCGTGGTCCGCCCGACTCTATGCAACCGCGACATGACGGATTTGTGACGGATTTCCTTGGCCAGCCGCGTGTCACATTGGTGTCGCATGACGGTCTGACCGTAGTCGGCAAAGCGTCGCGATGCTGCAATGCAACAGTCCCAAATGGGCCGCGGGCCAGGGTGGTGGCGGCGAATCGGCCGCACTGTCGCAGGCCCCCATGACCGCAATGAGGGACTTTGAAATGAACCGCCCCGCTACCGCACTGTCGATCTCGCTCGCCGCGCTCGCCGCCGTGCTCGCCGCGCCCGCCTGGGCTGCCGATGAAGCCGCCGATGCCGCCGCCGAAGCCGCCGATGCCAGCCAGGACACCTCCGGCCTGACCGATATCGTCGTCACCGCCACCAAGCGCGAGACGAACCTGCAGGAAACCCCGATCGCCATCGCGGTGATGGGCGACGAGGACATCAAGAAGCGCCACGTCCAGAGCCTGCTGGACCTGGGCGACGGTTCGATCCCCTCGCTGCGCGTCGCGACCTATGAATCGCGCCAGACCGCGCTGACGGTCGGCATCCGCGGCATCGTTCCGGGCGACGCCAACCAGCCGGCGCGCGAACCGGGCGTGGGCGTCTACATCGACGGCATCTACCTGGCCCGCCAGCACGGCCTTAATGCCGGCCTGTTCGAGGTTGAGCGCATCGAAGTGCTCAAGGGTCCGCAGGGCACCCTGTTCGGCCGCAACACCGAAGGCGGCGCGGTCAACCTCGTCTCCAAGGCGCCGACCGGCGAATTCGGTGGCAAGGTCAGCGCCGGGATCGGCAACTTCGGCAGCTACAATGCCGGCCTGCACGTCAACCTGCCGGAAGTGGCGGGCGTCTCGTTCAAGCTCGACGGGGTGATCAGCCACCAGGACCCCACCGTCAGGAATCCGCTGGAAGGCCAGACCGGCTGGAACCAGTACCACCGCTATGGCGGCCGCGTGGCCGCCCGCTGGAAGCCGGCCAGCAACTTCACCGCCGACTTCGCCTTCGACATCAGCCGTGACGAGAACACCCCGTTCTACAGCCAGCTGCTGAACTTCAACCCCGATGGCTACCCGGTCGCGACGCTCGCCGAGATCCAGGCCAATGGCGGCCAATTGCCCGCCGGCAAGATCGCGCCGCTGCCCGGCATGGTGGTGGCGGCCGACAAGCGCATGGACGTGGCGGACATCGGCGTGCCGCAGCAGCCCAGCCTGGGCAAGACCAAGGGCTTCTCCAGCAACCTGCGTTGGAGCGTGGCCGATGGGCTTGAACTGCGCTCGATCACCGCGTGGCGCACCGTCGACTCCGAGCAGTGGGACAATTCGGGCGGCGCCCACCGCAGCCCCTCGTTCCTGCCGGGCCAGTCGTTCAGCCGCTATTCGATCTCGTTCCTCAATGCCCGCCAGTTCAGCCAGGAACTGCAGGCAGTGGGCAGCCTGGGCAACGTCGATTACGTCGCCGGGCTCTACTACTTCAATGAGCGAGCCGAGGAAGTGGCGGCAACCCCCAACACCAATACCTGGAACTCGACCGGCACCGGCTATACCATCCGCGATGCGATGACCTGGCAGCGCTCCGCCCTGTCGATCTCGCGCGCCAGCTATGCCAATTCGAAGAGCTATGCCGCCTTCGGCCAGATGACCTGGACCCCCGGCGGGCTCGACACGCTGCACCTGACGGTCGGCGGGCGCTATACCCATGACGAGAAGAGCGGCGACCTCTACAAGGTCAACAACGCAGCCAGCGCCTTCCCCTTCGCGTTCAAGTACAACCGCTTCGATCCGCTGGCGATCGTGGCCTGGGACGCGGCGGACGGCGTGAACCTCTACGCCAAGTATTCGACCGGCTACCGCGCCGGCGGGGCCAGCTCGCGCTCGATCAATTTCGCGACCTTCGGTCCGGAAAACGTCAAGGCCTATGAAGTTGGCGCTAAGACCGAGTTCTTCGATCGCCGCGTGCGCTTCAACCTCGTCGGCTACATCATGAACCGGTACGATAGCCAGTTCGACTTCGACTTCTACCTGGTCCAGCCCAACGGCACGATCCGCCACACGCTGGAAACGGTCAACGCGTCCGGCGTGACGAAGATCCGGGGGATCGAGGCCGACCTCACCGTGCGCCCGACCGACAACCTGACCATGGGCGTCAGCTATGCCTACACCTACTGGAAGGTGCCGGCGACGCCGAACCCGCTGGTGGCCGGCAATCCGCTCCAGCCGCTGTTCCTGGTCTACACCCCGCCGCACGCGCTGTCGGGCAACCTTGACTGGACCATGCCGCTGTCCAGCGACAACGACATGGCGCTGAAGCTGCACGTCGATGCGAACTACTCCGATCCGCACTACAGCTTCGACAACGAGCCGGTGCTGGTCGACAAGAGCTTCCTCGTCAACGCGCGCCTTGCCGTGGCCGACATTCCGATGGGGCAGGGCGGTCAGAAGCTGACCGTGGCCGCCTGGGCGCGCAACCTCTTCAACGAGAGCCACATCTACCGCCGCTCCAACGCCAACCGCGTGCCGATCGACGGCAACTACCGCGCCGTGGTGGGCGACTACGCCAACTTCAACGCGCCGCGCACCTTCGGCGTCGAGGCGACGATCTCGTTCTGATCAGGCTCCCTCAGGGGCGGGGCGGCTGCCTTGGCCGTCCCGCTCCATCCTCTTCCTTCCACCCTAAGCGGGCAGGAGGCTTTCGGGCCTCCTGCCCGTTCTTTTTCCAGCACGCGTTGTGTCGGTCGGTCCGGAGGCTATGGTAGGGCCCCGGTCCGCTTGACCTTGGTCATGGCGGGACTGCCTGAGCGAGGGAAATTGGCGGCATGGACGTTCCGAAACCCCTCATTGCCATTGGCGCCGTTGCTGCCGTCGCCGGGATCGGCTGGTTCGCGACCCGGCCCGATCCCGATGCGGGCTGGCTGGGCTATGTCGAGGCGGAAACGCTCTATGTCGCCGCGCCCGTCGCCGGACGGCTGGCCGACCGCCCGGTGGAGCGCGGGGAAAGCGTTGCGGCGGGCACGCTGCTGTTCGCGCTTGATCCGGAAACCACCGACGCCGAGACCGCCCGCGCCGCCGCCGCAGTGGTCGCCGCTGAATCCGGCGCGGCCGACCTTGCCGGCGCGCGCCAGCGCCAGGCCGAGCTTGACGTCAGCCGCGCCGCCACCGCCGCCGCCGCAGCGCAGCTGACCAAGGCGCAGCACGATTTCGACCGGATGGCCGCGCTGGCCGCGCGCGGCTTTGCCAGCCGCGCCCAGCTCGATGCTGCCCGCGCCGCGCGCGACAGCGCCTCGGCCAGCCTCGCTCAGGCCCGCGCGCAGATCGCCTCGGGCGAACTGACGGCAGGGCGCGACGAGCAGATCGCCGCCGCCCGCGCCGAGGTGGCGGGCGCTCAGGCCGGGCTGCGCGGCCAGCTCCAGCGCCGCCGCGAGATCTCCCCCGTCGCCCCGGAAGCCGGGGTGGTGGAGCAAACCTATTACAACCCCGGCGAATGGGTGCCGGCCAATGCGCCGGTCGTCTCGGTCCTGCCGGATGCGCGCCGCAAGCTGCGCTTCTACGTGCCCGAGGGCGAAGTGGCGAAGCTGCGCCCGCGCATGGTGATCAGCTTTACCTGCGATGGCTGCGGCGATGGCAAGCGCGAGGCGGTGGTCAGCTACATCTCTCCGCGTGCCGAGTTCACCCCGCCGGTGATCTATTCCGAACGCGCGCGCTCGAAACTGGTGTTCATGGTCGAGGCGCGGCTTGAGGCGAGCGACAAGCCGCTGCCACCGGGCCTGCCGGTCTCGGTTCAGCCGCAGTGAGCGAAGCTCCCGCAATCGCGGTGCGTGGCCTGACCAAGCGGTTCGGGGGGCGCACCGTGGTCGACAATTTCGACCTGACCGTCCAGCCGGGGCGGATCTGCGGTTTCCTTGGCCCAAATGGCTCGGGCAAGACCACCACGCTCAGGATGATCTGCGGCCTGCTGATCCCGGATGCGGGGGAGGGCGAGGTGCTGGGGCTAGACCTGCGGACCAAGCGCCGCGCGATCAAGCACCAGATCGGCTACATGACGCAGAAGTTCGGGCTGTTTTCCGACCTGTCGATTGCCGAGAACCTGGAATTCATCGCCCGCGTCTACCGGCTCGACAACCGGTCGCGGCGCGTGGCCGAGGCGCTGGAACGGCTTGGCCTAGCCAGCCGCTCGACTCAACTGGCCGGCAAGCTTTCGGGCGGGTGGAAGCAGCGCCTCGCGCTTGCCGCCGCCGTGCTCCACGAACCGAAGATCCTGCTGCTCGACGAACCCACGGCGGGCGTCGATCCGCAGGCGCGGCGCGAGTTCTGGGACCAGATCCACGCGCTCGCCCGGGGCGGAATGACCGTGCTCGTCTCCACTCATTACATGGACGAGGCCGAGCGCTGCCACGAGATCGCCTATATCGCCTATGGCGTGATGCTGGCGCGCGGGACGACCGATGAGGTGATCGCCGCGTCCGGCCTCAAGGCGCTACAGGGCGAAGGTCCGGGCGCCGACCGGCTCGCTGCCGAGATCGAGGCACGCGAGGGGGTGGAGATGGCCGCGCCGTTCGGCACCTCGCTCCACGTCTGCGGGCCGGACCTTGCCGCACTGCGCCGCGCGGTCGCGCCCTACGAAGGCCGCATCCGCTTCACCGAAACCGAGCCCAGCCTGGAGGACGTGTTCATCCACCTGATGCGCCACGCCGCCGACAATTCCGTGGTGGAGGCGTGAGCGCCGGTTCGTCTCGTCGATTGCCC
>CALMJG010000041.1 GCA_937864195.1 uncultured Novosphingobium sp.
GCACCATCGGCTGGTTGGCGACGACGCCCACGGTCTTGCCCTCGATCCGGCCGAAACCGCACAGGATGTTGCCCGCGTGGGCCGGCTGGACTTCGAAGAAATCGCCTTCGTCCAGCACCTTGCGCACCACTTCGTGCATGTCATAGGGCTGGTTGGCATTGGCCGGAATGACCGTGTCGAGGCTGTCTTCCAGCCGGTCCCACGGATCGTTGGTCGGCCGTTCCGGCACTTCCTCGCGGTTGTTGAGGGGAAGGAAATCGAAGAAATCGCGCGCGGTCAGCAGCGCTTCGATGTCGTTTTCCAGCGCGAGGTCGGCGACCGAGGTCTTGGTGGTGTGCGTTACCGCGCCGCCCAGTTCCTCTTGCGTCACGATCTCGTTCGTCACGGTCTTGACCACGTCCGGGCCGGTGACGAACATGTAGGAGCTGTCCTTCACCATGAAGATGAAGTCGGTCATCGCCGGGGAATAGACCGCGCCGCCCGCGCAGGGGCCCATGATCAGCGAAAGCTGCGGCACCACGCCCGAGGCAAGCACGTTGCGCTGGAAGATCTCGGCATAGCCGCCCAGCGAGGCGACGCCTTCCTGGATGCGGGCGCCGCCCGAATCGTTGAGGCCGATCACCGGCGCGCCGACCTTCATGGCGATGTCCATCACCTTGCAGATCTTCATCGCATGACGTTCCGAAACGGCGCCGCCGAACACGGTGAAGTCCTGCGCGAAGACATAGACCAGGCGGCCGTTGATCGTGCCGCTGCCGGTGACCACGCCGTCACCCGGGATGGTCTGGTCGGGCATGCCGAAATCGACGCAATTATGCTCGACGTACATGTCGATCTCTTCGAAGCTGCCCGCATCGAGCAGGATTTCAAGGCGTTCACGTGCGGTCAGCTTGCCCTTGGCGTGCTGGGCGTCGATGCGCTTCTGGCCGCCCCCAAGCCGTGCGGCATCGCGGCGGCGTTCCATTTCGGCGATATTTGCGGACATTGAATTCCCCGTCCCGGACTGTTCCAAGCCTTCTCCCTGCGCCCGCCCTGCCGCAAAGTCCAATGTGAACTTGCGAAGTTGCGAAGTGGCACTTTGCAAAGTAGAATAAGGCCATGTCCACACGCCGCATCTTTGCCGGGGCGCGGCTGCGCGCGATCCGCACCGAGCGCCGCCTCAAGCAGTCTGAACTGGCCGCATCGCTGGCGATCAGCACCTCCTACCTCTCGCAGCTGGAGAACGACGACCGCCCGCTTACCCCGGCGCTGGTCGAACGCCTCAGCCGCGCCTTCCCGCTCGACTGGCGCGAGGTCGCGGCGGACGATGCCGCCAGCCGCCTTGCCGCACTGCGCGATGCCAATGCCGATCCGCTGTTCGGCGAACCGCTCGATCCCGCGCAGCTCGCCCGCTTTGCCGAACAGCAACCGGCGCTGGCGGAGCGCTTCATCATGCTCCACGAAGCCTATCGCCGCACCGGGCAGCGGCTGGAAATGGTCGACGAGGCGCTGGCCAGCGACAGCACCAGCGCGGCCCGCCTGCCGTGGGAGGAAGTGCGCGACTGGTTCCACTTCGCGAACAACTACGTCGACAGCCTCGACCGCGCGGCCGAGGCGCTGGCGGCACGGCTGGGCGGCCTCTCACCCGAAACCGGGGCAATCGAAGGCTACCTGCGCGACGCCCTGTCGGTCAGCCTGATCTATTCGGGGCAAGCGGGCCTTCGTTCATACGATGCGGAAATGGGCCATCTCACCATTGACCCGGGCCAGCCGGTCGAAAGCCGCCGCTTCCAGCTGGCCCACCAGCTCGCCGCGCTGGCGCTGAAGGACGAAATCTCCGCCGTGGTGGAAAGCGCCGCGCTGCGCAGCACCGCCTCGCGCCAGCTGCTGTTCGTGGGGCTGTGCAACTATGCCGCAGGCGCGCTGCTGATGCCCTATGCCCGCTTCCGGGCAGAGGCGCGCGCCGTGCGGCACGACATCGACCGGTTGGCCCAGACCTTCGGCACCAGTTTCGAGCAGGCCTGCCACCGCCTTTCCACCTTGCAGCGCGAGGACGCGCGCGGCGTGCCGTTCTATTTCTGCCGGGTCGACATGGCCGGCAATGTCACCAAGCGCCATTCCGCCACGCGCCTGCAATTCGCCCGCTTCGGCGGGGCCTGCCCGCTGTGGATCGTGCACGAGGCGGTGGCGATCCCCGACCGGATTCTGGTCCAGCTGGCCGAAACGCCGGACGGGGTGCGCTATGTCTCGATGGCCAAGGGGCTGGTCAAGCCCTCGGGCCGCTATGACCGACTGCCGCGCCGCTATGCTGTGGCGCTGGGCTGCGAGGCGGAACACGCCAGCGAATTCATCTATGCCGACGGGCTGGACCTTGCCAGCCCGCGTGCCGCCACCCCGATCGGCATTTCCTGCCGCATCTGCCCGCGCGCCGACTGCGACCAGCGCGCCTTTCCCCCCAGCGACCGGCCGATCGCTGTCGATCCCGACCAACGCGGGGTGGTGCCGTACCGCGTGGGCTAGGCCGCTTAGCGCATCAGCACCAGTTCCTCGGCCATCGAGGGGTGCAGCGCGACCGTGGCGTCGAAATCCGCCTTGGTCAGCCCCGCCTTGACCGCGATGGCTGCCGACTGGAGGATTTCCGGCGCGTCAGGGCCGATCATGTGGACGCCCAGCACCCGGTCGGACGCAGCGTCCACCACCAGCTTGTAGAAGCCGCGCTCCATCGCCCTGGAGAACATGTTCTTCATCGGCCGGAAATCGGACGTGAACACCTTCACCTCGTGCCCCGCCCCGCGCGCCTGGGCTTCGGTCAGGCCGACCCCGGCGAGCGGCGGCTGCGAGAAGACCGCGCTGGGAATCGCGTCATAGGCGGTAGAGCGTGGGCGACCGCCGAACACGGTATCGGCAAAGGCATGGCCCTCGCGGATCGCCACCGGGGTGAGCTGCACCCGGTCAGTCACGTCACCCACCGCGTAGATGCTGTCGCAGGCGGTCTTGCTGAAATCGTCGACCGGGATTTCGCCATTGGCGCCCAGCGTAATCCCCGCACTCTCAAGCCCCAGCCCGTCGGTCTTCGGCCGCCGGCCGGTGGCGACCAGCACCACGTCGGCGGGGATCGGCTCCCCTTCCCCGGCATGGACCAGCAGCGAGCCATCGCCCTGCTTCTCAACCTTCCTGAGCGGCCGGTTGAAGGCGAATTCGATCCCGCGCGCCTGCATGATCGGCAGCAGGCGGCCAGTCACGTCCTCGTCATAGCCGCGCAGGATCTTGTCCGAACGGTTGACCACCGTCACCGCGCTGCCCAGCGCGTTGAAGATGCCCGCGAATTCCAGCGCGATATAGCCCGCGCCCTGGATCACCACGCGCTTCGGAAGCTCCGGCAGGTGGAACACCTCGTTGGAGGAAATGCAGTGCTCCGCGCCCTCCACTTCTGGCATCACCGGCCAGGCTCCGACCGCGATCAGGATGTATTTCGCGGTGATTTCGCGCCCCGAAGCCAGCCGCACCGTGTTCGGCCCCGCCACCACCGCGCGCTCGTGGAAATGCTCGATCTTGTTGCTGTCGAGCGTCGAGGTGTAGGCCCGCTCCAGCCGGTCGACGTCGCTGGCCACGAAATCGCGCAGTTTCGCCCAGTCGAACGCAGTTTCGCCCAGCGTCCAGCCGTACTGCGCGGCATCGTGCAGTTCGTGGGCGAAGTGCGATGCATAGACCAGCATCTTCTTGGGCACGCAGCCGCGGATCACGCAGGTTCCGCCAATGCGGAATTCCTCCGCCACCGCCACCCGGGCGCCGTGCGATGCGGCGATCCGGCTGGCGCGCACGCCGCCCGAACCGGCGCCGATCACGAAAAGGTCGTAGTCAAAGTCTGCCATGAAATGCTCCTGTCGGCCCCGGATATGGCCGCGCGGGCGCGCAATTGCCAAACGGTTTTGCCGGTCAGAGTGATTGGTGGTTCGGTCCGAGGCGACCTGCCCCCCTATTCTCGTCATTGCGAGCGGAACGATCAACAGTGGGGCAATACTCAGCCGATCCCCGCCTCGGCCAGCAGCGCCTCGGTGCTGGGATCGAAGCTTGCCCCGCCGCCCAGCATGGATCGCGCGATGTCCTTGCCCAGCTCCACGCCGAACTGGTCGAAGGGGTTGATCTCCATCAGCACGGCATTGGCGAAGGTGCGATGCTCGTGAAACGCGATCAGCGCGCCCAGGCTTGCCGCGTTCAGCTCGTCCAGCAGGATCGTCGCCGAAGGGCGATCGCCGGGATAGGCGCGCGCCGGGTCTTTCGCCTGCTTGCCCGCCATCAGCGCCGCCCCTTGCGCGAAGCAATTGGCAAGGAGGTTGCGATGATGCTCGGCCGCAAGGTCGTCTCCCGGCGTGATAGCGGCGATGAAATCGACCGGGACCGCCTCGGTCCCCTGATGGAGCAGCTGGAACACCGCGTGCTGCGCATCTGTGCCCACCCCGCCCCAGGTCACCGGCGCGGTCGGCCCATCGACCGGTGAGCCATCGAGCTTTACCGACTTGCCGTTCGATTCCATCTCCAGCTGCTGGAGATAGGCCGGGAACAGCCGCAGCCGCTCGTCATAGGCGAAGACCGCCCGGCTCTGGCAACCGCGCAGGCGGGCATAGAGCTGGTCGGCAAGGGCAGCGCGCAGCGGCAGGTTGGCCGCGCCGTCCGTCTGCAGGAAATGCTCGTCCATTGCCGCGGCCCCGGACAGCAGCTGCGCGAACTCGTCCCACCCCAGCGCCAGAGCGACCGGAAAGCCGATCGAGGACCACAGCGAATAGCGCCCGCCAACCGTTTCCGGGAACGGCAGGACGCGGGTTTCGTCCACTCCCCATTCGACCGCCTTGTCGGGACAGGCGGTCAGGGCAATCACGCGGCCATAGGGATCGCTGACACCGTTTTCCCCCAGCCATGCCAGCGCGGAGGCCGCGTTGGTCATGGTTTCGGTGGTAGTGAAGGTCTTGGAAGCGATCGCCAGCAGCGTGGTCGCCGGATCGCATTTCTCGAAAGCGGCCTCCAGCGCGCAGCCGTCGATGTTGGAGACGACGTGGACCTCGACCATCGCGCCGTCGCGGGCCAGGGCGTCGACCGCCAGCGCGGGGCCCAGCGCGGAGCCGCCGATGCCGATGTCGATAAGATGCCTGACCTCGCCCAGCGCACCTTGGTGGATCGCCTCGACCAGGCTTTTCATCCGCAGGTGCAGCGCAAAGGCTTCCTCGGTGCTGGTCTCGCTCCCCACGCCGCGCTGGGCGGTATGTTCGGCGGCGCGGCCTTCGGTGAGGTTCACCGCCTCGCCCAGGAACAGCGCCTCGCGCCGGCCGGCGAAATCGACGGCTGCGGCCAGTCGCTCGAACGCGGCGATGTGCGCTGCGTCCAGGTGGGTCTTGGACCAGTCGAACCGGATGCCGCCGCCGGGCAGGTCCAGCCGCGCGGAGAGCAGGTCGAGCCGCCCCGGATCGCCGAACAGGTCGTCCAGGCGCCGACGCGGCAGCGTCTTGAGAGTCGCCCAGGCGGCAGCGGCTGTGTCGGTCATGGCAGCATTCTCCACATTCAGCCGCTGCCTATGCCCTGTGCCGGACTATCGGCCAAGTGCCGAAGCGGTCGGTCCGGCGCGCCTTGCGACCGAACTGTAGCATAACCATAATACACCTTGCCCCTTGACTATCCCCGCCCCGCCCAACAAGGAACGGACAATGAGCGAAACCGAGGCCCCTGCCGTGTCGTCCGCCGCGAAGACCACCGCCAAACCCGCCAAGAAGGAGGAAAGCTTCATCGCCTTCCTGCTCAAGCTGGTGATCTTCGTGGCCGTGCTGCGCAGCTTCATCTTCGCGCCGTTCAGCATCCCCAGCGAGTCCATGCTGCCGCGCCTGCTGGTGGGCGACCACCTGATCGCGGCGAAGTGGTCCTATGGCTTCTCCTACCGCTCGCTGCCCTTCAGCCTGCCGCTGCTGCCGAGCGAGAGGATCCTGGCCAGCACACCCTCACGCGGTGACGTGGTGATCTTCCGCGCGCCGCCGCTGGGCGATGTCGACTATATCAAGCGCGTGATCGGCCTTCCCGGCGATACGGTGCAGATGGTGGGCGGCGTGCTCCACCTCAACGGCCAGGCCGTGCCCAAGCTGCGCCTCGCCGATTTCGAAGTGCCGGTGTCCGACAACACCCGCTGCTATTCCAGCGCTTTCGCGGCCAAGCTGGCGGACGGGACCGACGTGTGCCGCTATCCCCGCTACCAGGAAACTCTGCCGGGCGGCAAAAGCTACGAAGTGCTAGACCTTGGCCCGCGCCCGCAGGACGATACCGCCCCGGCGATGGTTCCCGAAGGCCATGTCTTCCTGATGGGGGACAACCGCGACAATTCCGAAGACAGCCGCTTCCCCGCCGAACCGGGCCGGGGGATCGGCATGGTCCCGATGGACAACCTGGTCGGCCGCGCCACGGTGATGATGTGGTCCACCGACGGCGGGGCCGCCTGGCTCAAGCCGTGGACCTGGTTCACCGCCGCCCGCTGGAGCCGCATCGGCGGAACGTTCTGAGGCCCCGCGTGCTGGAACCTGCAACTCACGAATTCCTCACCGCCCTGACGGGGAGGCCCCCGATCGACGAGGCACTTTGGCTTGAGGCGCTGACCCACGGCAGCACCGGCGCGCCGCGCGATTACCAGCGGCTTGAGTTCCTGGGCGACCGGGTGCTGGGCATGGTGATCGGCGAATGGCTCTATAAGCTTGAGCAGGGCAACGAGGGGCGGCTCAGCCAGCGGCTCAACGCGCTGGTCAGCGGCAGCACCTGTGCCACGGTTGCCCGGCGGATCGGCCTTGGCCAGCATATCCGGCTCGGCAAGCAGGCGCGCGACGATGGCGGGCAGGACAGCGACAACATCCTGGGCGACGTGATGGAAGCCCTGATCGGCGCGAGCTTCGTCACCCACGGGTTCGAGGCGACGCGCGACATGGTCCGCCGCCTGTGGCAGGACGTGATCAGCGGCAAGACCGGCCAGGCCAAGCATCCCAAGTCGGCCCTGCAGGAATGGGCCGCAGGCAATCGCCGCAAGATGCCGGAATACCGCCTGGTCGAACGCTCCGGCCCGGATCACGCGGCGCGCTTCCAGGTTGCGGTCAGCATCAACGGCGTGGGCGAGGCCGAGGCCACCGGCACCAGCCTGCGCGAGGCGGAAACCCGCGCGGCCGAGGAATTCATGAGGAGGTTCGGATGACCCAACACTGCGGTCTCGTCGCCGTCATCGGCGCGCCCAACGCGGGCAAGTCCACGCTCGTCAACGCACTCGTCGGCCAGAAGGTCGCGATCGTTTCCGCCAAAGCGCAAACCACCCGCGCCCGGCTGATGGGCATCGCGCTGGAGGGCGAGGCGCAGATCATCCTGGCCGACACCCCGGGCCTGTTCGCACCCAAACGGCGGCTCGACCGGGCGATGGTCAACGCCGCCTGGGAAGGTGCGACCGAGGCCGACGCAATCCTGCTGGTCGTCGATGGCCGCAAGAAGAAGAAGGATTATCTCGCCCCGATCCTGGAAACGCTGGCGGGGCGGCGGGAACGCAAGATCCTGGTGCTCAACAAGGTCGATGAAACCCGCAAGGAACCACTGCTGATCGCCGCGCAGGAACTGGCCGGCGAAGGCCAGTTCGACGAAGTGTTCTTCATCTCGGCGCTGACCGGCGACGGCGTGCCCGAACTCAAGACCCGGCTGGCCGAACTGATGCCGGAAGGCCCCTGGCACTATCCTGAAGACCAGGTGTCCGACGCCAGCGAACGCCTGCTCGCCGCCGAAATCACCCGCGAGCAGATCTACCGCCAGTTGCATGACGAGCTGCCCTATGACAGCATCGTCCGGCCCGAAAGCTACACCACCCGCAAGGACGGCTCGCTGGAAATCCACCAGCAGATCGTCATCGCCCGCGACAGCCAGAAGGGCATCGTGCTCGGCAAGGGCGGATCGAAGCTGAAATCGATCGGCGAAGCCGCGCGCAAGGAACTGTCCGACCTGCTAGGCGTCAAGGTCCACCTGTTCCTCCACGTCAAGGTCGACGAGCGGTGGGAAGACGACAAGGAAATCTACGAGGAAATCGGGCTGGACTGGGTGAAGTAGGCGGCGGATTGGGGGCCGCCCGAACCACCCCGCGTTCAACCAGCCAGTTCTCCCCCGAACAGCAATTCTCCAACACCGTCCCCCGGACTTGATCCGGGGGCCAGCTTTCCGTGCCCGCGCACCGCAAACAGCTGGATCCCGGGTCAAGCCCGGGATGACGGGAACAGGCGTGGCTAGGGGCCAGCCGGTTACCGCAGCTTGGCGATCCCGATGCCGTCGGTCTTCGCCCGCTCCTTGGTCGATTCCTCGCTGCGGTTGAGCGCCTTGGCGATTTCCTTGAGGCCCTTGCCCTTGGCCGCGAGAGTGCGCAGCTTGGCGACTTCCTCGGCCTTCCAGGGCTGGCGGTGGCGTTCGAACTTTTCAGCCATCAGTCCGCCTCCGCCTCCTTCTTCGCCTTGGCCGGAGCCTTCTTCGCCGCCGG
>CALMJG010000042.1 GCA_937864195.1 uncultured Novosphingobium sp.
AGGGTCGCTTCGATGAAGCCGGTCTTGCTGCCGCAGTCATAGCGCTTGCCGGCGAAGGTCACGGCGTGGAACGGCTGCTGGCCGATCATCCGGGACATGGCATCGGTCAGCTGGATTTCCCCGCCCGCGCCCGTGCCCTGGCTTTCCAGCACCCGCATCACTTCGGGTTGGAGGATGTAACGGCCCGAGATGATCAGGTTGCTGGGCGCGTCCTCGCGGCGCGGTTTCTCGACCAGGCCCGTAACCTCGGTCAGCGCGCCTTCGCGCCTGCCCGGGGCGATCACGCCATAGGAGGACACTTCCTCGTCCGGCACTTCCAGCACCGAGATCAGGTTGCCGCCGACTTCCTCATAGGCCTCGACCATCTGCTTCATGCAGCCGGTCGATCCCTTGTTGGCGATCATCAGTTCGTCCGGCAGGAAGATCGCGAAGGGTTCGTCCCCCACGATCGCCCGCGCGCACCAGATCGCGTGGCCCAGTCCCATCGGCACCTGCTGGCGCACGGCGACGAGGTTGCCGGGCTGGATCCGGGTGGGTTCCAGCACTTCCAGCGATTTGGCGCGGTCGGCCATGGTCGTTTCCAGTTCGAACGCCATGTCGAAATGCTCGACAAGGGCGGTCTTGCCGCGCCCGGTCACGAAGATCAGCTGCTCGATCCCCGCCTCGCGCGCTTCGTCCACCGCGTACTGGATCAGCGGGCGGTCGATGATGGGCAGCATTTCCTTGGGGATCGCCTTGGTGGCGGGGAGGAAGCGCGTGCCAAGCCCGGCAACCGGGAACACGGCCTTCCTGATCGGCTTGCGAAGCGATGCGTCGGTCATGTTGCGGCGGCTACCATGCTGTTGTTTCGCCCTCGTTAAAGCGGTTTCCCCCGGCCCGTGCAATGGCGCTGCTTGCGGGGGGGCAAATTCGCGCTAAACCCCGCCAATGGACAAGATCATCATCGCGGGCGGCAAGCGCCTGGCCGGCACCATTCCGATCTCCGGCGCGAAGAATGCCGCGCTCACCCTGCTGCCCTGCGCACTCTTGACCGAAGAGCCGCTGACCCTGCGCAACCTGCCGCGCCTGGCGGACATCGACGGGTTCCAGCACCTGATGAACCAGTTCGGCATTTCCACCAGCATCGCCGGTTCGCGGCCCGAGGATTTCGGCCGGGTGATGACGCTGGAGGCGCCCCGGATCACCTCCACCGTCGCGCCCTATGAACTGGTGCGCAAGATGCGCGCCTCGATCCTGGTGCTGGGGCCGATGCTGGCCCGCATGGGCGAGGCGACCGTTTCGCTGCCCGGCGGCTGCGCCATCGGCAACCGCCCGATCGACCTGCACCTGAAAGTGCTGGAAGCGATGGGCGCGACGATCGAACTGGCCGCTGGCTACGTCCGCGCGATCGCGCCCGATGGCGGCCTGCCCGGCGGGCGCTATGCCTTCCCGGTGGTCTCCGTCGGCGCGACCGAGAATGCGCTGATGGCCGCCGTGCTGTGCACCGGCAAGACCGTGCTGCACAACGCCGCGCGCGAACCGGAAATCGTCGACCTGTGCAAGCTGCTGACCGCGATGGGCGCGCAGATCGAAGGCATCGGCACCAGCGACCTGACGATCCACGGCGTCCCCCGCCTGCACGGGGCGACTTACCGCGTGATGTCCGACCGGATCGAGGCCGGCTCCTATGCCTGCGCCGCCGCGATCACCGGGGGCGAGGTGTTCCTGAAGCACGCCGTGGTCGAGGAAATGGACGCCACCGTCCAGGCCCTGCGCGACGCGGGCGTGTTTGTAGAGCCGCGCGCCGGGGGCCTGTTCGTGGCGGCACAAGGCCCGCTGAAAGCCGTGACCCTCTCCACCGCGCCCTATCCGGGCTTCGCCACGGATATGCAGGCGCAGCTGATGGCCATGCTGTGTCTGGCGCAGGGCTCCTCGGTGCTGACCGAAACGATCTTCGAAAACCGCTACATGCACGTCCCCGAACTCAACCGCATGGGCGCCCACATCGAAACCAAGGGCCGCACCGCCGTGGTCCACGGCGTGCCGAAACTCCACGGCGCCGAAGTCATGGCCACCGACCTGCGCGCCTCGATGAGCCTGGTGATTGCCGGGCTGGCGGCGGAAGGCGAAACCCAGGTCCACCGGCTGTATCACCTCGACCGGGGGTATGAACGGCTGGAGGAAAAGCTGGCGCTGGTGGGGGCCGAGATCGAGCGGGTTGGGGGGGATTGATGGGGTGAACTCGGACCGCTGCTGATGGCCAGTCCGCGCTGGTCCTAACCCGATCTTAAAGCCAAACGGCCAACGCTGTGATTCCGGGCTTCGCATTGCCGAGCACGGACCACATCGACTTCAACCGAACCGGGTACAATGGTGCAATCATCCGACGTGGAACTTCAGGCACTGCGCAAGGGGCTCAAGGAAAAGCTTGGACACTGCCTTTTGCAGGCGCAGCAATACGAAGGCATCCTGAAGGCGATTGCGGCTAGATACCAGGTCACGGGGACGGCAAAGGGCATTGATGACCGCACTGCGGAAATACAGCGGCAGACACTTGGCCAACTCATCAAACAGATCGTCGGATCATTCCTGATTCCGGAGGACGAGGAGAAATCTCCCGATGTGCCGGACAGGCCCAGCGTGGACGGTTCCAGTTTCGCTTTGCGGATACAGATTGGCTTTCCTGCCGAAGACTTTCACCGGATCAAGCGCGATCTGGATGGCTTCGTTTCGCTGCGCAACGAACTGGTCCACCACTTTCTTGAACAGCACGACCTCGCAACGCTCGATGGATGTCGTATCGCGGATGAAACCCTGATCGCCGCAAGCCGCCAAATCGAGGATCAGCTTGACAGTCTGCGCACCTGGGCCGGTGACTTTGTGCGGACCCGCCAGCAGATGGCGGACCACATGCGGTCCGGAGACTTCCTTACCAAGGCGCGCATACCATGGGCATGATCAAGGCTCGCCGCAGCCGCAGCCGTGCCCCCCAAACCATCCCGTCGCCCCGTGCTTGACACGGGGCTTGGCTAGCCCTGGGCCCCCGGCGTTGCCCCGTCGCCGGGGGCAAACCAGACTTCCCACAGATCGCGCCAGTCCGGGTTGTCCGCCTCGATCAGCGCGAACTTCCATGCGCGCCGCCATTTCTTGACCAGCTTTTCGCGGGCGATGGCGGGCTCGATTTCATCGTGGCGTTCGGCATAGACCAGCAGCGTCTTGTTGAAATCCGCGACATGGATCGACCCGCTGCCTTCGCGGTGCTGGTGGACCCGCCGGATCAGATCGGCGGTGACGCCGACATACATCCCGCCGCGATAGCGGTTTGCCATGATGTAGACCCAGCCGCCCTTTTCCATCCGCGCATGGTGGCAGGGGGCGGGCCGGAAGAAAAGCCAGGCCCCGTGTCAGGCACGGGGCGACGGGAGAGGCAGGGTGTGGATACCCATTACCCCGGCTGCGCGGCCAGCCAGCCCACCAGCCAGCCCGCACCGCGCCAATCTGTCACCGTCATCCCACCGGCCTCACCGCACGCCCTGCCGGCGCGTACGCTCGCGCGCTGGACCCGTTTTCGCGCTCGTGCGTTGTGGAGGACGATTCCTCACCTAGGAGTGCACACCATGAGTCTGATCAAGCTCGCCCTGGCCGGGGCCACCGGTTACGCAGTGTACCGGATGTATCGCGGTTCGCAGCACATGGAGGAGCCAGCGGCCGCCTTTGCCGACGGCGAGGCCACGCCGGGCTTCGCGCCGGTGCGCAATGCCGGGCCGGAGGCGATGGCCAGCGACATGAAGCACTGGGACAAGGTGGACGAGGAATCGGACGAGAGCTTTCCGGCCAGCGATCCGCCGCCGATGGGCATGCGCTGAAGCGCGGCGCTAGCCCAGTCGCGCGGCCAGCCAGCCCACCAGCCAGACCCGCACCGCGCTCGCGAGTCCGGGAGGGACGGGGGCCTTGATCCGCTCCGCATCGATCCGCGCGACCAGCGCGTTGATCGGCAGGCCCTCGGCGCTCGCGGCCTGCTTGAGCAGTTCCCAGAACAGCGGCTCCAGGCTGATCGAGGTCTTGTGCCCGGCGATCTCGACCGAGCGCTTGACCGGGGGATGGAACGGCGTGGTCATGGGGCGACTGTAGGGCGCGCGGGGGGCGGAGGGCAACCGCTCAGCGGGCAGGCTCCTGGCGGGCATGTCCCGGCGGCATGAGCGCGCGACCCTGCAGTTCTGGCCGCGCCAGGTCGAGTTCAGCGCCGCCTAGGTGCATTTGTGAGCCGCTGGGTGCCCTTGTGTGCGGTTCTGCCGCGACGCCCTCAATACATATGCTGGCCGCCGTTGATGCTCATGGTCGAGCCGGTCATGAACCCCGCGTTGTCCGAGGTGAGGAAGGCCACCGCGCGGGCGATCTCCTCGGCATGGCCGAGCCGCCCGACCGGGATCTTGGCGACGATCTTTTCCAGCACCGGGGCGGGCACGGCGGCGACCATGTCGGTATCGATATAGCCCGGGGCGATGGCGTTGACGGTCACGCCGAACTTCGCGCCTTCCTGTGCCAGCGCCTTGGTGAAGCCGTGGATGCCGGACTTCGCCGCGGCATAGTTGACCTGCCCGTATTGCCCCGCCTGCCCGTTGATCGAACCGATGTTGACGATCCGCCCCCAGCCGCGCTCACGCATTCCGGGGAAGGTCGCCTTGGCCATGTTGAAGCAGCCGCCCAGGTTGATCCGCATCACCTCGTTCCAGTCATCGAAGCTCATCTTGTGGAGCACCCCGTCGCGGGTAATCCCGGCGTTGTTGATGACGATGTCGATCGGGCCGTATTCGGCGGCGATGTCGTTGCAGTTGTGAATGCAGGCCTCGTGATCGCCTACGTCCCAGCGGAAGGCGGGCATGCCGGTGCGGGCAGTGAAGGCGCGGGCCTTTTCCTCGTTGCCGGCATAGTTGGCGATGACGATGTGGCCCTGCTTCTGCAGCCGCAGGCTGATCGCCTCGCCAATGCCCCTGGTTCCGCCGGTTACGATTGCCACGCGCGCCATTGCCGGTAACTCCCTGCCCAAGTTTCGTAACGGCAGGTGTAACAGGCGGCGCGGCGCCGACAAGCGCTTCGCATACGTAATTTCGGAGGCGGTGCTAGAAGCTGAACTGGGTGCCGACGTAGACTGCCTGGCTGTCCTTCTTCCCGTCGGTCAGCGGCACCAGCCGATCCCGCTCGGTCTGGAGCCGCACGCCAGCGGTGACGTTGAGGTTGCGGGTTACGCGGTAGGAACCGCCAAGGTCGACCGACTGGTCGCTTTCCCCCTCGAAAGTGCGGGGGCTGCGGCCAGCCTTTTCCTTTTCATCCAGCGCGATCCGGGGGACAAAGCGCGAGGGATCGCCCTGCGCGGTGCCGCGCGACAACTGGTAGCTCGACAGGTCGGGCAGTTCGAGCTTGCGGCTGGCGGACTGCGCTGCCGCCGCGCCCTGGCTGAAGCCCTTGTACCCGCGCGTCGCTCCCAGGTTGTACGCGGTCGGCGCGATTCGCAGCGAGGTGCTGGCGGCAGCGGGTTCGGCCGCGCCGGTCACGACGATCGGGCGCTGGTTGCGCCCGTCGAACCGGACCGCCACGGTGACCGAGCGTTCAAGCCGGTTGGGGGTAACTGCCGGGGTGAAGCGGAAGCGCTGGCCCTTTGCCAAGGCGCGCACAGTGATCGAGCGGGCAAGGCGCGGATCGACCTCGGCCGGCTGAAAACCGCCCGGTTTCACGACTTGCGGGCCTTCGCCGGGCACGGGATCGAAGCGGCTGGAAAAGGCCAGGACCGCGCTGGGCAGGGCAAGGACGCCAACCGCGCCGGCCAGCAGCATCGCCGCCGCCGTCCCGTTGCGCCGTCCGTTCTGCATGGCCCCAGCCGTGCGCACCCGCCTTGTCCTCCTTCGCTTAGCTGTCCGAAATGTCGGAGCTTGCGCCCCGATTTCCAAGTGAAAAATGCGCGCCTGGCCATGAATTGGGCGTTAACGGGGCGTGAACTGCGGCATTCAGCGGGCATTCACCGCGCTGTCGCGCATTAAGACCGCGCATTAGGCGGGCATTGCGCTCTTGCCGCAAGCGATGCCTCGGTTATAGAGGCTCGCAGCCGCAGGGGCTTAAACCGACAGGACCTGGACACGACGATGAACGGCACCACCACCACCGGCCCTCTTTCCTTCCGCAATCTGGGCCGTGCTGGTCTCGTCGCGATGGCTGCCCTGGCGCTGGTCAGCTGCGGCGGCGGCAAGGGCAAGCCCAAGGCCGATATCGCCGCCAGCCGCGTGACCACGATTGGCGTCAATTCCTATCTCTGGCGCGCCAGCCTTGAATCGCTGAGCTTCATGCCGATGCTCCAGACCGACAGCAATGGCGGCGTGATCGTGACCGACTGGTACGCCAACCCGAACAACCCGGGTGAGCGGATGAAGGTTACCGTTACCATCCTCGACCAGGATCTGCGCGCCGACGCGCTGCGCGTGGCCGCCAGCCGCCAGGTCAGCCAGAACGGCGTCTGGGTCGATGCGCCGGTCCAGGCCGCGACCGTGCAGAAGCTGGAAGACATCATCCTGACCAAGGCCCGCGACCTGCGCCGCAGCGCGGTGAAGTAAGGGGTTACTTGTTGGGTGCGCCTTTCGCCTCCGCGAAAGGCTTGGCCTGGCCGGCCCACTCCCCCGGCCCGACCACCCACAGGGTACCATAAACGGGTGGTCGGGCCGGGGGAGTGGGCCGGCCAGGCAGGGAAGTCCGGACGGACTTCCCGCACCGCCGTCAGGCGGACAAGGACTCGGGGCGGGCTGGTGTTGCTTGTCAACTAAACCCTCCTTCCTCCACCTCCTCCCCTCTCGACAAGACGCTCCCAGCGGCTAGAGGGGCGAACATGACTGCAGAACGTTTTGATCCCGCCAGTGCCGACCAGCGCTGGCAGCGCGCATGGGATGAAGCCCAGAGCTTCAGGGCTGACGACACCTCGGCCAAGCCCCGGTCCTACGTACTGGAGATGTTCCCCTATCCTTCCGGGCGCATCCACATCGGCCACGTCCGCAACTATACCATGGGCGACGTGCTGGCCCGCGCCAAGAAGATGCAGGGCTACGAAGTGCTGCACCCGATGGGCTGGGACGCGTTCGGCATGCCGGCGGAAAACGCGGCGATGGAAAAGGGCGTTCACCCCGGCGGCTGGACCCGCGACAACATTGCCAACATGAAGGCGCAGTTGAAGCGCCTGGGCTTCGCGCTTGACTGGAGCCGCGAACTCGCGACCTGCGATCCGGAATACTATGGCCACGAACAGGCGCTGTTCCTCGATCTCTATGCGGCAGGCCTCGTTTACCGCAAGGAAAGCGCGGTCAACTGGGATCCGGTCGACATGACGGTCCTTGCCAACGAACAGGTGATCGATGGGCGCGGCTGGCGTTCGGGTGCGCTGGTGGAAAAGCGCAAGCTCAACCAGTGGTTCCTCAAGATCACCCAGTTCGCCGACGACCTGCTGGCAGGGCTGGGCAGCCTCGACAAGTGGCCCGAAAAGGTCCGGCTGATGCAGGAAAACTGGATCGGCAAGAGCCAGGGCCTGCGTTGCACCTTCCGTTTCCCGGGCAGCGCCGAGGGAGTGGAGGTCTTCACCACCCGGCCCGACACCCTGTTCGGCGCCAGCTTCGTCGCCATTGCCGCCGACCACCCGCTGGCCCAGCAGATGGCCGAGACGGTGCCCGAGCTTGCGGAGTTCATCGCCGACTGCAAGCGCGGAGGCACCACTGCGGCCGAACTGGAGACGGCGGAAAAGAAGGGCTTCAACACCGGCCTGTCGGCTGAGCATCCGCTCAAGCCGTCGTGGCACCTGCCGGTCTATGTCGCGAACTTCGTACTGATGGACTACGGCACGGGCGCGGTGTTTGGCTGCCCCGCGCACGACCAGCGCGACCTTGATTTCGCCCGCAAGTACGAGCTTCCTGTCACCCGCGTGGTTGCCGATGGGGATGAAACCGGCAGCACCTTCGATGGCAACGAGGCCTATACCGGCCCGGGCCGGATCGTGAACTCCGAATGGCTCGACGGGATGGACGTCGAGAGCGCCAAGGCCGCCGTGATCGCCCGCGCCGCGCACGAGGGCTGGGGCGAGGGCACGACCGTCTGGCGGCTGCGCGACTGGGGCGTGTCGCGCCAGCGCTATTGGGGCACGCCGATCCCGTTCATCCACTGCGGAACCTGCGGTGTGGTGCCGGTGCCCAAGGACCAGCTGCCGGTTACCCTGCCGGAAGACGTCAGCTTCGACGTGCCAGGTAACCCGCTGCTGCGCCACCCGACCTGGAAGCACGTCGACTGCCCCCAGTGCGGCGGCAAGGCCGAGCGCGAGACCGACACGCTCGACACCTTCGTCGATTCGTCGTGGTATTTCCTGCGCTTTGCCAGCCAGCCGGCGGACAAGCCGTTCGATCCCGAAGTCATCAGGCGGTGGCTGCCGGTGGAGCAGTACATCGGCGGGATCGAGCACGCGATCCTGCACCTGCTCTACGCCCGGTTCTGGACCCGCGCGCTGGCCCACATCGGCCTGATCGACGTGAAGGAGCCATTCGGCAGCCTGTTCACGCAAGGCATGGTGACGCACGAGACCTATTCGCGGATCGATCCCGCGAACGGCCAGCCGGTCTACTTCAGCCCGGCGGACATCGAGCGCGGTGCGGACAGCGCCGTGCTGAAGGCTGATGGCGCCCCGGTGGAAATCGGCCGCGTCATCAAGATGTCGAAGAGCAAGAAGAACGTCGTCGATCCCGACGACATCATTGCCCAGTACGGCGCCGACGCGGTGCGCTGGTTCATGCTGTCCGACAGCCCGCCCGAACGCGACCTGCCCTGGTCCGAGGCCGGGATCGAAGGTTGCGCCCGGTTCGTCCAGCGCCTGTGGCGGCTGTTCGGCCAGTACGATCCGGCCGCAACCGGCGAGGACAAGGCGCTGGACCGCAAGCGCGACCAGACGGTCCAGGCGGCGGGGCAGGACATCGCCTCGCTCGGCTTCAACAAGGCCGTGGCGCGGATCTATGAACTGACCGGTGCGGTCGAAAAGGCCGCGCCCAGCGCCAGCCGCTCCGCCGCGATCCGCGTGCTGCTGCTGCTCGCCGCGCCGATGATGCCGCACCTCGCCGAAGAGGCCTGGGCCGCGATCGGCGGGGAAGGGCTGGTGGCCGATGCCGCCTGGCCGCCGGTCGACCCGGCGCTGCTGGTCGAGGACGAGGTGACGATCGCGATCCAGGTGCTGGGCAAGCTGCGTGATACCATCACCGTGCCCAAGGGCCTGCCGCGCGAGGAGATCGAAGCCCTTGCCCTTGCCAGCGACAAGGTGCAGCGTGCGCTGGATGGCAAGGCAGTCAAGAAGGTGATCGTGGTGCCCGACCGGCTGGTGAACCTGGTGGCATGAGGCAGCTGCTTGCCCCCTTGTCCGCCGTGCTGCTTGCCCTGCTGTTGGGCGGCTGCGGCCTGCAGCCGATGTATGCGGGCGGCGGCAGCGGCGTGGTCGCGCAGGGGTTGGCAGGAATCGAGGTTTCGCCGATCGAGGGCAAGGCCGGCTGGCTGATGCGCAATGCGCTGAACGACCGGCTGCGTGCGGGCGGTGCGGCCGGCGCGCGCTACCGGCTCGACGTGCGGCTCGACGACCGGCTCGAGGGTCTGGGCCTGCTGTCGGACGATACCATCTCGCGTGAGCGCCGTACGCTGCGGGCGCGTTACCAGCTGGTCGACCTCGGCTCCGGCGAGATCCTGCTCGATGCCACGGCCGGATCGGACGCCGGGATCGACGTGGTCAGCTCGGAATATGCGACCATCGCTGCCGAGCAGACCGCGCTCGAAAACCTTTCGAAGGAAGTGGCGGACCGCATCGTCACCCGGATTGCGCTGCGCCTGCGCGCCGAGCGGTGAAGGCCAGCCAGAAAGACTTCCGGAGCCAGGTCGCGCGCGCCGTTCGCGAGTGCCGCGTGTTCTTCCTGTGCGGCGACGAAGCCGGCGTTCAGGACGCTGCGCACCACATCGTCTCGTTGCTGCCCGATCCGGGCGAGCGAATCGAATTCAGCGGCGCCGAGCTGCGCCGCGATCCGGTGCGGCTGGGGGACGAGGCGCGCTCCAGCTCGCTGTTCGGCGGAACGCGTCACATCTGGGTCCGCGCCAGCGGCGACGAGGCCCACGATGCAGTGGAAATCCTGCTGGGCGGCGAGGCCGAGGCCTGCCCGGTGGTGATCGCGGCCAGCGGCGCAACCGACAAGTCGCGCACCGCCAAGCTGCTTGGCCCGCGCGGCGATGCGCTGGTGGCGATGTTCTATCCGCCCGATCTGCCCGCGGTCAGCAGCGCGGTGCGCGCCATGGCCGATGCCGCCGGGGTCCAGTTGGGCGGTGATCTGGCCGAGCGGATTGCCCGCGCCGCCGCGCTCGATACCCGGATCGCGCAGAGCGAGATGGACAAGCTGGCGCTCTACCTGGATGCCTCGCCCCAGGCCCCGCGCCGGGCCGATGCGGCCGCGCTGGAAGCGATCGGCGCGCGGACCGAGGATGACGGGCTGATGCCGCTGGTCAACGCCGCGCTGTCGGGCGAAACCGGCAAGCTGGCAGGCGAACTGCGCCGGATGCGCGAGCTTGGCCTTAGCCCCGTGGGCGTACTGCTCGCCTTCGAACGCCGCGCCGGGCAGCTCGCCCAGCTTGCCGCCCGGCTTGGCCCGCGCGGCGACGTCACGGGGCTGATCGACAGCGAAGCGGCCGCTCGCCGCGTCTTCTGGAAGGACAAGCGCGATCTTGTTGCGCAGCTCCAGCGCTGGCGCGGGCGCAAGCTGGCGCGGCTGATTGCGCGGCTGGGCGAACTGCACCGCGCGCTGCTCGCCAACAGCCAGAATGCCGAGCTGCTGCTCGCCCAGGGACTGGCCGAGATTGCCCGCGCTGCGGCCCAGCGCAGCCAGGGGTAAATCGCCTAAGAAGCCCACCCGTGCACCGGGCAGGGCGATCCGACTGCAATTACGTGTTTTTTCGGGCTAGACGGGTTGCGTTGCAGCGCAGCATGCATAAACCTGCGGGCTATTGCAGGTCGATTCCCTTGGGAAGGGGTCCATGATTCCACTTGGCATTCCATTGCCCGGCGAGGCCGTGCGGTGAACGCACCCGCGTCTCTGTTGCGCGAGCTTCCGCTTGCCCAGCCGCTCGAACGGCGGCGCCTGCAATGCTATCTGGCCTTGCTGCTGGGCGATTGTGCCATGGTGTTCGCGGGTTACGTTGCGGCCGGTACGCTTTATCTGGGCGCGCAAGGGGCGGGCAAGGCCGCAGTGCTCGCGCAGCTTGTCCTCCCCCTGTTCCTGACAATCGCGCTTTATAACGGCGCCTATTCGATCGACGCCCTGATCCGGCCGCGAAGGGGAGTGCTGCGCGCGCTGGTGGCCTTCGCCCTGTCGGCGGCGCTGGTGGTCTCGATTGCCTATTATGCCAAGTCCAGCGCGGCCTTCTCGCGCGTGGTCTTTACCGGCGGGTTCGTTCTGACCGCGCTCGGGCTGGTCTGGATGCGCGCCCAGATGCGTTCGTTCGTGCGTTGGCGCTGTGGGCCGCGGATGGTCAACGAACTGGTGATTCTCGATGGCGGACCGACGCTGGAACTGCCGGGCGCGGTGCATATCGAGGCCGCGAGCTATGGCATAGTGGCCGCACTCGACAATCCGGCAGCGCTCGACCGGCTGGGCGCGCTGCTCCAATCGGCGGACCGCGTGGTGGTGAGCTGCCCGCCGCCCCGGCGCCTGGTCTGGTCGTTCATCCTCAAAGGAGCCAACGTCGATGGCGAGGTGATCGACGATTCCGTGGTCGAGCTTGGTGCCCACGGTGCGCGGATCGCCGGTTCCCACGGCTTCCTGCGGGTCTCGCTTGGGCCGCTGGGGCTGCGCGCGCGCGTTGCCAAGCGGTTGTTCGACGTGACCATTGCCGGAGCTGCGGTGATCGTGCTGTCCCCACTCCTCGCAGTGGTGGCGCTTGCCATCCTGCTCCAGGACGGCGCGCCGGTGCTGTTCCGCCAGCGGCGCGTTGGGCGGGGCAACCGGTTCTTCGATGTCTACAAGTTCCGCTCCATGCGGACCGCGGCGAGCGACCATGCCGGAAACCGCTCGACCGGGCGGGACGACGACCGGATCACCCCGATCGGCCGCCTGATCCGCCGCACCAGCATCGATGAACTGCCGCAGTTGTTCAACGTCCTGAAGGGGGAAATGTCGAGTGTCATACGGAAGCTCGCCCAGCATCCAGTAGACTGTCTCGCCGGGGCTGAGCTGTGCGGCGTGCGCAGCCGCCAGTCGTACGGTGGTGTCACCCGCCGCCACATCGGCAATCAGCGGCAGCGAAATCATGGGCGCCGAGCTGGACGGGCCAAAGATGACGCCGCCGCCGCCGTACTGCCTCGTCAGCTCCGCCCCGCTGAAATCGTGAACCGTGTTGCTGGCAAGGATAAAGGAGGGCTGGGCTCCACCTACTACGCCCGATTCCGCTGCGGTCATCGATTCCATGCGATAACGCGGCTGGGAGAAGCTGATGCCCTGGGCACCGATCGCCGCCGCGTAAGCAGTCGTCGCGCGGATCGCTGGCCCGTCATCTACGATCCCGTCGCCCCTTGCGCCTGATAGGTCCACCTGGACACGGCCCTCCTGCGGGAGCGCCCGGAAGTAGCGCCCATTGCTCGACCGCGCGACAAAGCGGGGGTGGGCCGCAAACAGGGCTGCGGTGGCGAGAGCGTCGGCCGCGTAGAGGCCGGGCGCCTTGCCGATCGCGTCGCGTCCGCTGGTCTGGACCAGGTCCGTGCCGCTGCGGATATTCTCGGTGGCAATCTGAGTGAAAAGTATGTCGGCCATGACGACTCCATGATTTGGGAGAATGCTTCAGGCGAATTCGCTGAGGATCAGGCGGCGAAGGACGGTCGCCATCCAGAGCCCATCCAGCTTGTGGCCAAGCGCGGTCGGGTGGGTGCCGTCGGTGGTTGTGTAGAGGCTCGCTTGGTCGCTGGCCGTGTTCCACACCCCTTCGCGCAGGTGCGGCATCAGGCGGTCGATGTACCAGACATTCTCATTGGCGCGGCTCCAGGCCGCTTCCATGATGCCGTCCCGGACATTGTAGACCGTCAGTGGCGGGCGGTTGTTCGGAGGGCCGCTCGGCCAGGTCGGGCCGAAGAACACGATCGGTTTGCCGGGCCGCGCGGCCTGCCAGGCGTCGATCATCGCATGGGTGCGGTTGGCGATCGCTTCCTGCAGCGTGGCGCCGAACGCGCCGGGGCTGGAAAGGTGGTCGTTCATGGTGCCCAGTACCACCGCCAGCTTCGGATCGGCCGCCGCAGCGCCGGTCTGGACGCTGGTGATTCCGCTCAGCGTCATGTCGAGCAGGCGTTCCGGGTCCAGGAAGTTCACGCGGGTGCCGGGGTTGAGCATCCCGGTGCCTCCCGATGCGGCCAGGCTGCAATCGAAGCCCAGCGCCCGGGCCATGACCAGCACTTCGCCTTCGCCCAGCGCCGCGCCAGTGCCTTCGGCGAAACTGTCACCGATGACCGTGACCAGCGGCCGGGCTGCACCGGTCGATGCAATCTCGGCGGCATTGGCCACGTTGACGCCGTTGACTGGAACACTCTGCGTTTCGACCGTGATCCGGCGGGTGCCGCTCACCGGGAAGACCAGCTTCACATAGCACCCCTGCCCGGTGTTGTAGGGCAGGGCCATGGTCCCCGCGAGGCAACCGTTGACCAGCACGCGGAAGTTCGCCCCCGGATTGCCCATGCCGAACACCGGGATTTCCAGCTGCGTTCCGCTGTGCATGAATTCGTAGGCGAATGGCCCCGACCCCCTGCCACCGCCGCCATAGGCAGCCCCGCGCGAGCGGGCATAGCCCCACGACGGCGAGGTAGTCCCGGCCTTGACGATCGGGCCTGAAAGATAGGTGAAGACGGGATTCTCGCACAAGAACAGGGGGTTCCAGTAGGCGCGGGCGTTGATGGTCGAATTGGCCCCGGCTCCGCCTTGGGTGAGCACCGGCTGATCGCTGGCGGGCAGTCGTTCAAGGGGGCGGGTTGCGGCGCCGTTGCTGCGCAGGGCCGCGATCAGGGCCGCCGTGTTTGCGGTCGGGCCGCTGCGAGCGCCGAGCGCGCGGGCAATCAGATCGACGCTCATTGCGACACCCGGTAAGCGATCGAACCCGAGGTAACGGTGCCGGACAGATAGAGCTGGGCTCCGGCCTCGTGTTCTTCCCACACCGGTTCGCAGCAGTTGGCGGAATACTGGGCCCAGGCGGCACCTGCCATGGTGAGCGGAAGCCGGGTCGTGCCGCCGTCGGTGGAGCGCAGCAGGCGGACGCTGCCGCTCCAGGTGCCCGAAAGTGCCAGAATGACGGGCTTGCCCGCGACCGGGGTGAAGGGACCGACCGAGCCGCTTGCCGCAAGGGTGCCGGACAACGCTGCCGGAGCCGGGGCGGTGCTGCCCAGGCTGACCGGCAGGGGGGCCGCGCTGCTCACCTGCACGGCGGAACCGTCGGTGTCAGCGTAAACGAGTGCCCGGGCGGGCGTGTAGCCGCCCGGGTTGATGATCGGGGTGGAAGACATGCGGACTCCTTTCGAATCAGGAGTTGAGAAATAACCGATATGGTTATATGTAGGAAAACACTTTGACCGATCAGGCGTCACGAAAGCCGTCGCGCGGCTCGCCCGCCAAGGCTATAGAGCGTTCGATGGCGTCTTTGTCGGAACCGAGTGCTGCTGCGCCTGCCGTCAGTCAGGTGGTCTGTGTCCACAATCGCAACCGCGACGGTTACGAGGTCCCGCTTGCCTTGGCTGAGGCGGGCTTGCTGTCGGGCTTTGTCACCGATTTCTATGCCGATCCCCGCCTGCACCGCCTGTTGCCGCGGTTTCTTGCGCGGCGCTACCGCCAAGGTCTTCCCGCCACCCTTACCCACCTGGCGCTTGGCAGTTTTGCGGTTCAGTATCTGGCCGAACTGCTGAAGGTGCCCATGCAGCGGGTGTTCGGCCTGACGGACCGGCTGCTGGGATCAAGGGCGGTCCGGCTTGCGCGGCGGCAGGGAGCGGGGCTGCTAGCCTATTCATCCTATCTTGACGGGGATCCCCGGCTTGGACCCGGGGCCGCGGTGATCGACTTCGAATATCACCCGCATCCCGCTCTTACGATGGAGATCCTGGAGGCCGATTTCGCGCGCTATCCGCAGGTGGCCTGGTCGATGGCGTTGGAGCGCAAGGCGGCGGGCAACAAGCGGGTCAATGATGCCTGGCGGTATGCTGATTCCGTCATCTGTGCCAGCGCCATGACCCGGGCCTCGCTAGAGCGAGCAGGTTGCCCGCCCGAGCGGATCACGATCATCCCCTATGGTTCGGACGGAAATGCCCCCGACGCCGTGCGGCGGCCGGACGGACCCTGCCGGTTCCTGTTCGTCGGCCAGGGCCTTCAGCGCAAGGGGCTGCACCACCTGGCCCTTGCCTGGCAGGAAGCCACTCCAACCGGTTCAGAACTGACCATCGTCAGCTACCGCACCGATCCCGGGATCGTCCCGTTGCTCGATCAGCGCGGCATCACCGTGCTCGGTCGGCAGAGCCGAGAGGAACTGAACGCGCTGTTCCGATCGGCTGACGTCTTCATCATGCCTTCCCTGGTCGAAGGTTTCGGCCTCGTTTATCTGGAAGCGCTCGAAGCCGGATGCCACGTTGTCGGCACCCGGGAGACGGGGCTGCCGGACCTGAACCTGACACCTCAAGCCGCGACGATCGTGCCTGCCGGCGAAATCCTTGCCCTGGCAGAGACGATCACCGGGCTGGAAAGGCGAAAGGCCGCGGGAGACTTGGACCCTGCCGCCATCCAGGCCGAGGCCCGACGCTGGACGTGGAAGGAATTCCGCGAAGCGATCGCCGCACATGTCAGGCAGGTGCTCGACCGGGTCGCGGTATCCGGGACGAACTGAGCGGCAGGCCGCGCTAGCGATCTGCCGATGCCGCAGCCTCAGCCCTGCGCCAGCTGGGCTTCGTAGGCAGCCTTGTACTCATCGCGCAGGTGGCGCTTGTAGAGTTTGCCGGTCTGCTCGCGCGGCAGTTCCTCGCGGAAGTCGATCTGGCGCGGCATCTTCACGCGGCTGAGTTGCGGGGCGAGGTAGGCCATCAGTTCCTCGGCCAGCGCGGGGCCGGCCTGTGCCATGTCGGCAGGCTGGACAACCGCGACCACCTTTTCGCCCATGTCCGGATCGGGCGCTCCGATCACTGCCGCGTCCGCGACCTTGGGGTGGGTCACCAGCAGGTTCTCGATCTCCTGCGGGTAGATATTGACGCCGCCGGAGATGATCATGAAGCTCTTGCGGTCGGTCAGGAAGACATAGCCTTCCTCGTCCTGGTAGCCGACGTCGCCAAGGCTGGTCCAGCCGTGCTTGTTGCGGCTTTCGGCGGTCTTGACCGGATCATTGTGGTATTCGAACGGCACGTTGGCCTCGGTCGGCTCGAAGAAGATCTGGCCTTCGGTGCCGCAGGGTACTTCATCGCCATTCTCGTCGCACACGCGGACGATTCCCGTCAGTGCCCGCCCGACCGAACCCGGCCGCTGGAGCCATTCCTGACTGGTGATGAAGGTGAAGCCATTGCCTTCGGTCCCAGCGTAGTATTCGTAGATGACCGGGCCCCACCAGTCGATCATCGCATGCTTGACCGGCACCGGGCAGGGGGCAGCGGCATGGATTGCGCACTTGAGACTGGAGGTATCGTACCGGGTGCGCACTTCTTCCGGCAGCTTGAGCATCCGCACGAAATGGGTGGGAACCCATTGGCTGTCGGTAACCTTGTACTTTTCGATCAGCTGCAGCGCCTGCTCGGGATCGAACTTTTCCATGACTACCACGGTGCCGCCCAGCTTCTGGACGGTCATCGACCAGCGCAGCGGTGCGGCGTGGTAGAGCGGGGCGGGTGACAGGTAGATGGCGTCGGGCTTGATGCCGAATGCCATCGACGCGAGACCGACCAGCGCATTGACCTGGGCAATGTCCGGATCCTCCGGCAGCGGGATCTTGACCCCCTTGGGCCGGCCGGTCGTGCCTGACGAATAGAGCATGTCGACACCGGCGCGCTCGTCCGGGATGGCTGTGTCGGGCATGGCGGCGAGGGCGGGCTCGGCTGCGCGATCCCCGGCGGCGCCAAAGCGAAGCTGGTTGACCGAGGGAGCCAGCCCGGCGACCTCGTCCAGAGTCGCGGCAAGGTAGTCCGACCCGAACAGCAGTTTCGCACCGCTGTCCTCAAGGATATAGGCGATCTCAGGCGCGGTGAGGCGGCTTGAGATGCAGACGTAGTGCACGCCCGCGCGCTGGGCGCCCCAGGTGAGGGCGAAGTACCAGGGATGATTTTCCATGCAGATCGCGATGGTATCGCCAACCTGGATGCCGCGATTGCGGATCAGTTGGGCGACGCGGTTCGAGCGCTTGTCCAGCTCGCCAAAGCTGATGGTTTCGCCGGTTCCGGCCATGATGATGGCGGGCTTTTCGGGATTGGTCCTTGCGTGGATGGAAGGATGCATTTGCCGTTCGCTCTCTCTCGCATGCGGCCTGATTCCGGCCGCCTCACGAGGGTTTTAACCGCTCGGTTAAATATCGCAAAAAGAAAAAGGCGATGGAGCCCATCGCCTTTTTCCCAGCATCCTCATCGAAGCTGATCGCCGCTCCAGGTCTTCGCCCGGATCCGGGGTGGAATTACTCGTCGTCGCCGCCGCCCTGGGCGCCGCCTTCGGCCAGTGCGAGCTGCGGCTTGGCTGCGGCATCGGCCTGCAGGTAGGGGAGCGGGTTGACCGAAGCGCCGGCGATGCGGACTTCGTAATGGAGGTGCGGACCGGTCGAACGTCCGGTCGAGCCGACATAGCCGATCACGTCGCCCTTGCGGATCGGCTGGCCGGCGGCAACGTTGAGGCGCGAAAGATGGCCATAGCGGGTCTGGATGTCCGCGCCATGCTCAAGCGAGATGTACAGGCCGTAGCTGGAGAACCATTCGGCCTTGCTGACGATGCCGTCCGCAGTCGCAAAGACCGGGGTCCCGGTCGGCATGGCGAGGTCAATGCCCTTGTGTGCGCGGCGTCCGCCCAGAACCGGGTGGGTGCGCATGCCGTAGCTGCTGGTGAGCGAGGCGTTTTCAACCGGCATCCGCGAAGGGATCGACACGCCCGCGGGACGCAGGATCGAACCTTGGGTCAGCGGCGAGGCCGGGAGCGCGGTGCGCATCTGCACCGTGTTCACCACGCCGCGATCGAGCGCCTTCCAGTCCGCGAAGAGGCGGCGGAATTCAGCGTCGGTGCTGGCGGTCGCGGGCTTGGCCGACTGGGCCGTGCGCAGCGGGGCGGTGACATCGGCAGCGGCAGCGCTGCTGTTGGCCAGGGCGGGATTGGAAACGGCCAGACCGGCAAATGCCGCAAGGGCGGCAATCGACCGGAACTTGGCAAGAAACGAAATCACGACCACTCGAACTACCTTGTTTCATCGGCCTGCGGGCAAGCCGTGCGAACCCTGTTTGCCCCGAGCGCAGCCCGGAGCTGGATTTTTTCAGAGATGGCCGGAACCCCCCGACGTCTCGAAGGTTGGATTAACCCGGGCTGCTTTCAGCTGGCAAGCGCCGCGTAGAGTTCGCGCGGTAAACCGGCACTGTGACGCGCTGAGTCGTTGAACGGAGGCTTAATCGCTCCCCGAAAGTGGCGTGCAACAAGGGTTTTCCACAGCACCTCCTGCGATTCACCCCGCCCGTTGCAGACTGCGGCGAAGTGCTTTGCGCCGAACCGGACGTGCCGGATTTCGTCGTCAAGGATTCGTTCCAGAATGCGCGCGCCGATGCGGTCCCCGGCCGCGCGCACCCGCTCCAGGGTCGCCGGAGTGACATCAAGCCCGCGCGCTTCCAGTACCATCGGCACGATCGCCAGGCGGGCAGCGACGTCGTGCGCGGTTTCACTGGCGGCGTCCCACAGGCCCGAATGGGCGGGAAGCGCGCCGTAGCAGCTGCCGAGCGCGTGGAGATGTCGCTCGATCAGGGCGAAATGCATCGCCTCGTCCGCCGCGACAGACAGGAAGTCCGAGACGAAGTCCCGCCCCATTCCCGCACCGAACCGGCCGGCCATGTCGAGCGCCAGATCGATTGCGACGAATTCGATGTGGGCGAGGGCGTGCCACAGGGCGATTCGTCCGCGCTCCGAACCGCCCTTGCCGCGCTTGGGCATGCGGTTGGGTGGCAGCAATTCCGGCTCGTTCGGCCGCCCCGGTTCGTCCGGCATGGCCACCGCGAAGTCCCAGTCGAGCCGCCCCAGGCGCCAGTCGCGCGCGACCCGCCGCGCAGCCATCGCCTTGGCTCGCGGATCCGCTTCGAGCAGGGCGGCACGAATCGCCGCCGACAGGGATGTCATGCCGCTGGTCCGGTCAGAGTGCGCGCGCGGATTCAAGCACTTGCGCGGCGTGATCCTTGACCTTCACCGGGCTCCAGACCTGGGCGATCCGGCCTTGGGCATCGACCAGATAGGTCGAGCGGACCATGCCCATGTAGGTGCGGCCGTAGTTCTGCTTTTCACGCCAGATTCCGAGCGCATCGGACAGGCCGCCGACTTCCGCGTCGCTGGCAAGCGGTGCGGTCAGGCCGTGCTTGGCGGCGAACTTCGCATGCTTGGCGGGGGTATCCTTGGAGACACCGAGCAGGGCTGTGCCGGCTTTGGCAAACTCTTCGGAAAGATGGGAAAAATCCTTGTTCTCGGTGGTGCAGCCGGGGGTGTCGTCCTTGGGGTAGAAGAACACCACCAGCTTGCGCCCCGCGAAGTCCGAAGGCTTCACTGCGGAGCCGTCGGCAGCGGTCATTGCGATGTCGGGCATGGCGTCGCCGACGCCGGGAAATGCGGTCATGGTTCCAGCTCCAGTTGTTCGCCGAACACCGCCGACCAGCTGGCCGCAACGGTGCGGCGCGCGGCGGCGAGATTCGCCTTCAGTTCCTCCCAATCGCCGCATTGGCAGGCGCGCGCAAGCACCTCGCGCGCGGCGGCGGGCGGCTCCTCACTGTCGGGGGCCAGCAGGCGTGCCGCGATCAGGAAGCGCGCCAGCGCGGCATGGGCCTCCACAATGGGTGGGGCGAGCAGCCCGGCCTCGACCAGGGCAGCCAGCGCGGCTGGAATCGCCGGAATCAGGCCCACGTGGGCGTGCAGCTGGAGATAGTGGGTCAGGAACTCGATATCGACCAGCCCGCCGCGCGCCAGCTTCACGTCGAGCGGCCCCTTGCCCGGCTTGTGGCGCGCCATCTCGCTGCGCATGTGGAGCACGTCCTGGCGCAGCTTGGCCGAATCGCGCGGCATGGTCAGGACGGTCTGGATAATGCGCTCCAGTTCAGCGCGTCCCTCCGGCTGGCCGTGCAAGACGCGCGCGCGGGCCAGGGCCATGTGCTCCCAGGTCCAGGCAGCCTCATGCTGGTAGCGCTCGAAGCTGTCCAGGCTGACCGCGATCGGCCCCTGCGCGCCCGAGGGTCTCAGCCGCGTGTCGACTTCGTAGAGCGCGCCTTCGGCGGTCGGCACCGAAAGCGCCGCAATCACCCGCTGCGACAGGCGGTTGAAATAGAGCGTGCCGCCCAGCGGCCGTGCGCCATCGCTTTCCGCGCTGTGCTCTCCGGTGAACAGGAACACCAGGTCGAGATCGGAGGCATGGGTCAGCACGCCGCCGCCCAGCCGGCCATAGCCCATGACCACCAGCTCGCTGCCCGCGATCCGCCCGTGGACGCGCTCGAACTCGACCGTGGCCGCTGTGGCCAGCACGGTCAGCGCGGCTTCGGCGATGCGCGACAGTGCCTGGCCGATGGAGCGCGGATCGCGCACGCCCTCGATCAGTTGAACCCCCAGGATAAAGCGCTTTTCGCCGACCTTGCGGCGCACACGGTCAAGGAGTTGCTGGTAATCGTCGCCGCTTTCCCCGTCAGCGAATTCTGCCGTGAGCGCTTCGACATCGCCCGGCAGGTCGAAGGCGCTGGCATCGATCAGCGGGTCGAGCAGGTCGGCGCGACGGGCAAGGGCATCGGCCAGCGGCGGGGCCAGGCTGAGAATCCGCCCAAGCAGTTGCAGCAGCGCGGGACGGGCTTCCAGCAAGCGGAACAGGTTGATCGCGCTGGGCAGGTTGACGAGCAGTTCCTCCCAGCGCAGCAGCGCGCGTTCAGGCTCTGGCGAGGCGGCAAAGGCGGTCAGCAGAGGCCCCTGGATCGCATCGAACGCGGCGCGCGCCGCATCGCTGCGCAGCGCGCGCATCCGGCCAGAGCGCCACCCTTCGATCCGAGCGGCCAGCGCTTCGGCGTCCGCGAAGCCGAGCCGGGCGAGGTCAGGCGCGCGGTCCTCGCCGGCCGGCATGGCGACCGCGCCGCCATCGTCGCCGTGGAGCGCAATCAACTTGTCGTAACGCGCGCCGACCGCCTCGCAGACCTGTTCAAGCTCGGCCACCAAGGCGGCCCCGTCAGGCAGCCCATCGAGCCGCGCGACATTGTCGAGCGCGGCGGGATCGCTCGGCAGGGTCTGGGTCTGCTGGTCCGCGACCATCTGCAGGCGGTGCTCGATCGTGCGCAGCCGGTCATAGCTTTCGCCAAGGGCCCGGGCATCATCGGGATCGACCAGTCCGGCGGTGGCCAGGGCGTCAAGGCTGGCGCGCACATGGCGCAGGCGCAGCGCGGGATTGCGCCCGCCGTGGATCAGTTGGAGCGTCTGGGCGTAGAATTCCACCTCGCGGATCCCGCCGCGCCCTTTCTTGACGTCGAATCCCGGTCCCGGCCGCACCGCACCGCTATGACTGCTGCGGATCCGCCCGGTGAGCCGTCCGATCTCGGCAATCGCCCCGAAATCGAGGCTCTTGCGCCATACGAAGGGCCGGATCGCGGAAAGGAATGCCTCGCCCGCCGCGACATCGCCGGAGCAGGCGCGGGCGCGGATGAAGGCCGCGCGCTCCCAGGCCAGTGCCGAGCTTTCGTAATGGGTGAGCGCCGCCTCGATCGGGATCGCCAGCGGGCTGACTTCCGAGGCCGGCCGGAGCCGCAGGTCGACCCGGAAGACATAGCCCTCGCCGTCGACATGGCTCATCGTCTGCATCAACGTGCGGGCAACGCGCTGTGCGGCCTCGCCCGGTTCGTCGCGCTGTCGGCGCGGCAGCAGTGCGGGGTCGTAGAGCAGGATCGGGTCGATATCGGAGGAGTAATTCAGCTCCTGCGCGCCGTGCTTGCCGAGCGCGAGCGCCAGGAAGCCGGCAGGCTCCGCATCCGGCACCCGCGCGCGGATTGCGTCGGCTATCGCGGCATCAAGCGAGCGGTCGGCGAAGTCCGAAAGTTCGCCGGTGATCCGCAGCAGTGGCAGGGCGCCTGCCAGATCGCCGATTCCCAGCGCCGTTGCCAGCGCCAGCTTCTCGCGCCGCAGCGCGCTGCCAACCGTTTCGGCGCCCTGTCCAGCCGCTTTCGCCCAATCCAGCGCCGCCTCGATGGCCCCGGCGGCGAGCAGGCCTTCTAGCGCGGGCAGGCGGTCCAGCCCGTGGGCGAGATAGGGCGCGTGGGCACGCGCCCGCGCAATTGCTCCGGTCCAGTCGCCAGGCGTGGTCTTGATACTCATCGCGAATCGGGATGCCCGCTCCGCTCACCGCGATCAAGCGGTCCGATCAAATGGCGATGGTGATCGACGGGCGGCGCTTGTCGGCGCGGCGCGGCTCTGCCAATCGGGGCCATGCGTCAAACTCACCAGAGGTCTGTTTCCATGATCAATCGACTTGCCCCGCTGGCGCTTGCCAGCCTGCTGCTTTCGACCAGCGCACTGGCGAAAACCGCGCCGGTTCCGGTCGTGGCGCCGGTGCCCCTGCCCGAGGCGAAACTCAAGCAGATGGTCGAGACGCTGTCGTCCGATGCCTTCGAAGGCCGCGCGCCGGGCACCGCTGGCGAGGACAAGACCGTCGCCTACCTGATCGAGCAGTTCCGCGCCGCCGGGCTGCAGCCGGGCAACAAGGGCAGCTGGACCCAGGACGTGCCGATCGTCGAGATCACGACTACCGGTGAAGCTGGGCTTGCCGTCACCGGCGGGGCCAAGACCCTGCTGTTCGCGCCGGGCAAGGATTTCGTGGTCGGTTCCTATCGCGCCACCCCGCGTACCGAGATTGCGGATGCCGAACTGGTCTTCGTCGGCCACGGCATCAATGCCCCCGAACTCGGCTGGAACGACTATGCCGGCGTCGACATGAAGGGCAAGATCGCGGTGATCCTGGTCAATGACCCCGACTATGCCAGCGAGACCGAGGATGGCCTCTTCAAGGGCCGCCGCATGACCTATTACGGGCGCTGGACCTACAAGTTCGAGGAAGCCGCCCGCCAGGGCGCGCGCGGGGCGCTGATCGTCCACGACACCTTTCCCGCCGCTTACGGCTGGAACGTCGTGGAATCGAGCTGGACCGGGGCGCAGTACTATGTCCAGAAGGCCAACAACGGCAACGACCAGACCGAGGCCAACGGCTGGATCCAGCAGGATGTGGCCAAGACGATCTTTTCGGCTGCCGGCAAGGATTTGACCGCGCTGACTGCCGCTGCCAAAGTCAAAGGCTTCAAGGCCGTGCCGCTCGGCCTCAAGGCCAGCACCAGCTTCGACAATTCGATCCGCCGCGCCACCTCGCGCAACGTGGTCGGCATTCTGCCCGGCAAGAAGCGGCCGGACGAATACGTGCTCTACACCGCGCACTGGGATCACCTGGGGCGCTGCAAGGCCGACGAGACGGGTGATGACATCTGCAACGGCGCGCTCGACAATGCCACCGGAACGGCGATGCTGGCGGCGTTGGCCGAGGCCAACGTCAAGACCGGCGCGGCTGACCGCAGCCAGGTGTTCCTGGCCGTGACGCTGGAGGAATCAGGCCTGCTCGGCTCGGAATTCTATGCCCAGAACCCGATCTTTCCGCTGGCGAAGACGGTTGGCGGCGTGAACATGGACGCGATCTCGCCGGGCCGCCCGGCGCGCGATTTCCAGGTCACTGGTGGCGACAAGTCTGAACTGACCAACTACGTCAACGCAGTCACCAAGGCGATGGGCCTGGTCCAGTCGCCCGAGCAGGATGTCGAGCGCGGCTATTACTATCGCTCCGACCATTTCAGCATGGCCAAGCGCGGCGTCCCGATGTTCAACCTGGGCCGGGGGTCGGACTGGGTGCCGGGCGGCAAGGCGGCGGCCAAGGCCTATTCGGACGCCTATACCGCGAAGAACTATCACGGCCCGAACGACGAATATGACGCCAGCTGGGACTGGTCGGGCATCCTGCAGGACGGCGAGCTGTACTACCGGCTCGGTCGCAGCCTGGCGATGAGCAAGGACTGGCCGAACTGGCACCCGACCGACGAGTTCCGCGCGATCCGCGACGCCAGCCTGAAGGGCAAGAAGTAAGCCATGGGCGATGTGACAATGCGGATGCCGCCCGAATGGCATCCGCAGCAGTGGCTGTGGATCGGTTTTCCGCACGATCCGGTCGAGTGGCCGGGCTTTCTGGGCCGGGCGCAGGAACAGATCGCGGCCTTCGCCAGTGCCGTTGCCGACAGCGGGCAGGAAGTGCGCCTGATCGTGCGCGACGAGGCCAATCTGGCACGCGCCCGCGCGCTGTGCAGCAGTGCGGTGAAGCTGGAAATGCGCCGTTATGGCGATGTCTGGCTGCGCGATACCGGGCCGCTGGTGGTGCAGCAGGGCGCGCGCCAGATCGCCCGCCGCTTCGGCTTCAATGGCTGGGGCGGCAAGTACCTGATGGACGGCGATCAGGAGATCGGCGCCGAGCTGGCAGAGAGCGCCGGTCTGGCGGTCGAAACCTGCGACTGGGTGCTGGAGGGCGGGGCGCTCGATGGGGATTCCACCGGGCTGGTCGTGACTACCGAGCAGTGCCTGCTCAACCCCAACCGCAACCCGCAGCTTTCGCGCGCCGACCTTGAGGCGCGGCTGGCCCGCGACCTTGGTTTCGACCGGGTGCTGTGGCTGGGCGATGGGCTGATCAACGACCATACCGACGGCCACGTCGATAACCTCGCCCGCTTCGTGGCCCCGGGCGTTCTTGCCCTGCCGCGCGCGACCGGGACGGGCGATCCCAACGCGGCGATTTACGCGGACGCCAGGGCGCGTGCCGAAGCCTTCGGGGTGACGGTGCGTGAAGTGCCGTCGCCGGGCCGCGTCGAGACTGACGGGCGGATCGAACCGGCGAGCTATATGAACTTCGCCGTGACCTCGCAGCTGGTGGTCGTGCCGACCTATGGCACCGCCCACGATGCCGACGGGGTGGCGGCAGTGGCCGAGCTGTTCCCGGACCGTCAGGTGATCGGCATTCTGGCCGATGCCGTGCTGGCCGGGGGCGGCAGCTTCCACTGCGCCAGCCAGCAGATGCCCACGCTTTAAGGCCGATTGGTCGCGCTTCGCTTGACTCCCGGCCTCCGGCAAATTAGTTTCA